>JBDZUV010000036.1:0-24902 GCA_040255345.1 Actinomycetota bacterium | reverse complement strand
CCCGAACCTGTGCCCGCGGGCACGACCGCCGGCCCGACGAGGCCAAGACCGTCGACCCGTCGGTCGACGACGCCTTACAGGGTTGGTCGGACGGCATGGTTGCACCTCCTGTCGATTGGCGCGGGCGTGCACCACCTTTCCGTCACACCATAGAGATCGTCAGTGACATCATCAGCGAACGTTGCTGGTCCGGGGTGACAGGATGCGCCGGTGGACCCACGGCCGGAAAGCGACAGACGCCGGTACGCACTCCTGGGTTGGTTCGCCGCGCACGGAAGGGATCTGCCGTGGCGGCACACCCGGGACCCGTGGGCGATCCTCGTCTCGGAATTCATGCTCGCCCAGACCCAGGTCGCCAGGGTTCGGGCCCGCTATGAGACCTTTCTCGACCGCTTCCCGACAGCAGCAGTCTGCGCCTCGGCGCCCCTCGGCGACGTGATCGCTGCCTGGGCCGGCCTCGGCTACAACCGTCGGGCGGTCAACCTGCACTGCAGCGCCGTTCAGATCGTCGCCGAACACGGCGGCAAAGTACCCGACGACCTCGATGCGCTGCTCGCTCTACCCGGGGTCGGCCCGTACATCGCGCGGGCGGTGCTCGTGTTCGCGCATCACCGGGACGTCGGCGTGGTCGACACCAACGTGGCCCGCGTGCTTGCGCGCTGGGAGGGTCGGCCGTTCACTCGAAGCGAAGTGCAGGAGCGGGCCGATGCCTGCGTGCCCGCGGGCAGCGGATGGGAGTGGAGCCAGGCCATGTTCGACCTCGGGGCCACCATCTGTGTCGCCCGGGGCCCCCGATGCAACGACTGCCCGGTGCGACGTTGGTGTGCCTGGGCAGGACGCGAAGACATGCCAGATCCGGCTGTGGGCACAGCGGGCACCGGTTCACGGCAGAGCCGCTTCGCCGGCTCAGACCGGCAGGGGAGAGGTCGCCTGGTCGACGCCCTCCGGCTCGGACCGGTTCCGAGCGACCCGGCTGCACTCGCCGAGGTGATGGGTTGGCCGACCGACACGGAGCGAGCCGAACGGGTCGCTGCCACGCTGCTCGACGATGGTCTCGCGATCGTCGAGCACGAGGTCTACCGCCTGCCCTGACGCGTCGATGGCCCACTTGGCCCGACCAGAGCCGCTCGACGGCAGATCTGAACCTCTGGACCCATTGATGCGCATCGGTCGAGGCCACTACCACCCTTTGCACATGCACGATCAGCCCTGATGGGACTGCTGCACGATTGGGTGACATCTGATCTGCGGTGCCGTGAGGCGCTGCTGGAAGGATGTTCGCCATGCCCAAGGGGACTGCCGCGCTGAGCGCCACCCGCGCCGAGGCCCGACGGGCAATCATGAAATGGGTGAACTGGTACGACACGAGACGAATTCACAACCTCGGCGGAGTATCACCCATCGAATGGGAGCAAACCTACAATCACCCCCCGGCCGAGAAAGCCGCATGAACCCCGTCCGGCCCACGGGTAGATGCCCACAAGTGACTCATACCGGATGAGTCGGCGTCGACCGACGGGCCGAACCAACAGCCCCTTTCCTCGATGCCAAGCGTTGCTGTAGAGTGACCGTCGCTACAACATCATTCACCGGGGGAGTGGACATGCCCACTACTGCGAGAAAGACGCCGGCTCATCGGGGTTTATCGCTGTTGTTCGGGGTCGGCCTCGTCGCTCTTGCTGCGTGTGGTCGGGGCGAGTCCGCCGTTCCGGGCGCCGCCCCACCCTCCGACATCGTTCTCGAACACCCCGGAGCCGCTGCGTTCGTCCGCCTGGATCAAGGTGTCGCGGTCGTTGACGGCGCGCACGACGGTGGCGTCGCAGTTCTCCTGCCAGGAGACGACGGTGCGAATCGCTGGGTCGCCGACGCTGACTCGGGGCGTTTGGACGGAGTAGCGGCCTGGCGGGACGGCGACACGATCAGGGTCGTCGGCCACCAGTGTCCCGACGGTGATGGTTCCACCTCGGTGAACGACGACGGCGACCGGTGCCCCACAGCGCCACTAGCGGCGTTCGGGTATTCGCTCGAATCAGGTCGATGGTCGACGTCGTCAAAGGCGATCGACACGCAAGGTGTCGTGACCGATCCGGCCCCAGGGGCGGGGATCGGGTCGAGCCTCGTTGCGCTGAGGACTCGCGAACAAGGCACGGCGGGGCTGGCTCTGGTCGACGTGAAAAGTGGAACGCTGACGGATCTCGACGGTGCGAGCACCGCCACGGCAACCGTCTGCGCTGCTGGCGAGAACTTCATCCAGGTCACGTCCGGATCGAGTGGGATTGCTCCCTCCGGCGCGGCGACCCGCTCGGCCGGCAGCGGGCGGGTGGCCGGATCGCTCGCGGTGAAGGTACTGAAGGGGGCCACGTTCAGTGACGTGAAGGTGACCGGGTCGACGCTTCCCGCCGACTCCACGTCGACTTCGGTCGTCGGCTGTGCAAGTGGCGGGGCCATCATCCAGGTGACCACCGCTGGAAGCACACCGCAGGGCTACCTGGTCACGCTCGCCAGTGGGGGCGACTCGGCCGTCCTTTCTGCACTGCCGGCAGCGCCGTTCGAAGGTGCAGCCAGCGTGGGCTTCGCGACCGACCGGACTTCTTCCGATGTCCTTGTCACGGACGTTGCAGTCGCCAAGGATCAAGAAGGCCGCCGCGGTCCCTTCTCGATCCTGGGCCAGGACGGGACCTGGGGTGAGACGGCAGGAACTCTTGCCGAGGGGGACGCGGTTGCCCTCGACGCGAGTGGACACGGCTATTTCGTCGAGCACACGGGCGACACACTCACACTCCATACTCGTGCCTGAAGCGACTTGGTCGGAAATGAATCTCACACAACGGCATGTAGGCAACGACCAGAGAACACCGTGAAGAGGAAGAACCTCTTGTCCGCTTGGCAGACTGGCACTGACGGCAGCACTTGTGCCCTTGGTCCGAATTTTCGAGCAAGGGTCGCGAAGGTATTTCGAGACGGTGAGCATAGGGTCATGATCGTCTCGAGTCGAATAGCAGCTTTGCCCGTCGATGGTCGGCCGCGCGGACGGAGTCGGGCTCGACCCGGTCAAGCGGTGAGGTAGTCCACGATCAGCGTATTCACCCGGGCCGGGTCCTCGAGCTGCAGGAAGTGCCCGACCCCATCGAGGATCTCCGCGCGTGACCCCGCAGTCGGCAACGACGCCGCGGCACCGCCCACCAACTCGGCGCCCATGCAACCGTCGGTGGCGCCGTGCAGGTACAACGTCGGCACCGGCGAGGGCAGCATCGCCGCCTGATCCGCGTCGGTTGCGCCCGTCTGATCGGCGCCCAGCATCGCCCGGTAGTAGCCCAGCGCGGCCGACAGGTTCGCCGGCTCACGCAGCGCGTCTTTGACGTACCCCACATCCACCGAGGCCTCATATCCCGGAGACCATTCGGCCCACAGCCCGTCGATGAACGCCAGGTCGTCCGCGGAGACCACGGCCTCGGCGAGCGCGTGCTGGAACACGAACATGTACCACGACCGCCGGATCTGCGCATACGTGAGAAAGCCCGCCATGACACTCCCGAGCGGCGGCACCGCGAGGGTCACGAGCCGATCGAACCGCTCGGGGTACAGGGCCACGGTCGCGTAACCGATGATCGCCCCCCAGTCGTGGCCCACCAGCACCGCGTCATCGGCGCCCAGGTGGTCGACCAACGCCATCGCGTCGCCGACCAGCGAACCGACCCGGTAGTTGCCGTCGGTGGGTACGGCGGAGGGCGCATACCCGCGCAGCCAAGGCGCCACCGCGTGGAAACCGGCGGCGGCCAGCGCCGGGCCGAGGTGACGGAAGGTGTGGGGAGAGTCGGGAAAACCGTGCACGCACAGCGCCACGGGTCGGCCCGGTTCCCCCCATTCCAACCAGTGGATGTCGAGGCCGCCCAGTACCGCATGCCCGTGCGCCGACCCTCGTGATGTCGTGTCTTGAGCCACGCTGAGAGGATAGAACGCCGCAGGGGTCGCGGAATTCGCTTTGACGGCCGTCCCGGCACCACTGGTACGATGCTCACTCCCCGCATCGTTGGGCCAACGGCGTCCCGGCGAGTTGTTCCGCCGAATTCGCTGAACATGGAAGGCCCGATGCTTCATCCCCCCGGCCCCACCGGCCTGTACGACCCCGCCTACGAGCACGACGCGTGCGGCGTGTCCTTCGTCGTGGACCTGCACGGGCGCGCCTCACACGACCTGGTGTCCAAGGCCGTCGGCTCGCTGTGCCACCTCGAACACCGAGGCGCGTCGGGGGCCGACGTCGACACCGGTGACGGTGCGGGCATCCTCATCCAGGTTCCCGACGCCTTCTACCGGGAGGTCGTCGACTTCGACCTGCCGGAAGCCGGCACGTACGCGACCGGCATCGCCTTTCTGCCCGCCGACCCGAACGCCGCGGAGCTCACCCGTACCCAGATCGCCGAGATCGCGAAGACCGAACAGCTCGGCGTCATCGGTTGGCGTACCGTCCCCGTCGATCCCTCGCCGCTGGGTCGCGCCGCCCGTGCCGCGATGCCCTCGTTCTCGCAGGTCTTCGTCGCCGGTGACCACGAGGAGTTGTCAGGTCTGGACCTGGAGCGCCGCGTGTTCGTGCTGCGCAAGCGCATCGAGCACGAGATCGGTGACGACGACGGCCGTGCGTCGGTGTACTTCCCGTCACTGTCGTCGCGCACGATCGTGTACAAGGGCATGCTCACCACGCCCCAGTTGGACGAGTTCTATCCGGATCTGCTCGACGAGCGGGTCGTCTCGGCGATCGGGCTGGTCCACAGCCGGTTCTCGACCAACACGTTCCCCTCCTGGCCCCTCGCCCACCCGTACCGCTACGTCGCGCACAACGGTGAGATCAACACCGTCAGCGGCAACCGGAACTGGATGCGCGCCCGTGAGGCGATGCTCGCATCCGACGCGTTCGGCGAAGGTGAACTGGAACGGATCTTCCCGATCTGCACCCCCGGAGCGTCCGATTCGGCGACCTTCGACGAGGTGCTCGAGCTGCTGTATCTGGCCGGTCGCCCGATCCACCACGCGGTGCTGATGATGATCCCCGCCGCCTGGGAGAACGACGACACGATGCCCGCCGCCCACCGGGCGTTCTACGAGTTCCATGCGTCGCTGATGGAACCCTGGGACGGTCCCGCTTCGGTCGCCTTCACCGACGGCGAGGTCGTGGGTGCCGTCCTCGACCGCAACGGTCTGCGACCCTCGCGGTACTGGGTCACCGACGACGGGCTCGTCGTGATGGCCTCCGAGGTGGGTGTGCTACCGATCGACCCGGCCCACGTGGTCGAGAAGGGTCGGTTGCGTCCCGGTCGGATGTTCCTGGTCGACACGGTCGCCGGTCGCATCATCGAGGATTCCGAGATCAAGGACACCCTGGCCGCCGAACACCCCTACGCCGACTGGGTGGAGGCGTCGCTCGTGACCCTGTCGGACCTACCCGACCGTCCCCACACCCGCTGGCCGCACGCCTCGGTGGCCCGCCGCCAGCAGACCTTCGGCTACACCACCGAGGAACTCAAGTGGATCCTCACGCCGATGGCGGTGAACGGCGCCGAGGCGATCGGCTCGATGGGCACCGACACGCCGGTCGCCGTGCTCTCGGCGCGTCCCCGATTGCTGTTCGACTACTTCAGCCAGCTCTTCGCGCAGGTCACCAACCCGCCGCTCGACGCGATCAGAGAGCAGCTCGTCACCTCGCTGCGGGCCACGCTGGGTTCCGAAGGCAACCTGTTGGATTCGGGCAGCACTGCCCCGGCCCAGATCGTGTTGCCGTACCCGGTGATCGACAACGACGAGCTCGCCAAGCTGATCCACATCGACGACGAGGGCAACCGGGGCGACCTGGCAGCGGTGGAACTGTCGGCCCTGTACGAGGTCGCCGGTGGCGGCGAAGCGCTCCGCCGTCGACTCGACGAGTTGTGTCGGGCGGCGGCCGATGCGGTGCGCGACGGCGCCCGGATCGTCGTGCTGTGCGACCGCAACTCCGATGCCGAATTCGCTCCGATCCCGTCGCTGCTCGCGACCTCCGCGGTGCACCACCACCTGGTACGCGAGCGGCTGCGTTCCCGGGCGGGGATCATCGTCGAGGCCGGCGATGCCCGCGAGGTGCACCACATGGCGGCGCTCGTCGGCTACGGCGCGTCGGCGATCAACCCGTATCTCGCGCTCGAGACGATCGAGGACCTGTGTGACCGGGGGCTGATGGAGGGCGTCGGTACGATCGAGGCCACCGCGAACTACCTGAAGGCCGCGTCGAAGGGCGTGCTCAAGGTCATGTCCAAGATGGGCATCTCGACCGTCGCGTCCTACACCGGAGCGCAGGTGTTCGAAGCGCTCGGACTGTCCCAGGACCTCGTCGACGAGTACTTCACGGGCACGGCGTCGAAGCTCGGCGGCATCGGCCTCGACGGGATCGCCCGCGAGGTCGCCGAGCGTCACCACCGTGCCTACCTGGAGCGCCCGGCCGAACGCTCCCATCGCGAACTCGAAGGTGGCGGTGAGTACCAGTGGCGGCGTGAAGGCGAGGTGCACCTGTTCAACCCCGAGACGGTGTTCAAGTTGCAGCACGGCACCCGTACCCGCCGTTATGACATCTTCAAGCGGTACACCGAGGCGGTCGACGACCAGGCCGGCCGGCTCGCCACGCTGCGTGGCCTGTTCCGCTTCGCCGACGGCGTACGTGAACCGATCCCGGTCGACGAGGTCGAACCGATCTCGGAGATCATGAAGCGCTTCGCGACCGGCGCGATGAGTTACGGGTCGATCTCGGCCGAGACGCACGAGACCCTGGCGATCGCGATGAACCGGATCGGCGGCAAGTCCAACACCGGTGAGGGCGGCGAGGACCCGGCCCGATTGCACGATCCCGTGCGGCGTAGCGCCATCAAACAGGTCGCCTCCGGGCGGTTCGGTGTGACGTCCGAGTACCTGACGAACGCGGACGACATCCAGATCAAGATGGCCCAGGGCGCCAAGCCCGGTGAGGGCGGTCAGCTCCCCGGGTACAAGGTGTACCCGTGGATCGCCGAGGTGCGCCATTCCACCCCCGGCGTGGGGCTGATCTCCCCGCCACCGCACCACGACATCTACTCGATCGAGGACCTCGCCCAGCTCATCCACGACCTGAAGAACGCCAACCCCGACGCGCGCATCCACGTGAAGCTCGTCGCCGAGGTCGGGGTGGGTACCGTCGCAGCCGGGGTGTCCAAGGCCCATTCCGACGTGGTGCTGATCTCGGGTCACGACGGCGGCACCGGCGCGGCGCCGCTCACCTCGCTCAAGCACGCCGGAGGACCCTGGGAGCTCGGCCTGGCCGAGACCCAGCAGACCCTGCTGGCGAACGACCTGCGCGACCGGATCGTCGTGCAGGTCGACGGCCAGCTCAAGACCGGGCGTGACGTGGTGGTCGCCGCGTTGCTCGGTGCGGAGGAGTTCGGCTTCGCCACGGCGCCGCTGGTCGTGTCGGGCTGCATCATGATGCGGGTCTGTCACCTCAACACCTGCCCGGTCGGCATCGCCACCCAGGACCCGGTGTTGCGGGAGCGCTTCAGCGGCGCGCCCGAGTTCGTGGAGACGTTCTTCGAATACATCGCCACCGAGGTGCGTGAGCTGCTCGCCCAGCTCGGGTCCCGCTCGATCGCCGAAGCCGTCGGACACGTCGAGTCACTCGATGTGTCCGAGGCCGTGGCCCACTACAAGACCGAAGGTCTTGACCTGTCGCCGATCCTCGCGGCGCCGGCGTTGGCCCCGGGCTCCGCCCGACTCGCCGTGCGCGGCCAGGACCATGGCCTGGAGCGGGCACTCGACAACACCATCATCGAGGACGCCGCCCCCGCGCTCGACCACGGCGAGAAGGTCACGCTGGACTATCCCGTGTCGAACGTGAACCGCACCGTGGGCACGATGCTCGGCCACGAAGTCACCAAGCGGTACCGGAGCGAAGGTCTGCCCGACGACACGATCGACATCACCCTCACCGGTTCGGCCGGTCAGAGCCTGGGCGCGTTCCTGCCCAGAGGCATCACGTTGCGACTCGAAGGTGACGCCAACGACTACGTGGGCAAGGGCCTCTCGGGCGGTCGGATCATCGTCCGTCCGCCGCGTGATTCGCACCCCGACTTCGTCGCCGAAGACAACATCATCGCCGGCAACGTCATCGCCTACGGCGCCACCGGCGGGGAGATCTTCCTGCGGGGTGTCGTCGGCGAGCGGTTCTGTGTGCGGAACTCCGGTGCCACGGCCGTCGTCGAGGGGGTCGGCGACCACGGCTGTGAGTACATGACCGGGGGACGAGCGGTCATCCTCGGCCCGACCGGCCGGAACTTCGCAGCCGGCATGTCCGGAGGCATCGCGTACGTGTGGGACCCCGAGGATGCCTTCGAACGCAAGGTGAACACCGAGATGGTCGACCTCGAGCCGCTCGACGACCTGGACCGTACGTGGTTGATCTCGACGATCTTCCGCCACCACGAGCTCACGGATTCTGCCGTGGCCGAACGGCTGCTGGCCGACTGGACCTGGGCGGCGGATCAGTTCGTCAAGGTCATGCCCCGCGACTACGCACGGGTGCTGCGGGCCATCGCCCAGGCCGAAGAAGACGGCGCCGACATCGACGAGGCCATCATGGCCGCCGCAGCGGGCTGAAGGAGCATACGTGGCTGACTACCGAGGTTTTCTCAAGCACACCGAACGCCAACTGCCGGCTCACCGGCCTGTTCCGGTCCGACTCAAGGACTGGAAGGAGATGTACGAGCCGATGGACCCCGAAGACGTGCGGGTCCAGGCGAGCCGGTGCATGGACTGCGGCGTGCCGTTCTGCAACCAGGGCTGCCCGCTCGGCAACATCATCCCCGACTGGAACGACCTGGTCTACCGCGACCAGTGGCGCGCCGCATACGACCGGCTGCACGCGACCAACAACTTCCCGGACTTCACCGGCCGGCTGTGCCCGGCGCCCTGTGAGACCGCGTGTGTGCTGGGCATCAACCAGCCGCCCGTGACGATCAAACAGATCGAGTACGAGATCGTCGAGCGGGCCTTCGCCGAAGGCTGGGTCGAACCGGTGATCCCCGAGGTGCGCACCGGCCGCAAGGTCGCCATCGTCGGTTCGGGTCCGGCCGGTCTCGCCGCCGCCCAGCAACTGACCCGGGCCGGCCACGACGTGGTCGTGTTCGAACGTGCCGACCGGGTCGGCGGCCTGTTGCGCTACGGGATCCCCGAGTTCAAGATGGAAAAGCGCGTCATCGACCGACGGCTCGCCCAGATGGAGGCCGAGGGCACCGAGTTCAAGGTGAACACCGAGATCGGGGTCGACCTGTCGGTCGACGAACTGCGCGCGAGCTACGACGCCGTCGTGCTGGCCGGTGGGGCGACCCAGTGGCGCGACCTGCCGATCCCCGGTCGGCAACTGCGCGGTATCCACCAGGCGATGGAGTACCTGCCCCCGGCGAACCATGTGCAGCAGGGCGACATCGCCGAGCCCTCCATCTCCGCCGAAGGCAAGCGGGTGGTGATCATCGGCGGCGGCGACACCGGCGCGGACTGCCTGGGCACGGCGAACCGTCAGGGAGCCACCTCGGTCCACCAGTTCGAGATCATGCCCCGTCCGCCCGACACCAGGGATGCGTCGACCCCGTGGCCGATGTGGTCGCTGATGTTGCGCACGTCGATGGCGCACGAAGAGGGCGTCGAGCGGGTGTTCGCCGTGAACACCCAGGAATTCGTCGACGACGGTTCGGGCAACGTCGCGGGCTTGCGGGCCCACGAGGTCGAGCGCACCGTCGTGGATGGTCGCCCCAGTTTCACCGAGGTGCCCGACACCGCGTTCGAACTGCCCTGTGAGCTGGTGCTGTTGGCGCTGGGCTTCACCGGACCGGAACGCTCCCCGATGCTCGAACAGCTCGGGGTGGAACTCGACGACCGCGGCAACGTGGCCCGCGACCGGACCTTCGCCACGAACGTGCCGGGCGTGTTCGTCGCCGGTGACATGGGGCGCGGTCAGAGCCTCATCGTCTGGGCGATCTCGGAAGGGCGCTCGGCGGCCGCTGCCGCGGACGCGTACCTGATGGAGACCTCGGACCTGCCGTCGCCCGTGCTGCCCACCGATCGCCCCATCGCGTGAGCGTCTGTCGCCGTGGTCCGCTCAGGTCACCGAGCGGGCACGATCTGGGCGACAGGCTCCGAGAGACGGGAAACCCCGGCGGGCGGTAGGTTGCCCGCATGGGCGACACTGCGAAGACCTATCTGCTCGTCGACGGTGAGAACATCGACGGGGTGCTCGGCGGCGTCCTCGGTCACAAACCCAAGCCGAACGAGCGCCCCCGTTGGGGTGCGCTCACTGCCTACATCGAGAAGGTCTGGGGCGCGCCGGTGCAGGCGCTGTTCTTCATCAACGCCACCAAGGACCTGCCCATGTCGTTCGTGCAGGCGTTGCTCGCCATGGACTACCGGCCGATCCCGCTCTCGGGCAGCGTGCACGAGAAGGTGGTCGACATTGCCATCATCCGCACCATGGCCGCCATCGTCGAGCACGGTGGCGACGTGATCCTCGCGAGCCACGATGCCGACTTCGTGGACGGCATGCAGGCACTGGCCGACGCCGATCGACGGGTCGGTGTCGTCGGATTCAACGAGGTGGTCAGCCAGGGCCTGCGCCACGTCGCCGGGGTCGAATTGTTCGATCTCGAGACGGACGTCGGGGCGTTCGAGGTCTCGTTGCCCCGAGTCCGGGTCATTCCGCTCAGCGAGTACGACCCGTTGCCGTTTCTCTAGAGACGGCGCCGATCGGCACGGCCGACCGCTGGGGGCGGACCGGACGAGACCGGGAGTGACGCGACGAGGCCCGGATCCTGGAAGCAGGGTCCGGGCCTCGTCATGGTTTCGCCCGACCGGAGGGTCGGGCTTCGCAAGGGGAGCGGGTCAGCTCTTGAACAGGTCGGCGTTCAGTTCCTGCTTGGGAGCCCCGGTCTCGACCACGGTGCCGACGATCTTGTCGGCGATCGTCTGCTTCTTCGCGTCCCAGAGCGGGAAGAGGAAGCCGATGTAACAGATGATCGAGTCGGCGATGTGGGCGAAGTACCGCAGGATGCCCATGCCGCCGCCGATCAGCTCACCGGTGTCTGCCTTGACGACGCGGGTGCCGGCGACCTTCTTGCCGATGCTCTGGCCGGTCTGGCCGTTGAGGTAGCCCATGTAGATCGCCCAGCCCATCGCCAGCACCCAGAACAGCGTGCCGAGCGTGATGCTGAACGAATAGAAGATCCCCACGATGACCCAGGGGACGACGAAGTCGATCAGCGCGGACAGCACACGGATCGGCCACTCGGCGAGGGGCTGACCGTTCGGACTGAGCGCCGGTCCACCCGGGCCGGGTGCACCGAAGGTGCCGGTTCCGCCGACGGGTGGCGCGACGGGAGGCTGGGAGCCCGGGGTCGGTGGCGCCGTGGGCGCCGCGGGTGTCGGCTGGGCTCCGGGCGCCTGTTCGGGTGGATACCACTTTCCGTCGGAGGCCTGCCACCATCCAGGTCCTTGTGATACGTCGCTCATGTCGGGAACCGCCTTTCGTCGGCAATGTCAACGTCGGGGCGTGAGGCTAGTTGATCAGAGGGTCCGAGTCGTGCGCGTCGCGCGGTTCTCTAGCCTCTCGGGCATGCAACCCGACGCCTTGCTGTTGTTCCCCGGTGCCGGCGGCGACCGCGACCACCACACGTTGATCGCCCTGCAGGACGACCTCGGTGCCGTGTCGAGCGTGGTGCGTCGCGATTTTGCCTACCGGCGGAAGCGCAAGGGTCCGCCAGACCGGGCGCCGAAACTGATCGCCGATGTCCGCGGCGCGGCCGCGACGCTCCGGGCGGCTGGGGCCGAGACGTTGGTGCTGGGTGGCCGCTCGATGGGCGGTCGCATGTGCTCGATGGCGGCCGCCGAGGGGTTGCCCGCCGCGGGGCTGGTGCTGCTCAGCTACCCGCTCCATGCTCCCGGCAGACCCGACAGGCTCAGAGTCGATCACTTCGCCGACATCGACGTGCCGTGCCTGTTCCTCTCGGGCGACCGGGATCCGTTCGGCACGCCGGCCGAGTTCGACGACGCGGTGGGAGCGATCGCCGGGCCGGTCAGACTGGAATGGCTCGAAGGCCAACGTCACGACCCGAAAGGTGTCGACGAGGTGATCGTGGAGATCGTGGACGACTGGCTGGCCGGGCTGTAGCGGCCCTCGGTGCAGCGATCGCGCGGCGGTGGATGCCCGCCGATCTGGTGCGATCCGCCGCCGAGAGCGGCAGGTCGCGCAGGAACCGGGCCGGGCTCGGGCTCTTCATGCCGGAACTCCGGGCGCGGCTGTCTCAGGCCTCGATCGTGACCGGGGTCCCCAGGGGCAGGATCTTGGACAGGGCGGTGATGTCGTCGTTGTACATGCGGATGCAGCCGTGCGAGACGTTCGCGCCGACCGATGACGGATCGTTCGTGCCGTGGATCCCGATCACGCCGTCGCCCCCTTCGAAGTTCTCGAGTTCCTTGATCTCCGAGAATCCCGACAAACCGTAGGCGTAGGGGCCGTAGGCGCCGTCGGGATCTGGTGGGGCGAGCAGTTCCTTGATGTAGTAGACGCCACCCGGGGTCGGGTATTCGCCACGACCGATGCCCACCTTGAACCGTCGTTGGACGACGCCATCCTTCTCGAGTGTCAGTCGGTGCGCATCGGCCGAGACGATGATCCGGTAGGGATTGTCCTGCACCGTGACGTCAGACGCACGGACCCAGCCATTCGAGCCGTTCGGACGAACGGGCAGGTACACGTGATACCAGGCACCCTGTTGTTCCTTCACCAGAAAGACCAGCGGTGCGCCGTTCGGGTTCGGATTCGACAGCTCGAACGCGGCCTGTCTGGTCGCGTCGGGCGTGAGGTACACCTTCACCTCGGATTCGGCCTCTCTGGCGGTGGCCACCTGGGAGACACCGGAATCGATCGTGGTCGTCGGGCCGGCCGACGTCGTGGCCGCGTGCTGCTTGGGCTCCGACAGTGTCGGTCGTGACCCGCTGCAACCGGCTCCGACGAGCGTCAGGACCGTGAGGGCGACGGCAGCGATACGGCGCAGATGCATCCCGGGGATGCTACCGGGCGATCGAGTCACCGCGGTAGGCCCGGGCCGCGGTCACCCAGGGGTTCCCGCACTCTCGCGCCCGGTCACATCCTCGGGGTTGACCTCTTCGAGCGTGCGGTGCGCGGTCTCGGGGTACGCGACCCCGAGCAGCACGGCGACCAGGACCGGCCCGGCCAGCATCACCGCCATCGCCGGACCCATCTGCCCCCACCGGTCGACGAGTGCCCCCACGGTCAGCAGTCCGACACTCGACCCGGCCACGGCGGCGACCTGCAGAATGCCGTTCGCCTTGCCCCGTAGCGCGGTCGGGAAGAGTTCCGGTCCGTACACCGCGATCGCGGGGACGGCCGCGCCGCCCAGGATCGTGCCGGCGAGCGTCCACATCCACATGCTCCAGCCGTGGCTGAAGTACCCGACCAACACCAGGATCGAGCCACCGAGCACACCGATGCCACCGACCAGGCGCCGTCCTCTGGTGTCGGCGAGGCGCCCACCGAACGCGACGCCGAGCGCCGCGGGGGTCGAGGTGAGCACGCTGAACAGGGCGATCCGCGCCGCGGAGAAGTCGCGTTCGTGGTCGAGGAAGGTGTTCTGCAACTGCGACGCGGGTGTGGCGAACAGCGCGGCCGCGAACAGCGCCGCGCCCACGAGCAGCAGACGGCTGCCGTGCCCGCTGAGCGCGACCTTGGTGGTGCGCCGGATGAATCGGCGGGTCTCGGGAAGCACCCGTGACAGTCGGAGGAGCGGATACAACCCGACCAGCGGGATCACGTACAACCAGCGCCACCCACCCGCCGAGGTGTCCGCGAGCGGCAGGAACCAGACGCAGATGCCCGCGCCCAGGCCACCTGCGAGGGTCATCACCCCGACGGCGTAGGCCCGGCTCGATCGCGGCATCTCCTCGGCTGCGACGATGGCCAACAGGATCGCGGCGGCGGTCGAGAACGCCCGTGACACGGTCTGGGTGAGCGCGAGGGTCCACATCGAGGTCGTGACGGCACTGAATGCCGCGGTCACACACGAAGCGGCGATCGACGCGAGCAGGAGCTTGCGTCGGCCGCGCCGGTCGGCCAGCGCGACGATCGCCAGTGAACCCAGCACGCCGATGCGGACGGCGGCGAGCACGTTGCCCTGGTCGCCGGTGGTCGCCCCGAACTGGTCCGCGGAGTAGGTGATCGTCTGTGAGATGATCGTGCCGAGATAGCCGGTCACGACGCTGAGGGAGCTGATCGTCGCGAGCACCATCGCGGAGCGGGCATCGAGGCGGTCGGGCGGCAGCCATGCCGGGATCCGCCCCGACTCGGGTGGGCGGGAGCCGACGGCGAGGCGGCGGTGCCGCCGGATGATGCGACGACGGAGCGGCCACCGGAAGAGCCAACCCCAGAAGGGCACGGCGAGATGGAACGTGGTGGTTTCGGTGAGAAGTGGGTCGCCCTCGCCGGTGCGGTCGATGGCGACCTCACGGTGCCAGACATGGAACGGACCTTCGCCGAGGTCGAACGTGCCCTCACCGGATCGCTTCTCGGTGACCAGGTCGTCGCGCGGCTCGAAAAAGCGATCGAGGTGGTCCTCGGACACCCGGGAGCGGCACGTCACGGTGCTCACCTGTGGTGGTCCTCCGAGCTGCGGCGTTGGGTGGTGGGGTGGCCGGACCACCTCGGGGGCGGGCCGTCGGGCGCAGCCACCGTATCGCCTCACCGTCGGCGACCGTGCCACCACGCGTGGGCCGTGTCGAGGAAGGCATGCTTGAATGGGCCGATGCCTGAACTGCACGACGGGCGGCACGGGTGACGCGTCCGACGATGATCGAGGTGGCCGAGAGTGGTCCGCTCGAGGGCCAGGTCGTGATCTCCGGCGCCAAGAACTCGGTGCTGAAACTGATGGCCGCTTCGTTGTTGGTGCCCGGTCGGACGGTGCTGTTGAACGTGCCCGCGATCACCGACGTGGCCGACATGGCGGAGCTGTTGCGCGCCATGGGGTGCACGGTGACACGCGACGGTGACCGCCTGGTGATCGACCGCCCGGCGGATCTGAACCCCGAAGCTCCCTATGAGCTGGTCGAGTCGATGCGCGCCTCGATCGAGGTGCTCGGTCCGCTCCTTGCCGGGGTGGGTCGGGCACGTGTGGCACTGCCCGGTGGCGACGACTTCGGGCACCGCCCGATCGATCTGCACCTGGCCGCGTTCGAGGCGATGGGCGCGCGGATCACCAGTCGACACGGCTACGTCGAGGCGACCGCGGAGCGCCTCGTGGGTACCGAGGTGAACCTGGAGTTCCCGAGCGTCGGTGCCACCGAGAACGTGATGATGGCGGCGACCCTCGCGAAGGGTACGACCGTGATCGAGAACGCGGCCCGCGAGCCCGAGCTGTCGGATCTGGCGTCGATGTTGAACCGCATGGGCGCGAACATCACGGGCATCGGGAGTTCCCGGTTGGTGATCGACGGTGTCGACGAACTGAACCCCGTCGAGCACACGGTGATCCCCGACCGCATCGAGGCCGCCACCTTCCTCGTGGCGCTGGGGGTGACCGGCGGTGAACTGACCCTGGTCGGGGCACGTCACGACCACATGGACATGCTCATCACGAAACTGGGCAGCACGGGTATGCGGGTGTCACCGACCGACGACGGACTGTGGGCGATGGCGCCCGAGCGGCCCCGGTCGACCGACGTGTCGACCCTGCCCTACCCGGGGGTCGCGACCGACTACAAGCCGTTGCTCGTGGCGCTGCTGTGTATCGCCGAGGGCACCGGAATCGTCACCGAGAACATCTTCGGCGGCCGGTTCCGGTACGTGTCCGAGCTGGTGAGGATGGGCGCGGACATCCGGGTCGAGGGCCACCATGCGGTCGTGCGGGGTCGTGACCGTCTGTCGGCCGCGCCGGTCAGGGCGCCCGACATCAGGGCGGGGGCGGCGCTGGTGCTGGCGGCGCTCCGGGCCGACGGGGTGAGTCGCATCGCGGATGCCCACCACATCGACCGCGGCTACGAGGACTTCGTCGGCAAGCTCAGCCGCATCGGAGCGGACGTCCGCCGAATCGACTGAGCGGACCGCGTCGCGGGGCCGGTCAGACCGGATCGACGTCGCGGCGTGATCGGCGCGGTGGTGGCGACAGGTCGACCCGACCGTCCCGATCGGCCCGGTGGTTCGCCAGCGCCAGGATCGCCGCGAACGCGCCCAGCGGAATGCACACGAGCACCATCGCGAGCCAGTCGCTCTGATGGGCGAGCAGCAGGGCGATCACCGACATGGGCTCCATCATCTCAGGAGCACGAGCGTCCACACAACGCCACTGGCCACGGTCAGCGCCATCGCGCCCGACGCGGCCGTCCAGGCTCGGTTGCGGGCCGCGGCCGAGGTCGTGCCGTCGACGGCGCGGTCGGTGGCCGCATGGCCGATCATCCACAGCGCGCTCAGATGACCGGCGACGATCGATGTGACCACGACGATGCCGTGGGTGAACGGTGAGAGCGGTTGGGTCGACACCTGCCAGTAGACGGTGCCGAACAGGTTCCAACCACGGGCGAACGGATCCGAGATCAGCACCAGGACGTTCTGGGTCTGGGTGAGCCCGATGGCGACCGCCTGGGCGAGGAGCACGCTGCCGGCGATCGGACCCGGGATCGCGGCGAGTGGGTGGGTGCCCGATTCGTGGCGCGCCCGTTCCACCAGCCGCTCGCCGCCCCGCCACGCTGCGAGAATCACCACGGTGAATGCCACGAACAGGGCCATCACCCAGACGGTCTCGTCGAGGCCACCGTCGAAGCCGACATTGGTGATGAACCAGTTCGTCGTCGCCGCCTGGTTGGCTCCCAGCGCTCCGAGCAGCATCGTCGCGATCAACCCGACCGTCCTCCGGTCGTCACGACCCTGGAGGCGTCGACGGGCCTGCCCGGGGCGGGTGATCGCGGCGGTGAGGTCCAGGGCCCGGGGCAGCGGGTTCCAGACCCGCAACGCGCCGACACCTCCGCGACGTGCCACGAAGATCATGGCGATGCCGTACGACGTCAACCAGATCGCGAGGTGGCGCGGTTCGTCACCGGCGATCCACGCGATCCAGATCAGCACGTAGGTGGCGAACACCGGGACCGGTGCCCACCACGGCAGCGGGATCCGGCCTGCTGGTCGTCGGCGGCGAGGGAACCGGGCGAACACGGTGAAGGGGTCGACGGCCTCCCAGATCCAGCCGAACGCCAACGCGACCCAGCCGCCGAGTGACCAGAGCATGCCGATGAGTGCCAAGGTCGCGATGTTCTGGGTGAGCACTTCCGGGCCGAACCAGCAGAAGCCGACGAACACCCAGAACACGGCTGCGGTCATGAGCTGGGCGATCGCCAGGGGTTTGCCGGTCGGGCCGCGGTCGGGTGCGCCGGGGGCGCCGTTCTCGGGGTCGTCGAGTGACGCAGGCGCAGCGTCGCCGCGACGGGGTCGTGCCCGCGGGACGTGTCGGTTGCGCGAGATCAGGATCACGATCACCGACACCGCGAACACGGCGTAGGCGAGCGCCCACGCCGGCAGATCCAACGCCGCGCTCCCGCTCGCAGCGAAATGGGCCAGCAACATGGCCGGTCAGCCTAGGCGGGTGTCGCGACCCGGCCGCCCGGTCGGGAACGGCGACGTGGCGTCGGGTCCCCCCGGGAGCGTCCACGGTACGGAGTTCCGCCGACGAATACAGACAAAGTTGATCAGATTGGTCGGGTATTGCTACGTTGCCCCCATGCCAACGACGACTCGGGCCAAGGGGCCGGCCAAGGAACCACCTTCCTGGGACCTCATCCTCAAGCGCAACGCCATCGAGCGGCACAAGAAGGAGAAGTTCCCGCTCGACATCATCGACGAGCTGCCCGACATGATCGAGCGCGGCTACGAGGCGATCCCCGAAGAGGACATCGTCTTTCTGAGCTGGTACGGCCTGATGCACGACAAGCCCAAGATCGGGACGTTCATGGTCCGGGTCAAGGTGCCCGGTGGCCGCATCACCCCCGACCAGCTCCGCGCCCTGGGCCACATCTCGACCGACCAGGGTCGCAACTACGGCGAGTTGACCACCCGCCAGGGCATCCAGCTCCACTGGATCGAGCTCGCCAAGCTCCCCGAGGTGCTCGAGACCATCAACTCGATCGGGCTCACCACGACCGGCGGAGAGGGAGACACGGTCCGCAACGTGACCGGCTGCCCGGTCGCCGGCGTCGACGCGGACGAACTCTTCGACGTCACCGGCCTGATCGCGGACGTGGCCGCGTACTTCGCGGGCAACCGCGCCTATTCGGACCTTCCCCGCAAGCACAAGTACACGATCTCGGCGTGCCCGAAGCAGTGCAACGCCCCCGAGATCCACGACGTGGCCCTCGTCGGCACGATCAAGGACGGTCGGCCCGGCTTCGGCCTGAAGGTCGGCGGCGGGCTGTCGGCCACGCCGCGGATCGCCAAGGACCTCGGGGTCTTCATCCCGTACGAGTCCAACGAGCAGATCATCGAGGTCCTCCGCGCCGTCACCGACGTGTGGCAGACCAACCCCCGCTACCGGGTCAGCCGGGTCAAGGCCCGCATCAAGCACATGATGGACGACTACGGCCCCGAGGCCATGCGCGCCATGATCTCCGAATGGCTCGGCTACACCTTCGAGGACGGCGCCTCGCCCGAACCGACCGGCGACGGTTCCGGCCACGTCGGGGTGCACCGCCAGCGGAGGGCCGACCTCTCCTATGTGGGGGTGCCGGTCACGATGGGTCGGGTCACCGGTGAACAGCTCATCGCACTCGGCGACATCCTCGACCAGATCGGGGCCGAGGCCCGCTTCACCCGCTCCCAGAACTTCATCGCCGCGAACGTGCCCACCGCTCAGGTGTCATGGCTGACCGAGCAACTCGAGCGCATCGGTTTCGAACCCAGGCACTCGAACCTCTACGCCAAGTCGGTGGCGTGCACCGACCACCAGTTCTGCAACTACTCGGTCGCCGAGACCAAAGGCCGCTTGGAGCAGATCCTGCCCGAACTCGAACGGCGATTCGGTCCCGACAACGTCGCGGATCTGGGCATCCACATGGACGGCTGCCCGCACGCCTGCGCCCACCACTGGGTCGGCGACATCGGCCTGCAGGGAACCACCACCACCGACAAGTCGACCGGCGTGCGCACCGAGGCCTACAACCTGCGGGTCCGTGGCCGGCTCGGCGCGGGCGCCGCGATCGGCGTGCCGCTGCTCCGGCGGATTCCGGCGGACGACATCGACGAGGTCGTGTGCCGCCTGGTCGGTGCGTGGGTCGACGCCAAACGCGTCGCCGGAGCACCCATCAGCTTCGGCGACTTCCTCGCCCGCTACGACGACGACGAACTGCGCGCCATCTGCAACGGTGAGGCGACCGAGGCGTCCGGCGGTGAGGCCGAAGCGGCCGCGACGACCCCGCTGGTCCGGATCCCGGGCATGCTGCTCGAGGCCACCGGCGGCGCGGACCTGATCGAGGTGTCCGCCCGGACCGTCGGTGGCATCCTCGCCGAGCTCGCCGAGCGTTTTCCGCTGCTCGCCGCACAGACCCTCGACGCGAAGGGCGAGGTGATCCCGTCGGTCAACGTGTTCCTCGGCGAAGAGGACATCCGCTTCATGGACGGCCTCGACACCCCGGTCGCGGTGGGCGAGGAGTTGTCGATCCTGCCTGCCCTGTCCGGTGGTTGTTGAACGGCCAGTCGCCAGGCCCGTTCCGAATCATCGACCATCTTCACACCACTCGGCCCGCGCCCCGCACGGACCCGCAGAGAAACGAGTAGGAACCATGAGTACCCGAGTGCAATTCGACGACCTCGAGATCGGCGAGATCGCCATCGACCTGGACGCCTCCGAGCCCGACGAGATCCTCGAATGGGCTCTCGAGACCTTCGGTGACGACGAGATCGCCGTGGTGACCGCGCTGCAGGCCGAGGGCATGGTCATGCTCGACATGGCGGCGAAGATCCGTCCCGACATCCGGGTGCTGACCGTCGACACCCTGATGCTGCCCCAGGCCACCTACGAGTTCATCGACGAGGTACGTGAGCACTACCCGACGATCCGCTTCGAGGTGATCAAGCCCGACCTCGCCCAGGTCGCCGCGATGGAGAACTCGAACGGGCGTGACTTCTTCACCGAATCGGTGCCGAATCGGCTCACCTGCTGCAGCGTCCGCAAGGTGCAACCGCTCGTCGGAGCGTTGCAGGGCCTCGATGCCTGGGTGACCGGACTGCGCCGTGAGCAGTGGGCGTCGCGGGCGGCGATCCGCAAGGTCGAACTCGACCACGACCACGACGGAATCGTCAAGCTGAACCCGCTCGCCGACTGGGCCAAAGACGAGGTGTGGGACTACCTGGCCGAACACGAGGTGCCGACCCATCCGCTGTACGCCCAGGGCTACACGAGCATCGGGTGCGGGCCGTGCACCCGTCCGATCACCGAAGGCGAAGACGACCGCGCCGGGCGCTGGTGGTGGGAGACCGGCGCCCCGAAGGAGTGCGGCATCCACTGCCCGATCGAAACCGGTGGGTTCGAACACGAGGCCCACGCGTTGCTGGGAGCCGACCAATGAGCGCGGCCTCGCCGGTCGCCTTCTCGCCGGTGGTCGCCACGCCGCCGGCCGACGAGGTGCCCGCGGCCGTCGACGACCTCGAACTCGACGCCGAGGAAGCATCGATCGTGGCTGCCGAAGCGGCGGCCGCCGCGCTGGTGTTGCCCGACGAATCGCGCAGCCGTGCGCTCGCGCTCGCCGAGATCGCACCCTCGGGGGTGGTGCCCGCGAAGCTGGTCGACACGCTCGAGTCTCTCGCCACCATGTCGCTCACCGGCGGTCGGGCCCGGCGCCGCTACACCGCGGAGGGTGAGAAGCTGCTCAACCGGGTACTGGCCCGCACCCCCGGAGGACGTGCCCGTGGCGAAGCGGTCGCCGAGGTCAACCGGGCGCTTGGTGCCCTTGCCGGACGCGAGCTGCACGGGGTGCGGGTTGCGACCCGCGTGCCGGGCAGCCACACCGTGCGTCTCGAGGTCGACGGCGTCGTGCTCACCCTCGGCCTGTCGGGCGCCGGCGTGACCGTCGAGAGCGTGGCGCTGTGACGATCGTCGAAACCCGTCCCGCCGCCACTCGTGCCGCCGCCCCGACGCTGACCCACCTGGACCGCCTCGAAGCCGAGGCGATCCACATCCTGCGCGAAGCGGTCGCCGAGGCCGAGAACCCGGTCATGTTGTATTCGATCGGCAAGGACTCGTCGGTCATGTTGCACTTGGCCCGCAAGGCCTTCTACCCCTCGCCGTTGCCGTTCCCCCTGCTGCACGTGGACACGACCTGGAAGTTCCGGGCGATGTACGAGATGCGTGACCGGGTCGC
Source organism: Actinomycetota bacterium (assembly GCA_040255345.1). GTDB lineage: Bacteria > Actinomycetota > Acidimicrobiia > Acidimicrobiales > Iamiaceae > JAFDWI01. The sequence goes on along the minus strand of JBDZUV010000036.1, from coordinate 3,458 downwards.
CGCCACCGACGGGGTGGAGCTGATCGTGCACCGGAACCCCGACGCGGTCGCCCAGGGCATCAATCCGTTCGACCACGGCTCGGCGGTGCACACCGACATCTGGAAGACCGAGGGCCTCAAACAGGCGCTCGACACCCACCACTTCGACGTCGCCTTCGGCGGGGCGCGTCGTGACGAAGAAGCCTCGAGGGCCAAAGAGCGGGTCTTTTCGATCCGCTCCGCGGCGCACCGCTGGGATCCCAAACGCCAACGGCCCGAGTTGTGGCAGCTCTACAACACCCGGCTCGACCGCGACGAGAGCGTGCGGGTCTTCCCGCTGTCGAACTGGACCGAACTCGACGTGTGGCTGTACGTGCACCGTGAACAGATCCCGGTCGTGCCGCTGTATTTCGCCGCGCCCCGTCCCGTGGTGATGCGCGACGGCGCGCTGATCATGGTCGACGACGACCGGTTCCGACTGCATCCCGGCGAGACCCCCGAGATCCGCAGCGTCCGGTTCCGCACCCTGGGCTGCTACCCGCTCACCGGCGGGATCGAATCCCAGGCCGCGGACCTCGAGGCGGTCATCCTCGAGATGGTCGCTTCGACCACGTCGGAGCGTCAGGGCCGGGTCATCGACTTCGACGGCTCGGGCTCGATGGAACGTAAGAAGCGCGAAGGATACTTCTGATGCCCGCGGGCACGTCCACGCCCCCTGCTGCGACCGACACGAATCTCGGCCGAGACGTCGACATGACGACGTTTCTCGCCGAGCACCAGCATCGGTCCACGCTGCGGTTCATCACCTGTGGGTCGGTCGACGACGGCAAGTCCACGCTCATCGGCCGGTTGCTCTACGAGGCGAACCTGGTGCTCGACGACCAGCTCGCCGCGCTCGAAGTCGACTCGCGCAAGGTCGGCACCCGTGGCGCCGATCTCGATTTCGCGTTGCTCGTCGACGGCCTGCAGGCCGAACGCGAACAGGGCATCACGATCGACGTCGCGTACCGGTTCTTCTCCACACCGACCCGTCAGTTCATCGTCGCCGACACGCCCGGGCACGTGCAGTACACGCGCAACATGGCCACCGGCGCCTCGACCGCCGATCTCGCCGTGATCCTCATCGACGCCACCAAAGGTGTGTTGGCCCAGACCCGTCGCCACACGCACCTCGTCGCGCTCATGGGGATCTCCCGGGTGATCCTGGCCGTGAACAAGCTCGACCTCGTCGGATACGACCGCTCCACGTTCGAGTCGTCGGCAGCCGACTATGAACGGTTCGCGGCGAGTACCGGCATCGAGTCGGTGACCGCCATTCCGCTGTCCGCGGTCGAAGGCACCAACCTCACCACGAGAAGCGCGCAGACGCCGTGGTACACCGGGCCCACCCTGCTCGGCGCGCTCGAAGCGGCGCCCCTCGGGTCGACCCCGTCGCAGGGGGCGCTCCGCCTGCCGGTGCAGTGGGTGAATCGCCCCGACGCCTCCTTCCGTGGATTCTCCGGTCAGATTCTCGCCGGGACGGTCGCTCCGGGCGATGAAGTCGTCGTGCTGCCCTCCGCAGAGCGCAGTCGGGTCGATCGGGTCGTGACCGCGGACGGCGACCTGGCCGCGGCGTCGGCCGGGCAGGCCGTCACCGTCACACTCACCGACGAGATCGACGTCAGCCGTGGCGACGTGATCAGCGCCGCGCACGAACGGGCCACGGTTTCGGACCGGTTCGCGGCTCACCTGATCTGGATGAGCGACAAGCCCCTCGTCCCCGGGCGGCGCTACCGCGCCAAGATCGGAACCGCGACGGTCGGTGCGACCGTGGCGCGGCCGCTGCGGGCGCTCGATGTCGACCACCTCACGCTCGTGCCCGTCGACCACCTCGGGTTGAACGACATCGGCGAGGTCGAGGTCACCCTGGACTCTCCGGCCGCGTTCGATCGTTACGCCGACAACCGTGGCCTGGGTGGTTTCATCCTGATCGACCGGCTCACCAACGACACGGTCGGCGCCGGCATGATCGACACGCCGTTGGAGGCACGCGAGAACATCCACTGGCAGCACCTCGAGGTCGACCGGGTCGCCCGTGCGGAGCTCATGGGGCACCGCAGTTCGGTGGTCTGGATGACGGGCCTGTCGGGGGCGGGCAAGTCCACGATCGCGAACGTGCTGGAACGCAAGCTGCACGCGCGTGGGGTCCACACCTTTCTGTTGGACGGCGACAACCTGCGCCACGGGTTGTGCAGGGACCTCGGCTTCAGCGCTTCGGACCGGGCCGAGAACGTTCGCCGTGCCGGTGCGACGGCTGCGCTGATGCACCAGGCCGGTCTGGTCGTGATCGCGGCGTTCATCTCACCGTATGCGTCGGAACGTGGAGCGGTGCGTGAGCAGTTCGTGCCCGGAGAGTTCTGCGAAGTGTTCGTCGACACCCCCCTGCGGGTCGCCGCCGAGCGTGATCCCAAGGGCCTGTATGCCCGCGCCGAGCGGGGCGAGTTGGCGAACTTCACCGGGGTCGACGCGCCCTACGAGGCGCCCGAGCAGCCCGAAGTGCGGGTCGACACCACCCAGACCTCGCCGGAGCGGGCTGCGGACCAGATCATCGCAGTGCTCGAGCGCAACGGCATCGTCGCGCGATGACGAGGTCAGTGATGGTCACGCAGGTCCAGGGCGGCGACCCGGCCGATCACGAACACGGTCGGCGAGGGGAGCAGAGCAGGTTCGATGGCGCCCAACGTCGCCCGGGCGACGACCTCGTCGGGCGTGGTCACCGACCTGGCCGCGGCCACCGGCGTGGCAGGGTCCGCTCCGGCGGCGATCAGATGCGTGGCGATGCGGGCCATGCGCGCCGCACCCATCATCACCACGATCGTTCCCCCGAGTGCGACGAGGGATTCGGCGTAGCCCGGCGCCCAGGCCTCGGGCTCTTCGTGACCGCTGAGCACGGTGAAGGTGCGGGTCACGCCTCGACTGGTCAGCGGCGCCCCGGCCGCGGTGGGCGCGGCGAGCACCGAGGAGATGCCCGGCACGACGGTGTAGTCGACCCCCGCGGTTCGCAGCGCCTCGACCTCTTCGGCGCCACGGGCGAAGATGTAGGGGTCGCCGCCCTTGAGGCGGACGACCGATTCGTGGCGACGGCCGTTCTCGACGAGAAGCTGGTTGATCTGTTCCTGAGAGGTCGGTGCCGAGCCGGGCGCCTTGCCCACGTCGATGATCTCGGTGTCGGCACCGGCGAGGGTGAGCAGCGGTTCGGCGAGGCGGTCATGCAGGATCACCTCGGCGGTCCTGATCAGTCGGGCGCCGCGCACGGTGACGAGCTCGGGGTCGCCCGGCCCGGCGCCGACGAGGTGAACGGTCACGGTTCCGGGTCTTGTCTGATCGCGCGGGGCACGGGGTGGAGCATAGATGACTGAATTGGTCGGGATTCAGTCCGCAGCGGGTCCGCCCGCGCCGGCGCGCGACGTCGGCGCGTCCTATCCGGTCGTCCTCGACCT
>JBDZUV010000035.1:14433-26397 GCA_040255345.1 Actinomycetota bacterium | reverse complement strand
GTTGACGGTGGGCATGTCGATGCCCGATTCGATGATGGTGGTGCACACCAGGACGTCGTACTGCTCGTCCCAGAAGTCCAACACGACCTGTTCGAGCGAGCCTTCGTCCATCTGGCCGTGCGCCACGGCGATGCGCGCCTCGGGCACCAACTCTCCCAATCGGGCAGCCGTCAGGTCGATGTCCCGCACCCGGTTGTGGACGAAGAACACCTGGCCTTCACGCAGCAACTCGCGGCGGATCGCCTCCGCGACGGCCCGTTCGTCATAAGACCCCACATAGGTGAGGATCGGGCGGCGGTCGGCCGGCGGGGTGTTCAACAACGACAGGTCCCTGATGCCGGTGAGGCTCATCTCGAGGGTGCGGGGAATCGGTGTGGCGCTCAGCGTGAGGGTGTCGACGCCGACCTGCATCTTCTTGATCGCCTCTTTGTGGCTCACCCCGAAGCGTTGTTCCTCGTCGATCACCAACAACCCGAGACGCTTGAACCGCACGCCGTTCGCGAGGAGGCGGTGGGTACCGATCACACAGTCCACCTCTCCCGAGGCGAGCCCGGCGACGACCTGCTTCGCCTGGCCGTTCGTGAGGAAGCGACTGAGGACCTCGACCCGGATCGGATACCCGGCGAACCGGTCGGCAAAGGTCGCGTAGTGCTGTTGGGCGAGCAGGGTGGTGGGCACGAGCACCGCGACCTGTTTGCCGTCCTGGAGGGCCTTGAACGCGGCCCGTAGGGCGACTTCGGTCTTGCCGAACCCGACGTCGCCGCACACCAGGCGGTCCATGGGGGTGGGCGCCTCCATGTCGGCTTTGACGTCGTCGATCGCCCGGGCCTGGTCGGGAGTCTCGACGTACTCGAACGCGTCTTCCATTTCGCGCTGCCACGGCGTGTCGGACGCGAAGGCGTGTCCGGCGCTGGCGAGGCGCTGTTGGTAGAGGACGACGAGTTCGGACGCGATCCGGTCGACCTCGGCACGCACCGACGCCTTGGTGCGGGCGAACTCGTTGCCTCCCAGCCGGTTCAGCTTGGGGTTGTCACCACCGGAGTAGGCCCGCACGACGTCGATCTGGTCCACGGGCACGTACAGTCGGTCGTCGCCGCGGTAGTCGAGTTGCAGATAGTCGCGGCTGATCCCCGACAGGTTGCGGGTCACCATGCCGGCGAACCGGCCGACGCCGTGCTGGGCGTGGACGACGTGGTCGCCGGGGGTGAGGTCCTCGAAGAACCCGACCGAGTCGCGGCGTCGTCGGGGACGTCGATGCGCTCGCCGACGACCGGTGAGGTCCGATTCGGCGAGCACACCCAGGCGGGCGGCGGTGAACACCGCTCCCCGATCCAGGGGGCCCAGGAGCACCTCCGCGGCGACCCCGTGCTCGGCGCACAGTCGTTCCAGTCGCGGCACCGACGCGGCCGAATCGGCCGCGACGACGAGCCGGTACCCTTCGGCGGTGAGGCGGCGGGCCTGATCGATCAGGCCGGATCCGTCGCCCGCGATCGAGTTCCATCCCACGGTGGCCACCCGGGGCACTCCTGGTCCCTCGGGGGTGCTCACCACGTTCAGGATCGCGGCGTCCTCACCGGCCAGCGCGCGCTCACCGTCGAGGTGCAGACGTGGCCATTCGACGTTCTCGCCGTCGGATGCCGCCCCCCAGGTCTGGGCGAGCGTCCGGGCGAGGTCGGCCTCTTCGTCGGCGAGTTCGTTCAAGTGATCGCGCAATCGACCTGGTTCGCACAGGACGATCTGGGCGTCGGCTCCGAGACGGTCGACGAACACCTCGTCGGTGTCGACCAGCCAGGGCAGCCACGATTCCATCCCGTCGAACACGAGGCCTTCGGCGAGACGTTCCCACTGGTCGCGACCCCACGGTTGGGATCCGATGAGCGACTCGGCGCGGGCCTGCACGGCAGGTGTGACGATCAGTTCGCGACACGCGAAGAACGTCGCGGTGTCGATCTTGTCGTCGGAGCGTTGGTCGGCGACCGAGAACGACATGAGCCGGTCGACTTCGTCGCCCCACAGATCGACGCGCACCGGCGCGTCGTCGGTGGGACAGAACACGTCGACGATCGAACCGCGCACCGAGAACTCACCGGGGTGTTCCACCTGGGGTTCACGGCGGTAGCCGGCGCCGGCCAGCCAGGTCGTCAACTCGTCACGATCTCGACGGGTGCCGGGCCGGATCGTGATCGGATCGGCGTAGGCCGATGTCGGCGCGAGACGTTGGGTGAGCGCCCTGACCGGTGCGACGACGACCTGCGGTACCCGGTCGGGATCCCCCTCGGCCGCACCGCGCAGTCGCCACAGGGTCTTCATCCGGCCGGCCATCGTTTCGGGCGTCGGCGAGACCCGTTCGAAGGGCAGTGTCTCCCAGGCCCCGAACAGCTCCACCGCCTCGGCGCCCAGATAGGACGTCAGGTCGCGGGTGAGCACTTCGGCGTCGGAGGTGCGGGCGACCACGACGAGCACGGGTCGGTGTGCGGTGCGCTCCGCGAGGTTGGCGACCACGAGACTCCGCGCGGCATCCGAGGCCGCCAGCACCGCATTCGAACGACCCAACACGTCGAGGAGAGCCGGCTCCTCGCGCAACAGTCGAGGGATGGACTGCACGGTCGACGAGGCGGTCATCGCTTGGGATCTGTCCGGATGAGTGGCATGGGTTCCTGTGCGGGCGTCGGCGGACACAGCAGTCGATGCGGCCGAAATCGCCGGTCTGATCCGTCCGCTTCGTCGGCCGCGTGAACGCCGACGCGACCCGATTCGACACTACCGCCGCGGCGTCGTCGCTCCTCCCATCGAAAGCTGTCAGAATCATCCGCGTGTGGGTGAGCTGGCAACAGGCCGTGTGGCTCGCGGTGATCTGCGCACTCGTCGCAGTGGTGACGTCCCGAGTGGCGGTGGGGGTGTCGGCGACACCGCACCGGTCGGTCCGGGCACTCGGGGGTGCCGGCGCAGTGGCCCGCGAGGTCGCCATCGTGGCGTCGCTGTACGCGCTCTGGCAGTACGTGTTCGCGTTGACGGTGACCAGGACCACCGGAGCCCTGGACCACGCCAGATCGATCTACCACGTCGAACAGACCCTGGGGCTGCCCAGCGAGCTGACGGTGCAGCGGTGGTCGATGACCTCGGATCTGCTCATCGAGTTTCTCAACCGCTACTACGCGTACGTGCACGTGACGGCGATGGGCATCCTGATCGTGTGGCTGTTCTTCCGCCACCGGGACCACTACCCGCGGGTCCGCAACGTGCTCGCTCTGTCGACCGGGGCGTGCCTGGTGGTGCAGTCGATCCCCGTCGCGCCACCGCGCTTCCTTCCAGACCTCGGGTTCGTCGACACCGGTCTGTTGTACGGCCAGTCGGTCTACGGCGCCGGTGGGTCAGGGCTGTCGAACCAGTTGGCCGCGATGCCCTCGGTGCACATCGCGTGGTCGACCCTGATCGCGGTCGCCGTGATCGGGGCGTCGACGAGTCGCTGGAAGTGGCTCGTACTGGCTCACCCCGTGGTCACCCTCTGGGCGGTGGTCGCAACCGGCAACCACTGGTGGGCCGACGCGATCGTCGCCTGGGCGCTCCTGGCAGGGTCGATCGCGGTGGTCGAGGTGCTGGGAAGATACGGAAGGCACCGAACCGACGCAGCGCTTGGCGCCGCCCCGGCCGAAAAAGCCGACCGGGATCACCTCACCCCCACCCCACCGTGAGTGTCCGGTAGGCCCCACGACGGCCCGGCCCAGGTGGCACGGGTTCGATGAGCTCGGCGACGCCCGACCGAAGCGGCAGCTACGACGATGGTCAGATCGCCGAGTGGCTCGGCAGGCCACTGGGCGACACCGACGCTTCCGATTCGACGGGGTGATCACCCGGGGACTTCGTGTCAGCCCTGCCGCGGCCTTCGGCACGCCTTCCCGAGATGGTCACGCCGGCGAGCACGCCCAGCGATGCCAGGAGCGCGAGCGGGCGGTACAAGTCCCAGAAGGGCTGGCTGAGCGGAAGGCTGATGACGACGTTCGAGAACACGGTTTCGGCCCCGAAGGTCACCGGTGCGCTCAAGGCGAACGCCACAACAGGAAGGACCCACAGCACCTGGTCGACGTGACCGCGACGCGCCGCGGTCACCACGGCGGTCGCGCCGATCACGGCCCAGAGATAGTGGGACCACACGAGCGGCGCCACCAACAGCAGGGCGACCGCAGCGAGGGCCCAGGCCACGTCGTCGCTGACGCGCCGCATCGTCGTCACGCAGAACGCCACGGCCGCGCCGAGTCCGACGAGTTGCACCTCCGTCGCGTGACGGCTGGCAAACCCGGGTCCCCAGATGGAGCTCGTGAGCGCGGCGATCGAAAAGTTGTGCGGGATGCCGCCCGCGACATGCGACAGATGCCGGCTCATCGTCAGATAGCGGGACCACGAATCGAGAGGCGCGAAGGCCAGCGACAGCAACGCCAGGGCGACGAGAGCGACGATCGCGCGGGCGAGGACGGCGAACTGGCGACGCCACGCCAGCACCGCGGCGAGCGCGGCGGGCGTCGACTTGAAGACCACCGCGCCGAGCCAGCTCACCGTCGAGGTGCCACGCCGCGCCCGATCCACCGATCCGATGCCGAGACAGACCGAGAGGAACAACCATGGCGACGTCTGGCCGAGTGCGACGGTCTTCAGAGCGAGCGGCGTGAGCACCACGGCAGTTCCTACGATGGCTGCAGGTGCGTGGCGGGCACGACCGGCGAGTAACTGCCAGATCACGAGCATCGAGGCGACCAGCGCAGCCGCTGAGAGGAACTGGAACACGTAGATGCCGATCGGCCTGCCGCCCAGCGACAGCACCCACGCGACCGGCAACGCCAGCGGGCTCGAGAGGAAGGCACTGGCGACACAGTCTCGGGATGTCCCCACCTGGGCAACGGCGCACCAGGTCTTTCGGTATTCCGGGGTGATGTCGCTCCACGTGTCGACCCGGTCGGCATACAGCGCGTCCGGGTCCTTGCGGACCTGTTGGACCGCGGCCACATATGCCGTCGCATCGACCGAGTTGGAGTGTCTGATGGCCAGCGGTAGTGCGACCCACAGTGCGAGGATCACGATGAACGTGGCCCGGAGCGGCCCAGGCCTGCCGCGCCGGCCGGACCCGGTGAAGGACGCCTGATCGGCTGGGGTGTTCGGCATGGACCTTGGAGTCATGGGCGGACGGAGTCCCGATGCGGGGCTCGCAGGTGGTCCACAGGGGGTCCGGTCGGCACCGGTCCCGCCGGATCGCTTCGAACTTCGTCGCGTGGAGGTGGCTCAGGCGGCCGACCTCGGCGAAGCGCATGGGCCGCCAAACCCGGATTCGGTCTCACGCCCTGAAGTCGGCATCTCCATCCGAGAACTTGAGCTTTGCCATCTGCCTGGACGATCCGAAGGAGAGCCGACCTGATCCGTCATCTGGGCCGTTCCGTTCCCGGTACGACGCGTACGGCGATCGTATCGAGAGCGGTCGGGCCCGCGGGCAGGTCCGTGCCCGCCGGCACGGTTGGCAGAACTCGTCGGACGCCTCGGCGATCGTGCCCGACGATGCGTGCCCGCGGGCACGGACGGCCGGGTCAGCCGGCGAGGGTCTGGTTCACGAAGTCCCAGTTGACCAGGTTCGTGAGCACCGTCTCGATGAACTTCGGGCGGGCGTTGCGGTAGTCGATGTAGTACGCGTGCTCCCACACGTCGATGGTCAACAACGCCTTCGCGTCGTGCTTGAGCGGCAGATCCGCATTGGCCGTCTTCTCCACGGAGAGCTTGGAGCCGTCGGTGACCAGCCACGCCCAACCCGACCCGAACTGGGTGGCCGCGGCGTTCGAGAACTCTTCGGAGAACTTCTCGAACGAACCGAACGACGAACCGATCAGGTCTGCGACTTCACCCGACGCCGCACCGCCACCCTTCGGCGTCAGACAGTTCCAGAAGAAGCTGTGGTTCCAGTGCTGGGCGGCGTTGTTGAACAGACCCGAGTTGATCTCGGCGCCCTTGATGATGTCTTCGAGGCTCTTGTTCTCGTTGTCGGTTCCGGCGATCGCGTCGTTCAGCTTGCTCACATAGCTCGCATGATGCTTGCCGTGGTGGAACTCCAGGGTCTCCGCGCTCATGTAGGGCTCGAGTGCGTTCTTGTCGAATGGGAGGGGGGGCAGTTCGAATGCCATGGGGTTCCTTTCACTCCATCGGAAAATCGTGCGGGGAGCCGACGAACGACACTCGCTCGTGTCGGTCCCTTCTCTGACCGTAGACGGTGAAACGACCGATGGCACATCCCTGGTGCCTCGAATCGACCTGCGCGGCGTCGGTCGGTCCGGTGCGCGTGCGTCGATGGCGCCTCCGAACGGGCGCTCGGGGGTGCTCCCCGGTGCGGCCGGCCGGCGGGCCGCTAGCAGGAGTGGGATTGCTCGGGGACGACGCCGATCACCGTCGTGCTGGTCGTCGACGACCCCGACGACTCGCCCGAGGTCGACCCGCTCTGTTCCGGGACGGTCGTCGTCGGCGCCAGTTCCGACTCGTCGAGGGGGCGTCGTCCGGTCGACACCGTCGTGAAGTTCGTACCGGTGACCACCTCGACCAGACTCGAGGTCGCGCCCTCGAGCGGCACGAGTTCGACCGGAGCGCTCAGGTGCTTGGCGACCACCCGCGCATTGAATTCGTTCGCCGGCGCATACCGGACCTGGGTCACTTCCACGTCGCCGATGCCCTCGGTGGAGGCGTCCGCGGTGCCGTCGATCGTGAAGCCGACCCGCTCCAGTGCCCCGGCGACGTTCGCCGCCTGTGAGTCGACCCCCGAACCGTTGAGCACCCGCACCGGGATCTTCTCTTCGGGCGTCGGCGGCGCCTCACCACGGAACTTCGCCAACATCGGCTCGGCCGCCGACTCGTCGGGCTTCAGGATGGCACCCGCATTCGACGACTGCTCGGGAGTTCCGGGGAACGAGTAGGTGCTCAACTCGTCGGGGTCGAAGTGCCGGAAGCGGTTCGCGAGCGCGATCAGGCGCCCCGACGACAGACCGGTGTCGACCTTGACGCTGTCGACCACCGACCGCATGATCGCGTTCAGGGTCGTCGGGTTCCGGAACGCCGCGTGCTCGGCCTGGGGAATCGCACTGCGGATGAGCAGTTGCTGACGGCTGATGCGACCCAGATCCGACGTGCCGTCCCGGTACCACCCGTTGGCGTGCATCTGGGAGTCGCTGTCGGCCATGTAGCGCAGCGACGAAGTGTCGGCGGACGAGTTCCCCAACGTGTTGTACCAGAGGTAGCGCGACCGGGCGAACGCGAGGGCCTGGGCACCGTCGAGGCTGTGGCAGCCGACGGTCGCGATGTTCAGTCCGGTGTGGTCGTCCCACATCGGTTTGTCGAAGTACAGCTTCACCCCGCCCATCGCGTTGATCAGATCCTGGAACCCGACGAAGTCGACCTCGACGTAGTGGTTGATCGGGATCCGGAAGTTCTGCTGGATCGTGTCGACCAGCGTGGGTACCCCGATGCCGAATGCGGCGTTGATCTTGTCGCTGCGGTCGGTGCCCGCGATGGGCACGTACAGATCCCGGGGGAACGACAGGAGTTGCGCGGCCCTGGTGGACGGGTCGATGCGCATGACCATGATCGTGTCGCTGCGCCGCCCCGATCCGTTCGGATTCGACTGGTACTGGGGATCATCGAGGAACGCACCGGCGTCGGCGTCACCCGAGGAGATTCCCGACCGCGAATCCGATCCGACGATCAGGTAGTTCTCCGGACCACCCGGCGCGGCGCTCGCCAGTCCCAGGTCGATCCGGTCGATCTGACCGAGACGCCAGTTGAAGTAGCCGACCGTGCATGCGGTCAGCAGCACCAGAACCGAGAGCACGCCGCCGAGCCCGATGACCGCTCGCTGGGCACCGGTCCGGCGAGCGTGCGGGGCCCGCGGGTGGCGGCCCACGGGGGTCGAGCCGCGGGCTCGACCCGCTCTCGAACCCCGGCCTCGACCCGGGCTCGCGGCTCTGAGCGTTTCTGACGCCTTGGCCGCGCTACCCGGCCGCCGCGGGATCGAACGACGTTCTGGCCCTGGGGGGTCGACAGCCATGAGGACGCGATTCTACCGGCGCGTCCCCGGCGCACGTCGCACTCCGGAGGTGACGGTCCTCACGCCGTGGGAGCATCCGACGGTCGGGGTTCGCGGGGAAGCCCGAGCACCCGTTCGGACACGATGTTGCGCTGGATCTGGGCCGTGCCTCCCCAGATCGTCTCCGAGCGGGAGAAGAAGAACGACACCTGCATCGGCGAGGCCGGATAGTCGCGGGCGGTGACCCGCTTGCCGATCCCGGCGACGTACTCGTCGTCGGCCGACCCGGTCAGAATCTGGCCTTCGGCGCCCAGGACGTCGATCGCCAGCTCCATCGTGTCCCGGTGGGTCTCGGACCAGATCATCTTGTTGAGCGCGCCCAGCGCCACCACCCCCGGGTCCTTCTTGCCCGAGAGGGTCGCGGTCAGGGTCCGCAGCCCGTTGATCCGCATGAGTTGGATCCGACTCCACTGGGCGGCGAGCCGTTGACGGACGACCGCGTCGTCGATGCGGCCGTTGTCACGGGCGAGGTCGATGATCGCATCGAGTTCCTTCGCGAAACGTCGGTAGCTGGTCGTCGCGGATGATCCCCGCTCGAAACCCAGAGTGGTCATCGCCACCTTCCAGCCGTTGTTCACCCCACCCACGACGTTGTCGATCGGACAGCGGGCGCCCGAGAAGAACACCTCGTTGAACTCGGCCGAGCCGTCGGGCTGCACGATCGGTCGCACCTCGATGCCGGGCTGACGCATCGGCACGAGCAGGTAGGAGATCCCGCGGTGCTTCGGCGCGTCCGGGTCGGTGCGGGCCAGCACGAAGCAGTAGTCCGCGTACTGGGCCTGCGTCGTCCACACCTTCTGGCCCTCGATCACCCATTCGTCACCGTCACGGGTCGCCCGCGTCGACAACGACGCCAGGTCGGACCCGGCGTTGGGTTCGGAGAACCCCTGACACCAGGTGATCTCGCCCGAGAGGATCTTGGGGATGAACTCCTTCTTCTGCTCCTCGGTACCCCATTGCAGGATCGTCGGTCCGACCAGGGTGTCGCCGAAGAAGTCGGCGCGCATCGGGGCATGGGCCCGGGCGAACTCCTCCGCGAGCACGACGTTCTGGATGATCGACAGCCCCTTCCCGCCGTACTCGGTCGGCCACGACGCACAGATCCAGCCGCCCTCGTGCAACGTCGCGATCCACTCGTCGTTGAACGCGGCGCGCTCGCTGGGGGTCATCGAGAAGTCGTCGTCGAACCAGCCCTCGGGGAGGTGCTCGACGAGCCACGCCCGGATCTCGGTCCGGAACGCCTCGGCTTCTTCGGGATAGCTCAGGTCCATACCCGCGATCCTGACCGCCGGGTCAGGGCCGGTGCAACCGCGTCAGGGTCCGACCCTGGTCTTCGCCTGACACGTGTCGCGGAACTTCGTGAACTTCGGGATCAGCTTGTCGAGCGAGTTCGCCGGGTCGGTCGGATCCTTGCGGATCTCGCTCTGGGCGCTCTTGAAGTCGTCGAAGGGGATCCCGGTCTGCTTGTCGGCCATCTGGTCGTAGATGCATCCGCAGAGATCGGTGTGGCGGTCGAGTTCGGGGTCATCGCCACCGCCGGAGGGCGCGAACCCGGCGACGCAGCCGGTGACGAAATCCTCGCGGACCGATGCCGAGTAGCCGGTGGGGTCACGCTGACCCACACAGGCGCCACCGACGACGACCAGCAGGGCGAGGGCCGCGACGAGCGGACCGGAGCGGCGGGCACCTCGACGCGCGGAAGACTGGCGGCTCATCGTCGATGCGGGCATCGTCAAAGGATACCGAGGCTTCGAAACGGGATTGAATCGGGCTGCAGGGGTCATCTGCCGGCGAGCGCGTTCGCCCGTCGGAAGACCGCGTCGAGCATGTCGGGGGTGAGCCGACGGGTGAAGGTGTTCTGCTGGCTGACGTGGTAGCAGCCCAACAGGGTGCGTCCGCCGGGCAGGTCCACTTCGACCCCGTGCCCGAATCGTGGTCGGGGCCGCACGTCGAAGTGGCGGGCGACGAGCTGAAAGCCGAATCCGCCGAGGGCGACGACGACCCGCCAAGGCAGGATCTCGAGTTCCCGGGTCAGGAACGGCGCGCAGGCGTCACGCTCCGCGATCGTGGGCTTGTTCTGTGGCGGGGCGCACTTCACCGGCGACGTGATCCACGCGTCGTTCAGTTCCAAGCCGTCGTCCCGCGCGACGGCCGTCGGCTGCGAGGCGAACCCGGTGCGGTGCATCGACGCGTACAGGAAATCGCCGGAGCGGTCGCCGGTGAACATGCGCCCGGTGCGGTTCGCGCCGTGCGCGGCCGGCGCGAGGCCGACCACCACGACCCGGGCGTCGGGGTCGCCGAAGCCGGGTACGGGCCGCCCCCAGTAGGTCTGGTCCGCGAACGCGGCCCGCTTGGTGGCGGCGACCTCCTCCCCCCATGCGACGAGACGGGGACACCGCCGACACGCCACGATCCGGGCCTCGAGCTCTGCCAGCGCTGCGACACGTCCTGCACGGGTACTCACGACATTGCCGATGGTAGGAGATGGACGCTCCGACACCATTTCCGCGCCCGCGGATGCGGCCGTCGGAATGATCAGGCCGGCGGCGGTTCGACTGCGATGCGGCGGTGATGTGCCCGCCGAGCAGATAGGTTGCCCTCCCAGTGGCCTCCACCAGAACCCCCGAATCCACCACCGTGCTGCTCGTCCGGCACGGCTCCACTCCCACCACGGGCAAGGTGCTGCCCGGGCGGGCACCGGGCCTGCACCTGGGAGACCTGGGCCGTGCTCAGGCCGAGGTTGTCGCGGACCGCATCGCCACGCTCGCCTCGGTCCACGCGGTCTATGCGTCGCCGCTCGAACGGGCACGCGAGACCGCCTCGCCGATCGCCAAGGCGTGCGGACTGCGGGTGCGACGCGACGCCGGACTGACCGAATGCGACTTCGGCGACTGGACCGGCCGCCAGATCGCCACGCTGGCGCGGCGCAAAGACTGGCAGACCGTGCAACGCGCCCCCAGCCTGTTCACCTTTCCGGGAGGCGAATCGTTTGCCGGCATGCAGCTGCGCATCACCGAGGCCATCGCCGGTCTGTGCGCGGCGCACCCCGGCGGAACGATCGTGGCGGTGTCCCATGCCGACCCGATCAAGGCTGCCGCCGCGGCCGCGCTCGGCACCCCGTTGGATCTGTTCCAACGCATCGTGATCTCGCCGTGTTCGATCACCGCGGTCCGCTACAGCGTCACCGGGCCGGTGGTGCTCGCCGTCAACTCCACCGGTGCCGACCTGGTCCGGTCCATTCCGTCCTAGGAGGCTGCTGCGTGATGCCGTTTGCCGGATCTTCGAGGTGTCCTGGTCGCTCCGCGAGGTCGCAGGCTCTCCCGACGACGCCTCCGGTCATCGCCAGAGCGAGCACGCCGCGCCGGGCGGCGAGGCCCGAAGACGCGGCCGGCATGGGTCGCTCAGCGACCTCCTAGGACCCGATCGTGTCTGACTCTGCATCGTTCGTATTCGACGATCCCGACTTCTTCGTCGTGGGCGCAGTGGGCGAGCCGGGCAACCGGGTGTTCTACCTCCAGGCCGGCCAGGACGACACGGTCGTGGCGCTGCGCTGTGAGAAGCAACACGTCGCCGCGCTGGCGCACCACCTCGCCGAGTTGTTCGCGGATCTCCCGCCGTCCACCCCCGACCCGCACAGCCGCACGCTGCACGAACCAGTCGAAACCACCTGGACCCTCGGGATCCTCGCATTCGGTTTCGACACCGAAGACGACCGGATCGTGATCGTCGCCACCGAGCTCACCGACGAACCTCCGGCGGGTGAGGCACGCTTCGCGATCACGCGCGGGCAGGCGGCGTCGCTGATCGCCACCACCGGGGAACTGCTGGCCGGGTCGCGTCCGGTCTGCCGCCTCTGCGGG
>JBDZUV010000035.1:0-14423 GCA_040255345.1 Actinomycetota bacterium | reverse complement strand
CGAACGGCCATTCGGCGGGATGACCGGACCTGATCCGAGCCTCGCCGGACTCCTCGAGGCGAACCCCCGGGTCGACCTCGTCGGCAGGATCTCCTGGAGCTCGAACGCCACCTTCCTCGTCGAGGTGTCCGCACCTGGCGTGCCGGGGCCGCTACGGGCGATCTACAAACCGGTCGACGGCGAACGGCCGCTCGGCGACTTTCCGCCGGGCATCTGGCGCCGCGAAGTCGCGGCGTACGAACTCGCGCGAGCGCTCGCCTGGGACTGCATCCCCGAAACCGTCACCTTCGACGGACCGCTCGGTGAAGGCTCACTGCAGCGTTTCGTCGACGTCGACTACGCCGACCACTACTTCACGATGGTCGAAGAGGACGACCCGGCTCTCGACGCCCAACTCCGGCGGCTGTGTTGTTTCGATCTCGTCGCGAACAACACCGACCGCAAGTCCGGCCACTGCCTGCTCGACGAGCGTCGACACGTCTGGGGCATCGACAATGCGCTGTGTTTCCACGCCCAGTTCAAGCTGCGCACGGTCATCTGGGACTTCGCCGGCGAGGTGATCGACGGGGACCTTCTCGACGATCTCGTCGCGCTCCTCGACACCGGACTGCCCGACAGCTTCACGACGCTCCTGGACCCGTTCGAACGCGATGCGGTGTGCACCCGCGCCCGGGCCGTGGTCCGCGACGGCATCTTTCCCCACGACCCGAGCGGCCGTCGCTACCCCTGGCCACTCGTCTGACCGTCCGTCCCGGCACTGCCGCGGACCGACCCCCGCTCGAACCCCGGAAGAAAGCATGCGCAATGCGCGCAACACCTCCCGAAGCCGGAGGAAGGGGCCCGAGGAAGGGGCCCGAGGAAGGCGCCCGAGGAAGGGCCCGAGGAAGGCGGATGTCAGATTTGGTGTCGGCCGGCACCGGCGAACGGGTCCGGCCGACAGATCAGGAACGAGCCTGGAGGGCCTCGATCAGTTTGGGCAGCACCTTGTGCACGTCACCGACGATGCCGAGGTCGGCCACACCGAAGATCGGGGCCTCCTCGTCCTTGTTGACCGCGATGATGTTCTTGGAACCCTTCATCCCGACCAGGTGCTGGGTCGCACCCGAGATGCCACACGCGAGGTACACGGTCGGCTTGACGACCTTGCCGGTCTGGCCCACCTGGTAGGCGTAGGGCACCCAGCCGGCATCCACGATCGCCCGGGACGCACCGGGGGCACCGTGGAGCAACTTCGCGAGCGTCTCGATCATCTCGTAGGAGTCGGCTTCGCCCAGGCCACGACCGCCGGACACGACCACCTCGGCCTCGTCCAACTTTGGGCCCGTGGATTCCTCGACGTGCCGCTCGACGATGACGGTGCCGCCGAGCGCATCGGCGGGAACGTCCAGCGCCGCGACCGATGCGGCGCCGCCGCCGGATTCTGACGCGGGGAACGACTTGGGGCGGGCCAGAACGATCGCCGGGCCGTCGCCCGCGAGCGTGGTCGACACGTTGGTCGTGCCACCGAACACCGGCGTGGTGGCCACGATGTTGCCATCGGCCACCGTCAACTCGACGTTGTTCGACAGCAGCGGCCGGTCGATCTTGGCCGACAGGTGCCCGGCGATGTCCCGGCCGTCCGGCGTGGTGCCGAACAGGAACACGTCGGGGCCCTCACCGGCGGCCACCTTCGCAGCCAGCGCGGCGGCGACGGGCACCCCGACCAGGGTGTTCTGCAGGTCGCCGGTGGCGTGCACCACGGTCGCGCCGTGCGCGCCCAGTTCAGCGGCGATCGCCTCGGCATCGGCACCGCCGTAGAACGCCTCGACGGTGTCGCCCAACTCGCGCGCCTTGGCGAGCAGTTCGAGGGTGATCGTCGCGACCTTGCCGTCGAGAGCCTCGGCGTGAACCCAGATCTTGGAAACAGTCATGGAAGTATCGGGGCCTTTCTCAGATGACCTTGAGTTCTTCGAGGAACGCCACGATCTTCTCGTGGGCGTCGCCCTCGTCGACGACCTTCTCGCCGGCTTCCCGTTCGGGGGCCGGAGTGACGTCGGTGATTTGCTGACGGGCACCTTCCCAACCCACCTGGGACGCCTCGAGGCCGAGGTCGGCGAGGGTGACCTGGTCGACCGGCTTGTTCTTGGCCGCCATGATCCCCTTGAAGGACGGGTAGCGAGGCTCGACGACCCCGGCGGTCACCGAGACCAGCGCCGGCAGCGACGTGGTCACCTCGTCATACCCCGCCTCGGTCTGACGCTGCACCTTCAGGACGCCGTCGGCGACCTCGACGTGCTTCGCGAACGTCGCGGCGTTGAACC
This sequence comes from Actinomycetota bacterium, assembly GCA_040255345.1. GTDB lineage: Bacteria > Actinomycetota > Acidimicrobiia > Acidimicrobiales > Iamiaceae > JAFDWI01. The sequence goes on along the minus strand of JBDZUV010000035.1, from coordinate 12,123 downwards.
CGAGCAGTTCGGACAGCTGCGCGGCGAGCGTACCGGTGTAGCCGTCAGAGGCCTCGACCGCGCTCAGGACCAGGTCGACGCCTTCGACCCGGCCGATGGCTGCGGCGAGGATCTTCGCGGTGCCCAGTGCGTCGGAACCGGCGATCGCGGGGTCCGAGACGAGGATCGCCGAGTCGGCACCCATGGCCAGCGCCGAGCGCAGACCCGACACCTCACCATCGGCGGTCACCGACACGAGGGTCACCTGACCGTCGCCGGCGGCGGCGACGAGTTGCAGCGCCATCTCGACGCCGTACGAGTCGGCCTCGTCCAGGATCAGCTTTCCCGAGCGATTCAGGGTGTTGTCCGCATCCAACGACCCGGGTTCTGCGGGGTCGGGAATCTGTTTCACGGTGACGACCACGTTCATGGTGAGTATTCTCCGGCGTGGGAACGGGCGCGGACAAATCCGTGGCATCCTGATCGGGCTGCGTCGCCCGGTAGGATTCCCCGCCTGTGTCCGAGTCGACGGTGGTGCCCAGCCAACGATGGTGGCTGCATCGGGGACCCTGGATCGGCGTCGGGCTGGCGGTCGCCATCTTGTTGTTCGGGGCGTGGCTGCGCCGCCACACGCTGGACGATTCGTTCATCAACTACCGCATCGTCCGCCAGCTCCAGGCCGGCAACGGCCCGGTGTTCAACGCCGGCGAACGGGTCGAGGCGTTCACGAGTCCGCTCTGGCTCGCGATGTTGGTCGTCGGTGACACCGTTCTGCCATTCGACCTGGAGTGGATCGGCATGGTCGGCGGCATGCTCCTCGGCGCCCTGGGTCTGATCTTCGCCGCGCTCGGCGCCCGGCACCTGCATCGGGTGGCCACCGAGGGTGGGAGCGACCGGAACGTGCTCATCCCCTTGGGCGCGCTGGTACTCGCGGTGTTCCCTCCCATCTACCGGTTGATCGCGACCGGCCTCGAAGACGGCCTCACGGTCGCCTGGCTCGGGGCGAGCGTGTGGGTCCTGGGCCGCTGGGCCACCACCGACCGACGTTTCGGACTGCCCAGTGCGTTCCTGATCGGCCTCGGGGTGCTCGTGCGACCCGACCTGGCCCCGTTCTGCGCGGTGTTCCTGCTCGCGGTCCTGATCGGCGACCGCGGCCACGGCTGGCGTCGCGGCACGCTCATGGTCGTCTCGGCGGTCGCATTGCCGGTGGCGACCGAGGTGCTCAGAATGGGCTACTTCGGCGTGCTCACCCCGAACACGGCGATCGCCAAGTCGGCCCATCTCACCCGGTGGGGCCGGGGGTGGGACTACCTGCTGGGCACGATGAACCCCTACTGGTTCTGGATCCCGGTCGCGGTCCTCGTCGTCGTCGGCTACGTCCCGCTGCTGCGGCGGTTCGGCACCCCGGGGCGTTCGCTGCCCGACCTGCGCCGGGCCCTGGTGACCGCGGCATTCGCCGTCGGTTCGCTTGCCTGCACCCTCTACATCGTGAGGCTGGGCGGCGACTACATGCAGACCAGGCTGCTGCTTCCGGCGGTCTTCGGTTTCGTCGCGCCCGTGACGTTGGTGAACTGGCGCATCCGGCGTCGCCTCGACCTCGGCGTCGCACTCACGGCGGTCGCGCTGGTGTGGTTGGTGGTCTGTGGGCTGTTCCTGCGGACCCCGTCCGATGACCGGGCCGTGCTGTTCGAGCCGCAGAATGCCGTGACGCTGGAAGATTTCGCGGCCGTGTTCCCCGGCCCGATCGCCCCCGCCACCACACCGGGCAGTGTGTTCTACATGGCCAAGCGGCTGCCCTATGCGAGCTCCCGTGGAGCGACCCCGGTCATCGTCGAACTCGGTGTCGGCAAGGTCGGCTACGCCATCGCCGACGACGTGTACCTGCTCGACGGACTCGGCCTCGCGAACCCGATCTCGGCTCACGAGAAGCTGTTGAAGCGGGGTTGGCCCGGTCACGAGAAGCTGCTCACCCAACCCTGGATGGCCGCGCTGGCCACGGCGCCCGGCTCCCCGGTGCGAGCGAGTGATTTTCCCCATCCCCCGACGTTGATGAACGGCGACGAGCGGGTCGTGATCCCCCAACAGGACGATCCGCAGGGCCGGGAATTCTCGGAACGGGTCGCGACCGCCCGCGCGGTGCTGAGCTGCGACACGATGGCGCGTTTCCGGGCCTCCTACGAGGCGCCGCTGACCTGGAGGCGATTCGGGTCGAACCTCGTGCGGTCCTTTGCCCACCAACGTCTCGAGATCTCCGGCGAACCAGCCGACGCCGCAGCGGATCTGTGCACTCCGGCCGAGCGTCGGACCATTCCCGGGGTCGGACACCCCGCCGACTGACCGAGTTCTCGTGCGGGTCCTGCTGATCGTCAATCCGTCCGCGTCGTCGGTGAACGCCCGGATCCGGGTGCTCATCGAATCGAAGCTGGCGGTCGATCACGAGGTCAGCGTCGCCGCGACCAATCGACAGGGTCACGCCGCGCGGCTCGCACGGGGCGCCGCGGCGACGGGCACCGCGGTCGTCGCGGTCCTGGGCGGTGACGGCACCCTGAACGAGGCGGCCAACGGGCTGGCCGGGACCGACACGGCACTCGCGCCTCTTCCCGGCGGGTCGACCAATGTGTTCGCACGCACGATCGGACTGCCGAACGATGCGGTCACGGCGACCGACGCGCTCGTCCGGTCACTGCGTGAACCGGCGGCCACCATCCGACGGGTCGGCCTGGGCCGGGCCGACGACCGGTATTTCCTGTTCCATCTGGGCCTGGGATTCGACGCGGCACTGGTGGAACTCGTCGAACGGCACGCCCCGTTGAAACGTTGGGCGGGCCACCCGCTGTTCGCATGGGCCGGGGTGAGCGCCTGGTTCCGCCACTACGACCACCGCCGCCCCCGCTTCGCGATCCGCTACCCCGACGAGCGGTCGATCGAGGATGCGGTGTTCGCGATCGTCGCCAACACCAACCCCTACACCTTCGTCGGCAATCGACCGTTCGACATCGCGCCCGCGGCCACGCTGGATCGTCCGTTGTCGACGGTCACGGTCCGGGACCTTCGCTTCTGGCGCATCCTGGAGCTCGCCGGCGCCGCACTCAGCTCCGCCGAGCGGCTCGCACAGGTCAAAGGGGTGACGATCCGCGCCGATGTCACCGCGTGTGAGGTCGTCGGCCACGGTCCTTTCCCGGTGCAGATGGACGGCGAGACCCTCGGCGAGATGGATCGGGTCGAGGTACGTCACGTGCCCGACGTGCTGGCGTTGGTCACTCCGCTCGACGCCACTCCTCCAGCGCCGAGCGGGCGGTCGCCGGGTCGTTCGTGATCACCGCGTCGACTCCGGCGTCGGCGAGTTCCACGATGCGCACCGGGTCGTCGACCGTCCAGGTGTTGACCAGGACGCCGCGGCGGTGTGCGGCCGCGATCACCTCGGGTGACGTGGCCGCCGCGGGAGGATGCAACGCCGTGTGCCGGTCGGTCACGACATGATCGAGGAGCACGTCGAGGTGTTCGGTGCCCAGTACCAGCCAGCCGGTGGCGACGTCGGCATCGAGCGACCTGACCTCGGCGATGTCGTCGTAGTTGAAGCTCGACACGATGACCCGATCGACCAGGTCCATGTGTCTCACGAGGTCGACCACGCCGGCCGCCACGAGTCCCGACTCGTCGAAGTCCGGCTCACCGGGGATGTTCTTGATCTCGATGTTGACGTCGATCCCGGCGCAGGCCTCGAGTGACTCGGCGAGGGTCGGGACCGATGCGGGCAACGCCGCACGGTCGAGCTCGATGATCGCCCGCCCGTCGGACAGGTGCGCGTCGTGGTGGACGACGAACTCCCCGTCGGCGCTCCGGTGGACGTCGAGCTCGACGCCGTCGGCGCCACGCTGCGCCGCGGCGGCGAACGCCTCGAGGGTGTTCTCGGGGAATTCGACGGACACACCGCGATGGGCGAAGATGAGCGGTCGATCGGTCATGGTGGACTGCATCGTGTCACGTCGGGCCGAGCGCGCACAGATCGGTGCGACAAATGTCTCACCTGAGTTGCAGAGGAAAGTGCTTGCCGGAGTGAGCGCGGCGCGCTAGCGTTGCCACGTCCCGCCTAGCACACTGTCTTCAACAGGTGCAAAGGCTCGTGAATCCGGTCACGATCGTGGCCTCCCGACACCTTTGGAGTGAATCGTGGCGCTCAATGCCAGCCACCTGTTGTCTCTCACGCTCGCCTCGGACGAGTGGCGTTCCTACGCCGCATGCCGCGATACCAATCCGGATCTCTTCTTCCCGGTGGGCACCACCGGGCCGGCGATCGAACAGATCGCCGCAGCCAAGGCGATCTGCGCCGAGTGTCCGGCGCGTGAGGAGTGCCTCGAGTACGCCCTGGCGACCAACCAGGACTCGGGTATCTGGGGTGGCACCTCCGAAGAGGAGCGCCGCGTCCTGCGCCGCCAGTACCAGGCTGCCAAGCGTTCTGCCTGACCTTCCGCGCCGGTCGTCGCCCGGGCACGCTTCCCGACCGGATCGGCTCGACGGGTTCCACCCGATCGATTCCTGCCGACCGATTCCTCCCCGCGGATTCGATTCGAACGATCCGACCTGACCGGTCCACCGGGCGGCCCACCGGCCCGTGCCGGGTCGCCGGGCTCCCGGTCGCTCAGTGTCCGTGCCCGTGCAAGGGCACCGACAACTCGACCAGCGTGCCGCCCGATGCCGGCGATGACGCGCTGATCGAACCCGACAGGTCCGACACGACCAGCGCCCGCACGATCGACAGGCCGAGACCCTTGGCGGTGGCGAAGTCGAAATCGGCCGGCAGACCTCGACCGTCGTCACGGACCGCGATCGACAACCGGTCGGCCTCGGTCGCCAGGTCGACCACCACGTGGCCACCGGCCACGCCGAAGGCGTGATCGACGGCGTTCTGCAGCAGTTCGTTCAACACGACCGCCAGGGGCGTGACGACCTCGGCGGGGGCGATGCCGCCGTCGCCGTTCACCTCGAAGGAAACCCGCTGTTCGGGAGCGACGAGGCCCTCTTCGACCATCCTGATCAGTGGCCGCACGATGTCGACGAAGGGCACGTCCTCACCGGCGTCGCGGGCGAGCATGTCGTGCACCAGGGCGATCGACCGGATCCGTTGGACCGATTCCTCGATCGCCGCCCTGGCCTCGTCTCCTCCCAGGCGTCGGCCTTGCAGCCGCAGAAGCGCCGAGACGGTCTGCAGATTGTTCTTGACCCGGTGGTGGATCTCGCGGATCGTCGCGTCCTTCGAGAGCAGCAGTCGGTCTCGGCGTCGCAACTCGGAGATGTCACGGGCGAGCACGACCGCACCGTCGACGGAGTGGCGACCCACCAGCGGGATGCAGTGCAACAACACGATGACGTCGTCGATGTGTTCGATCTCGACGGTGACGGGTCGGCGGATGTCGAACGCCTGGCGGACCACCTCGTCGTCCATCCCGAACTCCGACAGGGTCATGCCCTCGGTGTTGGCGTGCACGCCGATCCGGTGCAGCGCGGACACCGCGTTGGGCGAGATGTAGGAGACGCGCGCCTCACCGTCGAGCACGAACACCCCGTCACCGACCCGGGGCAGCTCATCGCTCCCAGAATCCATCTGCTCGAACGGGTACACCCCGTCGGCGATCATGCGGGCGAACTCGTTGAAGATCTCGGCATAGACCCGCTCGAGCTCCCCCGGGGCCCGACCGATCGCAGTCGGCGTCTCCCGTGCCAGCACGCCGATCACCTGTCCGTCCAGCCGGACCGGGATGCACACCTCGCGCACCGCCTCGCGCAGGTGTTCCACCAGGTGCTCGCCGTCGATGATCTGGCCCAACTGGTAGCACCGGTACACCAGCGGCCAGTTCTCCTCGGACACCTCGCGTCCGATCATGTCGGTGCGATACAGGGTCTGGCTGGTCGACGGCCGCACCTGGCCGACCACCACGAATCGTTCGGCCGCGTCGTCGACCGGTACGAACAGGAACAGGTCCGAGAAGCAGAAATCCGCGAGGATGTGCCACTCCGCGATGAGCTGCTCCAGGTGCCGCTTCCGTTCGCCGCTCAGGCGCCCCCGCAACTGGGCGAGCGCGACCGGGTCGCTCCGACGTCCGCTGGGTACGACCGGCAGCGGGCCGGTGCGGTAGGCGGCGTCATCGGCGGGTTTCACCGTGGGTCACCCTACCGGCGACCGGTGGATCCCCAAGGGGATCGACCGGCAGGTTGTGCCTACCTCCAGATGTGGCTGCCCATCTCCAGCAGCCCCTGCAGATCGCCGATGTCGTCGGCGAGGTAGGGCACGGTGGCGAGCACGTCGGTGTGGTCGGCGAGATCCTTGCGCAGTTCGGCTTCGCGTTTGGCCACGACCTGGAAGTCGAGGAAGGTGTCGGCCACCTCGCGGAGCACGCGAGCGACGTCCGCCGCGGTGGCGCCGCCGCCTTCGAGCGATGCGATGACGCGTGTGGCCACCCGGTCGGCACCATCTGACAACGCGCGGGCGGCATGGGTCGCATTGGTGGAACGCAGATACGCGGGAAACACCTTGTTCAACACGATGGCCCCGAGGTGGAGGTGATCGGCAGCGAGGGCGTCGATGAAATACGTCGTCTCGGCGACCGGAGACGCCTCGAGGGTCGAGACGACCACGAAGCTGGTGCGCCGCTGCGACAGGAGCGACTGGACCGCTTGGGCCCGTTCCACGAAACCGTCGTGCATGGTCTGGAACAACATGAAGAACTCGGCGATGTCGGCCAGGAACTGCGACCCCAGGATCCGGTCGGCCACGTTCATGAACGGCTTGGACGCCACGGTGAACACCCGCGACTGGTACGGGGCGGTGAGCCACCGCAGGAGTCGACTGGAAAAGAAGTCGGCCATGCGTTCGGGGGCCGCGAGAAAGTCGATCGCGTTGCGGGTCGGCGGCGTGTCCACGACGATCAGGTCGTAACGACCCGACGAGTGGATGTCATAGAGCCGTTCCATCGCGATGTAGTCGTGACTCTGCACGAAGCGCCCCGAGATGTTGGCGTACAACGGGTTGCCGAGGATCGCGTCACGGGTCGCCTCGTCGGGTGCGTGCCGTGCGACCAGGTCGTCCCAGGACGCCTTGGTGTCGAGCATCGCCGCGAACAGCTCGCCCCGGGGCTCCACCCCCGCCGCTTCGAAGGACTCCGGTGGGATCCGGGTCTCGGTGTTGCCGAACCGTTCGATCCCCATCGCGGTCGCCAGGCGCCTGGCCGGGTCGACGGTGACCACCAGCACCTTGCCGCCCAGGTGCACCGCGGCCATCGCCGCGACGGCCGCCGCGGTCGTGGTCTTGCCGACCCCGCCCGAACCGCAGGTGACGAGGATCTCCCGGGACGCGGCGAGCGATTCCAGGGTTTCGAGGGTTTCCCGACCCACCGGTGCCTTCTGACGGGTCATCGTCTCACTCCAGTTCCTCACCGAGCGCCTCGGCCACCAGTCGGGTGACCCGCACACCATGGGCTCGAGTGAACAACTCGGGCAGATAGAGCACCGGTGCCGATCCGTCGAGTTCGTCACGGAGACGGGCGAGGTGGCGGGCCTGGGTGCGCCTCAGGGTGACCGCGAGTCGAGCGCCGTCGAAGAGCGGGGCGAGGTTGTCGTCGATCGCGTCGCCGAGTGCGGCGGCACCCGCGCCGTCGGACAACGCTTCGAAGATCGCCTCCTCGGAGTCGGTGAACGGTTCGGGCAGGACCCGGTTCACCACGACCGCGGCGAGGCCGACGTTGGTCTCGGCAGCGAGACGGTCACGCAACTCGAGCGTTTCGACCACGGGCATCTCCTGGGGCGTCGCGACGATCACGGCACCGGTCAGGGCCGCGTCGCCGAGGATGTCGAGCATCCAGGAGGTCTGGCTGCGTACCAGCCCGACCTGGACGAGTTCGTTGATCGCCTGGGGCGCCGCGAGCTGACTGACGACGTGCCCGCTCGCCGACGCGTCGACGACGACGAGGTCGTAGTGCTGTTCGCGGACCTCGTAGCAGAACTTCCCCACGGTGAGGATCTCTTTGACCCCGGGTGCGGCCGATGCGACGAAATCGAAGGTGCGTGCCAGTGGGCCGATGCGGGCGAGCAGGGGCACCTTGAGCTGGAGCCGCAGGTACTCCTTGAGCGATTCCTCGGTCTGCAGGCACATCGCAGACAGGTTCTGCTGCACCTTCCGGGGCTCGAACGCGAGCGGCCCGACTTCGAGGAACGTCGCCAGGTCGCCCTTCGCGTCGACCTCGCAGACCAGCGTGCGCTTGCCCTTGGTGGCGGCTCGTACGGCGAGGCCGGCCGCAACGGTGGTCTTGCCGACACCGCCCTTGCCGGTGACGAACAGCAGCTTGCGGTCCAACAGGTCGACCGGGCCGGCTGTCATCGTCGCGACGTTCCTTTCGGTGGATGGCGGTTCTGCGGACGGCGGCTTCAGACGGCGAGTTCGGGCTGACGGGCTTCAGACGTTTGCGGTTGCGGTCGTGGTCAGGAACCGAATCCGACACGCGGAGTGGCGTCGGGGCTGCCGATCTCGACGTAGCTGAGACGAGCGACGGGCACCCCGACCTGGCGTCCCCGGCGATCGGTGAGCCAGAACACCCCGTCGGGGTTCGCCATCGCCGTGTTCAGTTCGGCACGGACCGCGTCGCCGTCCATGGCCTCGTCGAGGTCGACCACGAGTTCCTTGCTGGTGTGACTCACACCCAGTCGTACGTCCACGCCGCATCCCTTCTCGTCGATGCTGGGTTTCGCCCAGCCGTATGGGGCCATCCTACCGACGCATCCCGGACGGCCCGGCAACGGTCGGGGCCGATCGGTGAGACCGCAGCGGCCGAGCGCGGCTGGGCCACGGATGCCCCCGGCGACCTCGTCATCGATGCATCGGGGCGTGGCCAGACCGGAGCGGCCCCGACCGTCCTGGCGCACCGCGCGGCCGACGGGCGCCGGTCGTGCCGACCGGCTCCGCGCCGCACCGGTTTGCCATGATGGACGCACCGTGTCCGGTCCTCCTGTTCGCTCTGGAAACCTCTGGGTCCGAGGGGCCGTGGTGCTGATCGTCGGTGTCCTCGCCACGCTCGTCGTGCCGGCGTGCTCGTCGTCTCCCACCCGCGACGCCAAGGCGTTCTGTTCGGCCTATGTCGCCGTGGCGCGCCGGGCGACGAAGCTGGCCGATCCCGACGAGGTACCGCTCCCGTCGCTGCGGAAACAGGTCGGCGACATCGCCTCCGCGGCGGCCGATGCTGCGGATCTGGCGCCCGAGGACATCGCCGACACGGTCGACGAGGTGATCGAACCGCTGCACACCTTGCGTGCTGCGTTGGACGACGCGGACGGCCGTGCCGCCGCCGACCGTGCCCTGGCCGGGTTCCGGGCCGACGCCACGAAGCTCGCCGGGGCGCAGAAGCGGCTGGACGGCTGGGCGACCGCGAACTGTGGCGTCGTCGCGGTCACGTCGACCACCACGCCGGTCACCGTCCACCCGGGCATCACCGGCTGAGAGGATCGCCCCGTGTCCCGTGTCTACCTCGACCACGCTTCGTGCGTGCCGCTGCGCCCTGAAGGCCGGGACGCACTGATCGCCGCACTCGATGTCGCCGGCGCCGATCCGGGTCGCATCCACACCGAAGGCATGGCCACACGGTCGGCCCTCGAAGACGCACGCTCGCAGGTGGCGGCGCTCGTCGGCACGAAGAGCCGGTCGGTGGTGTTCACGTCGTCGGCGTCAGAGGCGATCGCCGCGGCGTGCTGGGGTGCGGCGCGGCGTCGAGATGGCGTCCAGGTGATCAGCCCGGTGGAGCACTCGGCCGTCCGTCTCGCCGCGGCCCGCCACGGTGACACCGTCGAGTTGGCCGTGGATGCCCAGGGACGGGTACGGCTCGACGACCTCGACGCGATCCTCGCCACCGAACCCGCGGCGGTGCACGTCCAGTGGGCGAACCACGAGGTCGGCACCCGCCAACCGGTCGCGGCGATCGTGGAGCGCTGCCGGGCGGCGGGCGTGCTGTGCCATGTCGACGCCGCGCAGGGGGTGGGCCGCGACCCGATCGAATTCGACGCGCTGGGTGCGGATCTGTTGTCGTTGTCGGGCCCCAAGTTCGGCGCACCGCTGGGCACCGGGGCACTGATCGTCCGCCGCGGCGTGCGCCTGGAACCCTTGGTGGTGGGAGGCGATCAGGAGCGTGCCCGCCGTGCGGGGTTGGAGGCCGTGCCGGCCTTCGTCGGCCTGGGCGCGGTCGCGCGGGTGCTGGCAGATCCCGAGGTGCGGGCGGCCGAGGCGGCCCGTGACGCCCGCCGGGTCGACCTGCTCGCCGAGGCGTTGTGTGGCCCGGAGGGTCCCGGCGGTATCACCCGATTGGGCGACCCGACCGACCGGGCGCCGCACATCCTGTGTGTCGGGGTGGCCGGCGTCGAGCCTCAGGCGGTGCTGCTCGGGCTCGATCAGCGCGGCATCGCGGTGCATTCGGGCTCGTCGTGTGCGACCGAAGGGTTGGAACCCTCCCCGGTGCTCGCCGCGATGGGGGTCGACGCGGAACGTTCCCTGCGCCTGTCGGTCGGGTGGACGACGACCGACGACGACCTCGCCCGCACCGTGGACGCGGTCACCGAGGTGGTCACAGGACTGCGCCGCCTGGCCTGACCGCTCCGGCACTCGAGCCGCGGCACTCGCCCCCACGGTGCCTCCGAACCGGGCCAGCGGCCGACCCGGACGCTCCGGACCAGGTGTGGTGTTCGCGACGCGACTCCCACGGAAGTCTCCAAGGGCCGCTCGCCGCGGTGTCAGCCGGGTGGTGCGGATGTCCGTGGCGCTGACGTCGGTGCTCCATCGGCTGGCGCGGTCGTCGTGGACGTGCCGGCACCTTCGACGGCCGGACGGATCACGTTGTTCACGATCGGCAGGATCGAGTTGTTCCCGGGGAGCTGCAGCGCATCGATCCGGGCCAGGAACTTGCGCGCCGAGGCGACATCGCCTTCCTGCACGGCGGCGATCGCCGCGAAGGCGAGGGCGTCGGGATACTCCGGGGCCAGTTCGAGCGCCCGGGACAGGTCCGCATGGGCGCGGCTGGCGAAGTTGGCGACATCGTCCGCCGAGGCGACCCCTTCGAGTTGCTGGGCCAGCAGCGCTTCGGTCCGTCCCCGGTAGGTCAGCGCAACGACGTCGTCGGGGTCGGCGCCGAGCCGGTCGGTGAAACACCGCAGGGTCGCGACCGCGTTCGACGCGAAGTCGGTGCCGCTGGAGGTGGCGGAGCCGAACGTGGTGCCCATCTCGTCGATGCAGGCCTGGGTCGCCTTCGACGGGGTCAGTGTGCCGGGCGACTCCGCAGTGTGACGTCTGCTGCCCGAGGTGGAGGTCACCACGATCCCCGCGACGACTGCTACGGCGACGACGGCCACCACCGCCATGACCCTGCGCAGGGGGCGGTGTCCGGGGTCGGTCGCGTCGATGAGTTCCTGGCGGTTCTCGATCGCCTCGATGACCCGGGCGGCCCGGGCGGTGTAGTCGGCCCGCAGGGTTTCATAGTCGTCGTCGTCGAGGTCGCCGACGGCGTGTTCACGTTCGAGGTCGTCCAACGACGTCAACAGGAACCGCCGCTGTTCTTCGAGCGCGGCCAGTTCGTCGAGATCGACCTGGCCGCCGGCGGCCGGCGAATTCACGGGGTGTTCGCCCCGTCGTCGGCGTGGTGCAGGTCGTCGAGCGCGGCAGCGACCTTTGCGCGCTCCGCGTCGGTGACGGTATCGCTGCCCCTGCGGTTCCAGCGGATGAACGCCGCGGCGAGCACCGCCGCGGCGACGACGAACGCCACGACCGGGATCGCCCAGATGAGCCCTTCGACACCTTGGCGTGAGGGGGTCAACAGCACGTCCGCGCCGTAGCGGTCGGCGAACCAGGCCCGGACCTCGTCCGCGGACCTGCCGGCAGCGAGTTGACGGCGGATCTCCTTCTTGCCCGCCACCGAGGTCGGCGCGTCGGACGCCGCCATGGACTTGTCGGTGCACTCGGGGCAGCGCACCGTCTCGGCGACCGCACGGGTCCGCTCGGTCAGGCTGGGCTGGCCATCCGACCCGCTGCCGACGACGAGCGCCACGGCCAGCACCACGGCCAACAGGACCCAGGGAAGCCAGTGCGACGAGAACTTCCGCGACCCGGTCATGACGGCG
>JBDZUV010000175.1:0-4793 GCA_040255345.1 Actinomycetota bacterium | reverse complement strand
GTCCGTTCGCTGCTCGACGCAGCGGTCGATGCCGGCACCCCGGTCTTGGGGATCTGTCTGGGAGCGCAACTTCTCGCCGCGGCCGGCGGGGCCGCGGTGTACCCCGGCCCGAAGCCCGAGATCGGCGCGGGCCGGGTCACCCTCGCCGATGCCGCCGCGGACGATCCGCTCTTCGGGGTCGTCCAGGGGCGTCGGCTCGACGTGTTCCACTGGCATGGCGACACCTTCGATCTGCCCGCCGGGGCCGTGCGGCTCGCAGCGAACGATCGCTATGCCAACCAGGCGTTCCGTCTCGTGCACGCGTGGGGGTTGCAGTTCCACATCGAGCTGTCGGCACCGGACGCGGCCCGGGTGTCTGCGCATCTGGGTGAGGGACGCTCGGTGTCGGCAACGGCACTCGCGACCATCGAGCAGACGGGAGGGGCGATCATCGAGGCGTTTCTCGACTTCACCCCGTGAGTACCGGGCGCGGGCCACTCGAGAGCACGTGGTAAGCACCAGCCCGATTGTTTCTGTCAATCTATCTTGACTTTAGAACGGCCCGGTCTGCATACTGGTCGACAGCGAGAGGCCCAAGACAGAGGAGCGGGCGATGAACAAGCGGATCCTCCGATTCGGATTCCTGATCGGCCTGGTTGGTGGAGGAGCGATGGCCCTGTTCGCCATGGCTGCCACGTGGGCGACCGGACGGGGCTTCTTCACGGTCGTGAACCTGTTCGCGCACACGTTCTGGCGTGATGCACCGATGGACGGCACCTTCAGCGCGGCCGCGCTCGGGCTGGGGCTGCTCATCCACCTGGTGATGTCGACCATGGTGGGCACGACCATCGCTTGGCTGGTCGACCGCGGTCAGCTCGACGCCGGCATCGTCATCCTGTTCGGCGTGGGCATCGGGTCAGCGGTCTGGGTCGTCCAGGCGTTCGCCTGGACCGCCATCGACGCCGACGCGCACCAGCAGTTCACGCCGTGGATCCTGGCGACCGCCCACCTCGTGTTCGCGCTGGGAGCCGCGACGTTCCTCACCTGGCTGCAACGCCGCGACGACATCGGCATCGGCATCGGCCTGGCCACCGCCTTCGACACCGACACCGACACCGACACCGGTGGTGCAGTCGTGCCGGGCGTCGTGACCGAACCTCCCGAGCCGGCAGACCACCTCACGGCGCCACGGGCGACCCGGTCGGGATTCTCACGTACCGTCCCGGTGCCCTCCGAGAGCGCACCCGAGCTGCCCTGAGCTCGCCTCCACCCGCCCGCGCCGGCCGTGTTCAACCGGTGGGCACCGGCGCCTCGTAGAGCACGGTCGCACCCTGCATCGCCGAGGCGTCGGTCGCCCAGAGCGCGAGTTCATCCGCGCTCATCTGTGGCACCGCGAAGATCGGTTCCCTGAGAAACGGCTGCGCGGTCACCAACAACCCGAGCAGCGTCGGATCATCGACCAACGCGCCGCCGCGTGGGGCGCCACGGGCCAACGTCGCCAGCGCGGCGTCCAGAATGTCGCGCATCCCCCGCGACGCGACCAGGTCGGGGTTGATCCGCAACTCGTCGACCGACGCAGCCCAGGTGTGCACCTTCGCCGTGTCGGCCGCAAAGCGCTCGGGCGAGAGCAGGCGCACCGTCGTGGTGAACGCCGCGATCCGGCGCCCGCCCGGCGGAGCGGGCATCGACGACTGCCGCAGCACGAGCATGCGCGGCGCGTCGTGGCGCGCGTCCTGGTCGCGGGCCGGGCCGAACTGCTGCACCATGATGGGCCCGGAGACCCGGATCGGCACGTCGGCGTCCTGCAACCCCAACAGGATCGCCGGCCACAACCGACTGGTCGTGAAATCGACCGGCACCAGGATCGGGCCGGAGCCGGCCGCAGCACCGGCGACGGTGCGGCGGATCGCGGCGGCCGGCGGCACCAGTGGTGCCGACTTCGCCTCGGCATGGTCCGCGTACGGCACCGAGAGTGCTGCCGCGACCAGCACGGTCAGCACCAGCGCACCCGACGCGGCCGTCGAGCGGAGGCGCAGCCACTCCACCGTCGACGGATACGCGCGGATGAGGCCGATCGCCACGACGAGCCACACGTACGCGGCCAAGGGCCACAGCCCGTAGAAGTACCGTGCTCGAAAACCGTACGCATCGGGGTTCTGGGTGGCCGTGAGCAGGTACGCAGCCCAGGCCACGACCCCCGTGGCCACGGCGCGGGTGACGGTCCGGTCGCCCCGTCGCCACGCCGACGCCACTCCCAGGGACGCGAGCACCACGAGGAGCGCGGCAGCGCCCAGCCCCACCACGAAGGCGGTACCGCCTCCCAGACGATCGAACGGGGGGTGGGCGAAGTTCGGTGGCAGCCAGGCCGGCGGCACCGCGGTGACCGAGGTGAGCATCCCGAGGGCTCCCGTGAACGTCGGGTGCACCGCACCCACCTGCAGGTCCTGCGCCTGGCCCGACACCGCCGCATGGATCGCCTTGCCGAGGTTGCCGCCGCCGGACCGGAACTGATCGACGAGCGGGGGAAGCCAGGCCAGCGCCGTGAGCACACCACAACCCAGCAGGACGCGACGGTCGGTCTGCCACCGCTCCGGCCAGGTCTGCGGACGGCCGGCCCGCAGGCGCAGGCGGTCACGTGTCCACATGATCAGCGCGTACAGGCACAGCACCGGTACCACCACGATGAACTTGGGGTGCCCGAGGACGAGATAGTTGGCGATGGCGGTCACCACGACCAATGCCGCCGCGTCGCCGTCGGCGACCGACCACACCGCGACGAGCAACGCGAACATCGGCACGATGCCGGCCGCGACCGGCGTCGGCTCGATGAGCATCTGTGAGCCCAGGGTCCACAGCAACGACGTCAGGAACACCGCGGCGAGCATCGCCATCCGTTCACCCGCCCGGCGCCGCACCAGCCACAGCGCCGCCACCGCCGCAGCCGTGTTGATCGCCGCCATGCCCAACAGCAGACCCCAGGTGACGCCGAGCAGGCGTACCGGCACGGCCAGCAGATAGAACTCGAGCGCGCCGAGGTACGAGTACTGCGCCGAAGACTCGAACGACGTCTGCGCGGCCAGTCCGACGAGGGGCGGATGGGCCGAGAACACGTCCCGGACCCGCACCGCGGTGATCCCCGCGTCGAGGGTCGGCTGCCAACCCGACACGCCGTTTCGGACCGCGGCGACGACGATCGGGGCCACGGCGAGAGCCACGACCACTCGATAGGTCCAGCGCCGCGCGCTGCGGCGGGCTTCGATCACCGCGGCCTCCGGCGAAGCGGTCTCAGCACCCATCGAGTGACGAACCCTGGCCTCGGTGGCCGACGGGTCGCATCTCACCCCGTGGTGCCGTGTCGCCGCTCACCGCGGAACCTCACCGGGGCGCGTGTCGGCCACGGGGCCACCCTAGTGAGTGGGGTCCGTCGCTCCGGGCCGCGAACGCCCGATGCGCCCTTCGTACACTGACCCGGTGGGCCGAACGATCACCGCTTTCGGGGTCTTGCTGGTCGCCGTCGCCGGGTGCGCCTCGGGTGGAGCGACGGCACCGTCGACGGCCCACCAGACGAGGACCCCGCGTGCCGCGCCGTCGACCGCTCCGCCGATCACCACGGCGACGAGCCTGCCCACCGCGTTCGTCGGCAGCGTCGCTGCCTTCTACGACGCCCCACACCCGCTGCCGAAGGCCCGCCCGGGCACCCTGATCCGCTACCAACCCATCCGCGAGACCGCCGTCGAGGCCACCTGGCGGATCATGTACCACTCGATCGACGCCGCGGGCCGTGACCAGCCGACCACGGGCACGGTCACCTTCCCCAGGGCAGAAGCTCCCGCGGGTGGCTGGCCCGTCGTGTCGGACGCGCCGGGAACGGTCGGCCTGAACCCGGGCTGTGCGCTGTCGCGGCGCTACGACCGACCCGACTCGTTCGGCGTCGAGGGCGTGTCGGTCCGCACCGACTACATCGGCATGGTCGACGGTCAGCGCCAGCGGTACCTGTCGGGGCCGTCAGAGGCGCACAGTGTGATCGACGCCGTGCGGGCCGTGCGCAACATTCCCGCGGCGCACGCCGGGAAGCGTTGGGTCGCCTTCGGGCATTCCCAGGGCGGCCACGCGGCCCTGTTCACGAACCAGCTCGCAGCCGCGTACGCCCCCGAACTCGACCTGGAAGGCACCGTGGTCGGCGCGCCGGCGTCCCAGCTCACCGAACTGCACGGCCCCGACGACCGCATCATCCCGCACCTGGTGGAGCTGCTGGCCCTGTTCGGGATCGCCGCGGACCACCCGGGAACCGACCCCGCGTCGTATCTCACCGCCCGGGCGCGCGAGCACGTCGACGTGCTCGAGCACGGCTGCATGCCCGAGGTCATCACCACCTTCGCCGGCATGGCCGACCACGGACTGTTCGCCAGGGATCCGCTCACCACCGAACCGGCGGCGACGCTCCTGCGCGCGAACGATCCGGGCAAGGTGCACGCGGCGAGCCCGATCCTGCTGTTCGAAGGAACCGACGACGCCGACGTGGTGCCGGCTCGGGCCGAGGCCGCCCGGGCACGGTTGTGCCGCGTCGGACAGGTCACGCAGTACCTGCTGCTTCCCGGTGCGAACCACGGCACCGAGATCGACCGGGCGCGTGGCGAGATCTCGTCGTGGATCGCCGACCGGCTCGCCGGAAGGCCCGCTCCCGACAACTGCCCGACGACGTGACCCGCTGATCGGCGCGTCGTGCCGGCGTGCACCCCGGGCCGAAGCGGACACGCGTCAGGTGGGCGGACGGTCGGCGGGATCCGAGGCGGCCGCCGACCCGAAGATGAGGC
>JBDZUV010000174.1:0-4815 GCA_040255345.1 Actinomycetota bacterium | reverse complement strand
GGCGGCGGGGGCGGCGGCGGCCTCGGCCTGAACTTCGGCGCCGGAGGTAAGGGCGGCGGCGCCAGCCGCATCGCTGGCGCGTCGGTCGCCGGAGCGCCGAACACCGGAGGTGGCGGCGCCGCGGATGGAGACGCCTCCAACGTCGGCGGGTCGGGTGTCGTGATCATCGCCTATCCGATCGCGGCCGCGGCAGGGTTGACCGTCACCGGAGGCACGATCTCCGACGACGGCACCACCCGGTACCACCTGTTCACATCGAGCGGAACGTTCTCTATTTCGTGAGCGGGCGGCGCCGGCCGGCCAGTCGGCACACGACGTAGATCGTGAACGAGATCGTCGTCACATAGGGACTGATCGGAACGGTGCCCCCGACGGCCAACAGGATGCCGCCGAGCATCGCCACGAAACCGAACACCATGGCCAGGCCGGGCACCAGGCGTGGTGACGCGGTGACCCGCATGGCCGCCGCGGCCGGGGTGACGAGGAGGCTGAGCACCAACAACGCGCCGACGATCTGCACGCTCATCGCCACCACGAGGCCCAGCAGCACCATGAACATCGCCGACAGGGCGCGGACGGGCACGCCGCCCGCAGCCGCTCCGTCGGGGTCGGTGCTCGCGAAGCTCAGCGGTCGCCAGATCAGTGCCAACCCCACGACCACCACCGCGCACGTGCCGAGCAGCCACGCGAGGTGGGGTGCGTCGACGGCGACGATCTGGCCGACGAGCAGCCCGAACTTGTTCGCCGACCGTCCGTGGTACAGCGACAGGAAGAGCACCCCCAGGCCCAGACCGAAGGGCATGAGCACGCCGATGGACGAGTTGCGGTCGCGGGCCCGCACCCCGAGCGCACCGATCACGAGCGCGGCCCCCAGCGACCCGGCGATCGAACCGACCACCACGTTCACCCCGACCAGCAGTGCCGCGGCCGCACCGGCGAACGACAGCTCGCTGATGCCGTGCACCGCGAAGGGCAGGTCGCGCATCATCACGAACGACGAGATCAGCCCGCCGACGATGCCGAGCACCGCTCCGGCGACGAGCGAGTTCTGCACCAGGCGCAGCAGCGACCCGTAATCGCTGAAGTCGAAGATCTGCTGCCAGACGCTCGGGTCGGCCGCCGCGGCGAGCACACTCACGCGTCGACCGCTTCGTCGTCGTGGGTGTGATGGGCGTGCTCGGGGGCGCCGACGACGAGGATCCGGTCGCGCATCCGCAGCACCTCGACGGGCGCGCCGTACAGATCCGACAGGGTCTCCGAGCTGAGCACCTCGTCGACGGCGCCGATCCGGAAGCGACCGCCGGCGAGGTAGAGGACCCGGTCGACGTGGTCGAGCACCGGGTTGATCTCGTGGGTGACGAAGATGACGGCGGTGCCGTCGTCGTGGCGGGCCCGGTCGATGCGTTCGGTCACGGTGACCTGGCCGGCCAGATCCAACGACAGCAGCGGCTCGTCACACAGCAGCAGGTCACGTCGGGTGACGAGCGCCTGGGCGACCCGGACCCGTTGCTGTTCACCGCCCGAGAGCACCCCGACCGGCACGTCGGCGAGGTGGGCGGCATCGACCGCATCGAGGGCGGTGAGGATCCGGTCCCAGTCGATGCCGCCCGGCCGGGCGAAGCCCCAGCGGTGTCCGTCGAGACCCTGGCGGACCAGGTCGCGGGCGCGCAACGGCATGAGCGGGTCGAAACGCCGTTGCTGGGGGATGTAACCGATCGCCGGATTGCCTCGGCGTACCGGTCGACCCTCGACGTCGAGTGAACCGCCGCTGAGGGACTGCACGCCGAGGATCGTCCGCAGGAAGCTGGTCTTGCCCGACCCGTTCGCGCCGAGCACCGCGAGGAACTCTCCTCGGCGGACCGTCAGGTCCAGCTCGGACCACAGGGTCCGATCCCCGTAGCCGAGCGTGGCCCCGCGGAATGCGACGACCGGGGCGTCGGTCACGGTCACCGACCGCTCACCGCTGGGTGTCGGGCCCGGCCGTCGAGGGCGTGCGCGAGGGCGTCGAGGTTCGCCCGCATCCAGGTCACGTACGACTCGCCTTCGGGCAGCGTCTCGGTGACCGACACGACGGGAATGCCGTGCGTGTGCGCGGCGTCGGCGATCTGACGGGTCTGGTCGTCGGTGGTCTGCGCGTTGGAGACCACCACGTCGACCGGATCGTCGGTGAACAGGGCGAGGGTGTCGGCCAACACCGCGGGCGATGCTGCTTCTCCTGCCTCGACGGCTTCAGCGAATGCGTCTGGCGTGCGGTCCTTCAGACCGACGGCGTCGAGCAGGTAGGCCGGTACCGGTTCGGTGACCACCGCCGACGCGCCCCGGTGCGCGGCACCGATCTGCCGGGCTCGAGCCTCCAACGCCGCGAGCTGCCCGATGAGCCTGCCCGCGTTCGCCCGGTAGTCGGCGGCGTGGGACGGATCGCGCCCGACGAGCGCATCGCGGAGTCGGTCGGTGAGCCGGGCGACGGTGGCGAAGTCGTACCAGACGTGCTCGTTCAGCTCGCCGCCGGCCCGGGCGCGCTTGCCGGAGATCGACACCACGTCGAGCACCTCGGCGTCGGGGTCGTCCGCGCCGTCACGCAGGGTCTGCATGAACGGGTCGTAGCCGCCACCGTTGACGATGATGATGTCGGCCCGCGACACCGACAGGAGGTCTCGGGTCGACGCCTCGTAGGCATGCGGATCGACACCGGGATCGTCGATGATCGAGGTGACGTCGGCGTGGTGCCCGGCGACGACCTCGGCGAGGTCGCCGTAGACGTCGGTCGATGCCACGATCGACAAGCCCCGACTCCCCTGGTGGCCGGTGTCGGCGGCGCCCGACCCGCAGCCCGTGAGCACGGCCAGCACCACTGCGACGGCGACGCCGGCGATGACCGAGCGTCGTCCCGTGATGGGCCCGATCGAGCGTGCGGATGGTCGGTTCACGGCGTGTTCCTCGGGCTGCCCATAATGAGAACGGTTCTCATTATCGCTAGCACGCGGTTGGTGCCTCCGCAAACCCGGCGCGGGGAAATTCGCCGGCCCTGGGGCCCAGGATGCGCACTGAGCTGGGCATTCGTGACAGTTCACGAACTGGAAACACCCGGGTAACGCGTGCGAAACGGCGTGGCTGGACACTCCCCTGCAATCCCACTCACCCCACAGGAGGAACGATGAACACCGGTGATACCGCCTGGATGCTCACCGCCACGGCGCTGGTGCTGTTCATGACCCCCGGGCTCGCCTTCTTCTACGGCGGCATGGTCCGCTCGAAGAACGTGCTCGGCATGCTGATGCAGAACGTCTTCGCCATGGGCCTCGTCGCTGTGATCTGGGTCGTCATCGGGTTCAGCCTGGCCTTCGGCAACTTCGGTGACGGCGGCCTGCTCGGCGGCCTGCACTACTTCGGCCTCGCGCACGTCGACGGCGACGTCGGCCTGGGCCTCACGATTCCCTTCGTGCTCTTCGCCGCCTACCAGATGACCTTCGCGGTCATCACCCCGGCCCTGATCACGGGCGCGACCGCCGATCGATTGAAGTTCTCGGCCTATGCCGTGTTCATCGGCATCTGGATGTTGCTGGTGTACGCGCCGATCGCCCACTGGGTGTTCGGCGGCGGTTGGCTCGCCGCCCGTGGTGCGCTCGACTTCGCCGGCGGCGCGGTGGTGCACATGAACGCCGGCGCGGCGGCGCTCGCGCTCGTGCTCGTGCTCGGCAAACGCAAGGGCTGGCCCGCCGAGCGGATGCGGCCGCACTCGCTCCCCCTCACGATGCTGGGCACCGGCATCCTGTGGTTCGGTTGGTTCGGGTTCAACGCCGGTTCGGCGTTGGGCGCGAACGGTCTGGCCGGCCAGGCGACCATGAACACCTTCGTCGCCGCCTCTGCTGCAATGCTCGGCTGGTTGGTGATCGAACGCCTGCGTGACGGCCACGCCACCACGCTGGGAGCGGCCTCGGGCATCGTCGCCGGGCTGGTCGCCATCACGCCGTGCGCCGGTTTCGTGGGCACGATGCCCGCCGTCGTCATCGGCTTCGTCACCGGGATCATCTGCTTCCTGGCCATCGGTCTGAAGGAACGTTTCGGCTACGACGACGCACTCGACGTGGTCGGCGTGCACCTCGTCGGCGGCCTCGCCGGCACGCTGTTGCTCGGACTGTTCGCCGACACCGCCGTCAACCCCGCCGGCCGTGACGGGCTGTTCCTCGGCGGCGGCATCGGACTGTTCGGTGAGCAGGCGCTCGCCGCCGGGGTCACGATCGTCTTCTCCTTCGTCGTGTCGCTGGTCATCGCCAAGGCCATCGATGCGACGATCGGCCTGCGGGTCGACGAGTCGATCGAAGCCGAGGGCCTGGACCTCGCACTGCACGCCGAGACCGCCTATACCTACGACGAGTTCGGCTCGATGGGGCGGCTATGACCGGCACGCCGTCGACATCCACCTTCCGACCGACCGTTCCCGAGGAGGACCTCACATGAAGCTCGTCACCGCAATCGTGAAACCCTTCAAGCTCGAAGAGGTGAAGGACGCCCTGACCGATGTCGGCCTGAACGGCATGACCGTCTCGGAGGTGCGGGGTTTCGGTCGCCAGGCCGGCCACACCGAGGTGTACCGGGGTGCGGAATACCGGGTGGACTTCATCCCCAAGGTCCGGGTCGAGGTCGTCGTGGCCGACGACCGGGTGGACGGAGTGGTCGACGCGATCGTCGCGGCGGGGCGCACCGGCAAGATCGGCGACGGCAAGATCTGGGTGTCGCCACTGGACCAGGTCGTACGGATCCGCACGGGCGAACGCGGAGATGATGCCGTGTGAGCCCTGAGCGCGTCGACCGGTC
>JBDZUV010000173.1:0-4836 GCA_040255345.1 Actinomycetota bacterium | reverse complement strand
GATTTCGGCCAAGGAGCGCGTGCTGGGCGTGGGCCAGTTCGACGACTTCATCCACCAGGGTCGACAGCTCGGCGAGTTCGGCGTCGACCGAAGCGATCGCCTCGTTGCGGGTTTCGGGGTCGAGCTCCGGATGCCGGAGCAGCGTGCCCACGTTGGCGCGCATCGACGTGAGCGGGGTGCGCAGCTCATGGCTGGCGTCCTGCACGAGTTGTTGTTGTGCGTCGCGTGACTCGTGCAGCGCGGCCAGCATCGTCTGCAGAGAGGCGGCGAGTCGTCCGGTCTCGTCCCTACGCTCCACGGCGATCGGGACGTCGGCGCGCCCGGACCGGGCCATGCGCTCCGCGGCGTCGGTCAGGCGTTCGAGCGGGCCGGTGAGCCAGCGCGCGATCAGCACACCCATCAGGGCTGCCGCGGCGATCACGATGCCGCCCACCACCACGGTGCGCATCAGAATCGAGCTCAGTGCCCGCTCGACCTCGGTGAGGCTCCGACCGATCCGGATCTGGGAGCCGTCTGGAGCGGCGACGACCACGAAGCGGTAGGGGTGGCCGTCGAGTGACACGTCAGTCGGCGGCCCGATGCCGGCTTCCGCGGCCGAACCGAGCTGCCCGGCCAGGTCGGCGGGCCGGGTCTCCGACGAGATCCACGCCGTGGTCGTCCCACCCGGAGCGACACATTCGATGCTTGCACCGGGCAGCGCAGAGACCAGATCGTCCCTCTCGCGCCGATCGTCCTCGTCGGGGTCATCGTGATGGCACAGGGCCTTCGCGGCGTGACCGTCGGGGTCGGTGAGTCCAGACGCGTACGAGGTGAGGCTGGTGTCGATCTCGTTGCGGAGGGTCCGCGCCGTCGACACGTAGCTGATCGATCCGACGGCGAGCACCGACAGCCCGGCGATCGCGGCGGACGCGACCGCGAGACGCGTCCGGAGACCGATCACTGATCGATCCGCCGCATCGTGTAGCCGACGCCCCGGACCGTCTGGATCAGACGCGGCCGCCCGCCTGCCTCGGTCTTTCGGCGCAGATAGCCGATGTACACGGCGAGTGACTTGGACTCGGGGCCGAAGTCGTAGTCCCAGATGCGTTCGTAGATCGTGGAGTGGGTGAGCACGATCCCCGCGTTGCGGGCCAGCAGTTCGAGCAGGTCGAACTCGGTCTTGGTGAGCTCCAGTTCGGTGTCGCCTCGCCAGGCCCGTCGCGCGGGTGGATCGATACGGAGGTCCTCGACGACCATGGCTTCGTCGTCGCTCGACCGGCGCAGCAGCGCCCGCACGCGGGCGAGGAGCTCCTCGAGCGCGAACGGCTTGGGAAGGTAATCGTCCGCGCCGGCATCGAGGCCCGAAACCCGATCGGAGACCTCCGTGCGGGCGGTCAACATGAGGATCGGGGTGCGGACGCCGGTCCGGCGCAACTCGCGGCACACCGACAGGCCGTCGCGCTCGGGCATCATGACGTCGAGCAGGATCAGGTCCAATTCGTCGGTCGCCGCCGCGTCGAGTGCCGCGGCGCCGTCGGCGACCGCGTGCACCTGGTAGCCCTCGAGCCCGAGCGCCCGCTGGAGCGCTTCGTTGGTCGCCCGGTCGTCCTCGGCCAGCAGGATCGTCTCGGACATCGCGATGGTCTACTTCACACCGGTAAGGGTGCGGTAAGAATTCCACCGTGACGAACGGTCCGGGGCAGTCCCAGGAATCGGTGCGTCGCTCTTACGACACGGTTGCGGCCGACTACGCGCGCAGTATGCCCGACACGAGTCGCGAGCACCCGCTCGATCTGGCGGTGCTCGATGCCTTCATCGAGATGGTGGAGGGTCGGCTCGTTCTCGATGCGGGCTGTGGCGCCGGGCGGATCAGCCGCTACCTCGCGGACCGCGGGGTAGCGGTGCAGGGGGTGGACCTGTCACCGCGGATGATCGCGCAGGGTCGGGCGCGCCATCCCGACCTCGACCTGTCGGTCGCCTCGATCACCGAACTACCCCACGGCGACGAGTCCTTCGGCGGCGTGGTGCTCTGGTACTCCACCATCCACCTGTCAGATCCGGAATTGTCCCAGGCACTGGAGCAGACCCTTCGGGTGTTGACTCCCGGCGGGCATCTGCTGATCGCGTTCCAGTCCGGTGTCGGGACCCGGAGGCTCTTCGACGGCTACCCGGGCGAGGACGTCACGCTCGTGCGCTACCTGCGCACGACCGATGAGGTTGCCGAGCAGCTCACCGCGAGCGGCGCCGCCGAGGTGCTTCGGTGGGAACGCGCCGGCGAGGGTGGCGACGCGGATGACCACACGATGCTGATCCACCGGAAGGCCGACGCCTAGGGGTGACACCCGCGTCGGGGGAGAGCGCCGCTCGACCGGCGCAGCCGGCTCGGGTCGTCGAGTAGCCCTGGCGTGGTGGCTACTCAGCGGCTGAAAGGTTCGATTCGAGGTCGGTGAGTGTGGCGAGCACCTCGGTGCGACGTGACCGCGACATCGATCCGACGGTGAGGCGTTCGAGCTCGGCCCAGGCCGACTCGACCTCGTCCCGCAGGTGGAAGCTCGCCTCGGTGGCGTGCACGATCGTCGCACGCCGATCGGTGGGCGACGGCTCCTTGTGCACCAGGCCGACCTTCTCGAGGCGGGCGATGCTGCGGACCATGGTGGACGCGTCGGAATCGAGCTTGTCGACGAGGTCGACCTGTCGCTGGGGTCCGTCGCGCCACAGGGTCATCAGCACCAGCTCCTGACCGGGGCGCAGCCCGGTCTCGCGAAGCAGCCTCGCCGCGAGCGCCTTGTGGGCACGGGCAACCCGGAAGACCGCCGAACTGATCGGACCCGCTCCGAAGTCGGGCTGTTGTGCCATGACCACAGCGTACTCCCAGAAACTTGTCCGAACAGGGAATGCAGTCCGACGATTGGGTGTTCGAACAGGTACTTCCCGATCAATTCGCACAAGGAGTACGAACGATGAACCAGACGACACCCACCGCTTTCGACCCGATATCGGTTGGCAGCCTGGCGCTGCGCAACCGGATCGTGATGGCACCGATGACCCGCAGTCGAGCCGACGCGACGCTTGCAACCGCGGACATGGCCACCTATTACGCCCAGCGTTCGAGCACCGGCCTGATCGTCACCGAGGGCATCCAGCCCAGCGCGATCGGCCAGGGCTATCCGGCCACCCCGGGACTCCACACCGCCGGGCAGGTCAGGTCGTGGCAGCCGGTGACCGATGCCGTCCACGCCGAGGGCGGCAAGATCGTCGCCCAGCTGATGCACACCGGACGGATCGGTCACCCCAGCAACACGGCCGCCGCCGGCAACGGCGCGCTGACCCCGGTCGGCCCGTCACCGGTACCAGCCGCAGGGCAGATCTTCACCCCGACCGGACTGCAGGACCACGTGGTGCCCGAGGCGCTGACCGACGAGGGCATCGCCGCGACGATCGACGACTTCGCGGTCGCCGCACGGAACGCGATCAGTGCCGGCTTCGACGGCGTGGAGGTCCACGGCGCCAACGGCTACCTGCTGCACCAGTTCCTGGCTCCCAACGCGAACGAGCGCACCGATCGCTGGGGTGGCAGTCCGCTGAACCGCATCCGCTTCACCCTCGAGGTCACCCAGGCCGTCGCCGATGCCATCGGCGCCGATCGCACCGGCCTGCGCATCTCGCCGGCCAATGGGCTCGGCGACACCGTCGAGGCCGACTACCGCACGATCTATCCGCTTCTGGTGACCGAACTGGACCGGCTCGGCCTGGCCTACCTGCACGTCGTCGACAGCGGCGACCCGACCCTGACGCCGACGCTCCGTGCCGCGTGGCACGGCCCGCTGATCTTGAACGCCGCCGGTCCCGACCCGCTGGACCACCCGCGGCGCCTCGACCTCATCGCCGAGGGCAAGGCCGACCTCGTCTCCTTCGGTCGACTGCTGATCGCCAACCCGGACCTCGTCACTCGGCTCGCGGTCGGAGGCGACCTGGCCCTGCCCGACATGGCCAAGGCCTACGGCGGCGACCATCACGGCTACACCGACTATCCGACGCTCGCCGGACCCGCCCTGGTCGGCTCAGTTTCGTAGGGGCCCGCAAGGTGCGCCCGCAAGACCGATGACCACGAAGAACCAACAAAGGAAAGGTGCAGGGAAATGACCGCATTCAACGAACGCATCATCGAGGAATTCCACGACAACGAGGGCAGGGTGGGTGCCTGGGGCGACAATCTCGTCCTCATCCATCATCGTGGCGCGAAGACCGGAGCCGAGCGGGTGAACCCCGCGATGGCGCTGCGGGACGGTGATGACTGGTTGGTCGTCGGATCCGCAATGGGCGCGCCGCGTGATCCCGCCTGGACCATCAACCTGAGGGCGAACCCCGACGTCGAGATAGAGGCGGTGGTCGACGGCGAGATGACCACCGTACCGGTGCACGCCACCGAACTGGTCGGCGACGAGCGGCAGGCCATGTTCGCCCGGTTCGTGCAGATGGCTCCGGCATTTCAGCAGTACCAGCAAAACACGACCCGCGTGCTCCCGGTGATCAGGTTCACCCGCCGGATCCCCATGGGCGTGCCGTCCTGATCACCGCGGTGCCGGGTCGGCGAGCACTCTGCCCTCGGTAGAACCGAGCAGCTCCTCCATCCCCGAGCCCGACCGTGTCGTCACGCCCGAGACCATCGTCCCGGAACCGACGCCGAACGCTTCGGCCGCTCGGGCAGCTCGCGGTCAGCGACGACCTCGGGTCGGGTCGGCGACCTCGTACCCCTGGCGAGCGGCCGCCCCGTCCTCCTGGGAGACTGCCGCCTCGCCATCTTCTTGCTCGGTCATCGTTTCGACGTCGGGGTCGATCTCGTCGGCGTGACGTTCG
>JBDZUV010000034.1:13392-27262 GCA_040255345.1 Actinomycetota bacterium | reverse complement strand
GACGTACACGAACCGGGACCTGGTGCGCAGCGCGCCGGCGATGTCGCGGCGGTCCACATCGAGTACCGATGCCAGGAGTGTGGCCTCGGCGTCGACATCGGACACCTGAGCGGGGTCGGCGACCACCGTGGAACGCGGCATCGACACGGCGAGGTCCTGGCCGTTGCGGTCGAGCACCGCGCCACGGGCCGAGGGCAACGACACGCGCACCGTTCGCTGGGCGACACCGGTGTTGCGATAGCGGTTCGGACTCAGCACCTGCAGGTCGGTGAGCTTGCCCACGGTCAGCGTCAGGAGCAGACAGAACACGGCCCCGATTCCCAGGTACCGGTGACGTTGCGAGGCAGCTCGAGGGCGACGATTCGGCGGGTGGGGTGATCGCGGCGCGCGCCCGGTCGGCCCGTCACCACTCCCGGATCCTCCGCCGGCTCCGGGCCGGCGGCGATGGGTGGCGCCCGGGGAAGTGGTGGGCCGCCCGGGCGAAGTGCCGGTCGATCGGGAACCCGATCGGCGCGCGCTTCGCGACGCGGCGTCGGCTCGACCGGCGGGCCGACCAGCGGGCCGACGGGGAGTCGCTCGGGACGTCGACGCACGACGCGATGGAGCAGCCGGAGCCCGACGTGGTCGGTTCCGGCGCCGGGGTCCGGCCGGTTCGGATGTTCCCGCCCCGAAGAACCCGTCTGCGATCCGCGGCGGCCCGTCTTCGCTCATTTGGTGTCCTGCAGGAACGGCTTGACGTCGAGGTAGTCGTGCCGGTCACCGCCGTCGGAACCACCATGTTCGGTGATCGCCGGCGATGCGGGCGCGAGCCAGGTCGGATCCTGGGCCTCGACCATCCCGAGTGCCCGTGCCCGTGCGACGATCCGGTCCGGGGCCGACAGGCGATCGACTTCCAGTCGGAGCCGGTCGTATCTGGCCTGGGCCGCCTCGGCCCGGGTGTCGAGACGCTCGATCCGCTGCTGACCGGTGACGAGGCGCACGTGGAACGTGACGGTACCGAACAGGATCACGAACCCGGCGATGAACCCGACGAGCAACCCCGCCCGGCGCCGCCCGCGCCCCCGCGGCGTGGGGACCACCCGCAGATGACGCGCCTCGGACTCGTTTCGATCACGACGAGGGGCGCGCGCCGGGCTCGCGGCCCGTGCGGGACGGGGCGGAGCGACCATGCTCATCCGATCACCTCCACGGCCCGCAGTCGGGCGCTCGCCGCACGTGGGTTCGCGGCGCGCTCGACCGGGCCGGGCGTGATGCCGCCCCTGGTCACGTTGCGTGCCGTGGGCACCGCGCCACAGACGCACGGCAACCCGGGCGGGCACACACACCCGCCGGTGACCGCATCTCGAAAGGCATGTTTCACGATTCGGTCCTCACCGGAGTGGTAGCTGATCGCAGCGACCCTTCCCCCGACGGCCACTGCGGCGAGCGCCGCCTGCAGGCCCGCTCCGAGGGCGTCCAATTCGGCGTTCACGGCGATCCGGAGCGCCTGGAAGGTCCGCTTGGCCGGGTGTCCTCCGCGGCGACGGGCCGGGGCGGGAATCGCGGATCGCACGATGTCGACGAGTTGACCGGTCGTGGTGACGGGCCGCGCCGCGACGACGGCGCGGGCGATCCGGCGGGCGTAGCGCTCGTCGCCGAACTGGAACAGGATGCGTGCCAGTTCGGCCTCGTCGGCGTCGGACACGATGTCGGCCGCCGACCGCGGGGAGTCGGGGTCCATCCGCATGTCGAGCGGGGCGTCGACGCGGTAACTGAACCCACGCTCGGACCGATCGAACTGGGGAGACGACACGCCCAGGTCGAAGAGCACCCCGGCGACGGGTCGGTCTGCATCGAGGTCGACGAGTACCTCGTCGAAACGTCCCCGCCGGGTCTGCAGGCGGCCGGCGAGCTCGGGGTCCGCGGCGAAGCGTTCGCTCGCCGCCTCGAGGGCCGCAGGGTCGCGGTCGATCCCGATGATCGACCTGCCGGGACGTGACCGGGCGAGCGCCGCGGCATGACCACCGCCGCCGAGGGTGGCATCCACGACGACGCCGTCGGGAACGTGCGCGAACAACGCGTCGACCTCGTCGATCAACACCGCTCGGTGCACATAGGGGTGCGGATCAGTCATGACGGTTCCGATCCGGTCGGGGGTCAGCGTCGCCGTGCCCATGGCTCACAACGCCTCCGCCGAGATGTGTGCGACCAACGCCTGCCAGCGTTCCTCGGCACCCTCTTCGTGCGTGGCCTGGGCCCACAACTCGAGGCGGGTCCGCTGACCGACCACCTTCAGTTCGCGCTCGAACCCGGCGAACGCCCGCAGGTCCTCCGCGATGAACAGTCGACCGGATGCGTCGAGGTGCAGGTGGTTGGCGAGCGCGTTCAGGGCTTCACGGGCGCGGGCATCGGCGAGTTCGTCGCGCTGCTTGGACCGCATGTTCTCTTCGATCTGCCGGTACTCGTCCACCGGCATGATCGCCACGCAGGGTCCGGGCCAGCGCATGACGACCGCGCCTGTTGCGAAGGCGGCCCGAAACGACGTGGGCATCGACAGGCGTCCCCGGTCGTCCAGCGACCGGGTGAGCTCGCCGATCAGCTCGACGCGTTCGACCGCGCCCGGTGACTCGGTGAGGGTCGTCTGCCCACGTGCTCCCATGGGCTCCCACTCTATTGCGTTTTGTCCCCGAAAGGCAAGCACTTTGCTGCGTTGCTCCACCCTCGACGCGCCCGACGGTCCCCGAGCGTTCCTCCCCTCCCGGTCGCGGTGCCGCGACCGTCCGTTCAGCGGGTGGCGAGCACCCGGTCGACGGCGTCGCGCACCGCGGCCCGTTCCACGGGCACCGCGGTGACCGACCGGCTGAGGTGGGCGGCGAGGCGCTGCTGCTCTGTCGGGTCGAGCGCGCACAACGATGCGGTGGCCCCCGGGTCGAACCGGTGGAGGATCACCACCTGAAAACGTGCCCCGGCACGGGTCCGACGCTGCGACACTCCCACCGCCTTGCGTCCCTCCACCAGCACCTCGCCGGCGGACGACGACGCGAAGCACACGAGCGGCGCCCATCGGGAGCCCTCCGAAGAGCGGTCGACGTCGCCCGCTCTGACACGCTGTGCCGCCACACCGAGTAGATCGAGCGCCTCGACCACCACCTCGCCGAGCCAGTGGGCCGACCTGCTGACGTCATGCTCGAAGAGCGCGTCGGCCGCGGGCAACCAGACGTCGAACCAGCTCGACGCGTCGGGTTCGACGACGACCGCTCCCCCGCCACTGCGTCGGCGCACCACCCCGAGCCCACGCCGAGCCACCTCACCGAGTTCCAGCGTGGAGAGCCGCTGGGCACTTCCCAGGACCACCGCGGCATCGGTCGGCTCGATGAACCACACCGCGCGCCGGAGATCGTCGGGGAAGGGCGCGCCGTGGGCCTCGGCGACCGTCGTGCGCACCGATCGTGCGGTGAAGCCACGTTGCGTGCGCCCGGTCACGGGAACTGCCAGGATTCGAGCGTGTGCGCCGCGAGTACGTCGAGGTCGGGCGCCACGCCGATGCCCGGTCCGGTGGGCACGGTGATCGTACCGTCGACCAGTTCGAAGGGTGGCGTGAGGTCCTCACGGTGGTAGCGCGCCGACGGACCCAGATCCGTCGGGAGGGGGCACACGTCCTGGGCCGCGAAGGCGAGCGCCGCCGCGCGGCCGATGCCCGATTCGACCATGCCGCCGCAGAACACGCCGATCCCCTCTTCGGCCATGACCCGTGCGATCGCGATCGCCGCCAGTGGACCGCCCACGCGGGCGGGCTTGCAGTTGAGCACTCCGAGGGCACCGAGCGACACCGCGGTGACCGCTTCCCCGAGCGAGCCGACCGACTCGTCGAGCGCGATCGGCGTCGGCACGCGGCGGGCCACGAGCGCCGTGCCGACGAGGTCGTCGCCGGCGAGTGGCTGTTCGACGTATGCGAGATCTCCGGCGACCGCTTCGAGCCGTGTCAGCGCGGCGACCGCCGCATCGGCATCGGGGTAGGAGCCGTTCGCGTCGACCGCGAGGGGCAGGTCGGGCCACTGCCGCCGCACCGTCCGGACCGCGGCGACGTCGTGGAGCGGATCGATCTTGAGCTTGATGCTCCGATGGCCGGCGGCGAGCGCCCGGTGCACCGCGGTCTCGAGGTCGCCCGGGGCGTCGTGGATGCCGATCACCGCATTGGACGACACCCGGGTCGCGGTGGGTCCCCCGTCGGCGAGCACCGCTGTCAGCGACCGACCCTGCGCCCGGAGGTCGAGATCGATCAGGGCACCGACGAGTGCACTCCGGGCCATGGGGTGACCCGTGAAGCCCGACAGGTACGCCAACGCCCCGATCGGGTCGGCCACCACCGCCGGCACCAGGAGGTCGCGCAGCAGCGCCCAACACCCGTCGAGGTACTCGGCGGTGTAGCCGGGACGCGGGAGCGCGGAGCACTCACCCCACCCGCGATGGCCTGCGGCGTCGACGATCTCGACGATGATCACCTCGCGGTCGGTGATCGCCTCGCGGGCCGATCGCAGGATGGGTGCTTCATCTCGCCCGACCGCATCGAAGTGGGCACGATCGAAGTGGGCGCGCTCGAGGCGGACCCGATGGAGTCGGACGGTCAGTGGCTGCACCGAGCCTTCGGCCGCGGTGTCGTGCACCGCGGGACCCGCAGCCCGCGGCGTCATCGACGCGCGTCAGCCCGGCACCAGCGCAGCCACGTCACCAGATCATCGGCGACGATCGGCGCGGTTCCATCCCCGCCGTACATGGTCGTGATCCGCAGATGGAGATACCCCGGCGACGGCAGCGGCAGAAAGGGGCGACGGCGCCACCAGCCCGGTGCCGCCAGCCGCACCACCTGGGCGATCGCCGTCGGCCAGAGCACCGGGTGGCGCGCCACCACCCCTACCGCCTCGAGCAGCCACGAACGTTCGGACACCGAACGCAGGCTACCCGTCGCCCCGCCGGCCGTGGCGACCACCGGTATGCTCACACTCATCGAGGAGGACGCCGTGACCACAACCCCGATCGAGACCGAACCGGTCGAGGTGCCTGCCGGCTTCGCCGACTACTGCCGTGCGCTCGCCGACAACGTCTCCGAGGTGATCGTGGGAAAGCGGGGGGTGATCGACCTCGCGCTCGTGTGTCTGCTCGCCCGGGGCCACCTGCTCATCGAGGACGTTCCCGGCGTCGGCAAGACCACCCTCGCCAAGGGCCTCGCCCGGTCGATCGGTGGCTCCTTCGGGCGGATCCAGTTCACCCCGGATCTGCTGCCTGCCGACGTGGTCGGCGTCGACGTGTGGAACCGCAACACCGCCGAGTTCAGCTTCCGGCCCGGGCCGATCTTCGCCAACGTCGTCGTCGCCGATGAGGTGAACCGGGCGTCACCAAAGACCCAGTCCGCACTGCTCGAGGCGATGGCAGAGCGCCAGGTCACCGTCGACGGCACCACCCATGTGCTCTCCCGGCCCTTCATGGTGCTCGCGACCGAGAACCCCGTGGAACACGAAGGCACCTATCCGCTGCCCGAGAGCCAACTCGACCGTTTCTGCATGCGGCTGTCCATCGGATACCCCGACGCCCGTGACGAGGTCGCGCTGCTCGAGCGGGATCCGGGACTCGACCGGGTCGACTCGCTCGAACCGGTGGTGACGCCCGAGGTGATGCGCCGTCTGTCCGGGGCGATCGACCACGTGGCCGTGGCGGGATCGTTGCGCAGCTACCTGGTCGATCTGGCGCGCGCGACCCGCGCCCATCCGGCGGTGTCGATCGGCATGTCGCCACGGGCCACACTCACTCTGCAGCACGTGGCCAGGGCCTACGCGGCGGTCCGGGGTCGCGACTACGTCCTGCCCGACGACATCCGCGACGTGCTCGTCCCGGTCGTCGCGCACCGGCTGATCCTCACCCCCGATGCCCGGGTCCAGGGCGCGACCGCCACCGGCATCCTCGCGGAGATCGTGCAACGACGTCCGGTGCCGACCGGTGCACGACCGACCTGAGCGGGACCGTCCTCGAGCGAGCCTGCGCCGTGGAACGACGGTGACGGCGACGGGCGTCGCGGTCGGCCTCGTCGGAGTGATCACGGTCACGCTCGGGCTGATCCTGGGTCTCGCCGAGATCACGGGTCTCGGCATCGCCATGTCGGTGCTCGTGCTCGTCGCGGTCGTCTCGGTCCGACTGCAGGGTCCGTCACTCGACAGTACGCGGGTGCTGGGATCGACCCGTGCCGTCGTCGACCACACCGTCACCGTGCACACCACCGTGACCCACACGGGTTCCGGTCACAGTCGACCGCTCCGTCTGGTCCACCCCATCACCTATCCCGACGGCCACACGACGACCGCCCGGCACTCGGTCGGCCCGCTCGCCCCCGGTGAGACCGGCACGTCGACCTTCAGAGTGCGCATGCCCCGACGAGGCATCTGTGTCGTCGGCGACCTGCGGATCGAGACGACGGATCCGTTCGGTCTCGCGCGGCGCACCGTGGCCGGGCCGACGGCGACTCGGATCACGGTCCTGCCCCGGATCGCCGAGATCGCACCGCCGGAGTTCAGGGTGGAGGCCGAGTCCCATGCGACAGCGCCGCCATCGAACTCGTTCGGCACCGAGTTCGCCTCGTTGCGCGAGTACACCCGCGGCGACGATCTCCGCAAGGTCCATTGGCGGACGAGCGCCCGCCGTGACGAATTGGTCGTCAGGCGCGACTCCGAACCCGTGCGTCCGGGGTGCACGGTGGTCCTCGACGTGCGCGGCGGCGTGCACCAGGCTGCGACCTTCGAGCGGGCAGTGTCGGCAGCGGCCAGCATACTGGTCGGGGCGAGCAAGGCATCCCGGCCATCCCGGTTGTGCACGACCGCGGGCTTCGACTCGGCCCAGGCGACCGGGCACCATCACGTCGATCTGGTGTTGGGCATGCTCGCCGTGATCGAACAGGGCCCCGAGCGCATCGACGTACCGGTGCGAGGTCCCGATCCGGTCATCGTGCTCACGACCCCCGCCGGGTCCACCTCGCTCGGCGCCGCGATGGGAAGCACCATGGTCGGGGCACTCACCGTGTTGTTCGAACCCCCCGACGGTCGATCGGACCAGGTCGACCGCGACGACCCCGAGGTCATCCGGGTCGCCGCCGACGACGACTTCGCGACGGTGTGGAACCGGCGGATCGGCTCGCATCGCCCACCACGACGGATGCCCACCGGATCGGGCCTGCGGTGAACGCCTCGGAACCCCCGCCGCCGACCACATGGCTGCCGACCGCGACCCTGGCGTCGGTGACGGTCGCCGTCATCGTGGGATTCGTCCGGGTCTTCGATTCGCCGTCGTTCCTGGTGCCGCTGCTCCTGGTCGGGTGTGCCGGCCACCTGTCGGCGGCGGGCACGCGCCGCCTGGGTCGGGGATGGCCGACGCTGATCATGGTGGTGGCCGGAACCTGGGTCACCGTCGACCTGACCCACTGGGCGGTGGTGACCCTCGGGGTGCCGACGCCGTTCACCTTCGACGTCATCGGCCACGACCTGGACGCCGCGGTGCAGACCCTGCGGACGGCGTCCGCTCCGGTGCCGCCCGACGCCGGTCTGCTGTTCGCCGCCGCGGTCACCGTGTGGATCATGGCGTGGACCTCGGATCGCCTGAGCTTCGGCTACGCGGCGCCGGTCGAGGCGCTGGTGCCCTCGTGCACGGTGTTCGTCGTCGTCACCTCGCTCGCCGGGTCGGACCACCGTTGGGAGTCGGCCGCGCTGTACGGCGGTGCGGTCGCCCTTCACCTGCTCGTGTACCGCAACCTCGCCACGTCGACGACCGGCGGGGCGCCCCGGAGCGACGGTCGATGGCGCCCGATCGCCCAGGGCGGGGCGATGGCGACGCTCGCGCTCATGATCGGTCTGGGTGCGGCATCGACGGTGCCGGCACTGGCGCCCGACGGGCTCGTCGGCCTGCGGGACTCGAAGACGGTGACCGTGGTGAGCCCACTCGTCGACATCCGCTCGAGACTCGTCGACCAGTCCGACGCCGACCTGTTCGAGGTCACCGCTTCCCGTCCCGAGTACTGGCGGCTGATGGCACTGGACACCTTCGACGGAGAGCAGTGGTCACCGCCGAATTCCCAGGTTCCCGAGTCGGATCACTTCCTGGTCGCCTCGCATTCGACCGCGCCCAGCACGCGCATCCAGGCCGACTTCCACCTCACCGGTCTGGGGGGAACCTACGCGCCGGCTCCGTACCGTCCCACCTACGTCTCGGATCTGATCGCCGACGGTGACCGGGGTGCCACCCCGGGGTTGCTGTGGGACAGCGACTATTCGACCCTGATCGCATCGAGCTCGACCGGCGACGTGAACGGACTCTCCTACACGATCATCGCCGATGTGCCCCAGGTGACTCGCCGGCTGGTCGCACGTGCCCATGGACGCGTCCCCCGCGACCTCGAGCGCACCTTCACCCGGCTCCCCGCGGACTTCCCCGCCGATCTCACCGCCCAGGCGCGGCGCATCGTCGCCGGCGCGACGACGCCGTTCGAGCAGGCCCTCGCCCTGCAGCGCTTCTTCAGTCCGGTCAACGGCTTCACCTACAGCACCGAGGTCCCGGCGAACTCGGAAGGCGAGGGCACCGACGCGATCCGCGCGTTCCTCGACCTGCGGACCGGGTTCTGTGAACAGTTCGCCGGCACCTACGCCGCGCTCGCCCGCGCGGTCGGGTTGCCCACGCGCATCGCGGTCGGCTTCACCTGGGGACGAGCAGTCCACGAGGCCAGCGACGGTTCCCGGACCTATCTCGTCACCGGTCGCAACGCCCACGCCTGGCCCGAGGTGTACTTCGCCGGCCTCGGATGGTTGCCCTTCGAGCCCACGCCGGGCCGGGGGAATCCCGCAGCCGAGTCCTACACGGGCATGTCCGCCGCTCAGGACGACGCCGGGGCCCACGCAACCACCGTGCCCACGACCGCTGCCGCCCAGATCCCGGCCGTGCCGACCACTGCACCCGCACCGGCTCCCCCCACGGCACCGTCCGCGGCCGCGCCGACCCGTCCGTCGACGACTCCCCCGTCGTCGGGTCCGTCACGGTCGAGCATCGTCGCCCTCCTCGTCGTGCTCGCACTGGTCGCGGGCCCGATCGTCCGCGTGCTGCGTCGCCGGCGTCGGCGCCGGGCGGCCGACACGCCGGCCCGCCGGATCCGACTGTCGTGGAGCGAGGCGATCCACGCATGGCGTCCGCTCGGTCTCGAGCGGCGTCCTGTCGACACCGACCGCGACGTCGGGGACCGACTGGCGCAGCGCATCGACGCCATTCTCGGCCCCGACGGGCCCGGGGTCCAGGCCCGTCGTCTCGCCGAACTCGCCGGGGCTGCTGCGTGGAACGGCCCCGGGGTGACCGACCGCCAGGTTCGCGAGGCGGCCGCCGCTGCCGATCGCCTCGCACGGATCGCCCGCGACCACCGGTCGCGCTGGTCGAGGCTCATCGGTTGGTTCGACCCGCGGGTGCCTCCTCGGAGGAACTGATCCGTACCGCGCGCTCCTCCTCGGTGGCCTACTCGTCGGCGCGGAAGCGATCGCGGAGGCGGTCCTGCTGGTTGTTCAGATAGTCACGGAAACCGGCGTGGCCGCCACGGGCGCGGTAGTGGTCCCAGCCCGACCGACCCAGTCTGCCGACATTGCGCTCGAACCACAGCGCTGCGACGAGCATCACGAGAAAACCCCCGAAGGAGACGAAGAAGCTCGACGCCGTGGCGAGCGCGATCACGAGAATCGCGACGCCGATGACGAACAGGACCGCGGCCCACTTCATCTGACCCAACGCGTGACGCCACACCGTCGAGTTCTCCAACTCACCCGCGAGTTGAGGATCGCGCTCATGGAAGTCCGCGGCGATCTGATCGAGGATGCGTTGTTCGTCTTCGGATAGTGGCATCTTCAACCCCCTAGTCCACGACCGGGATCACGCGGAGGATCCCGTCAGTCTCGCACAGAGAACCGAGACCTTCAACGTCGACGGCGCGACTCCTCGGTCCTGCCGATCGATTCCTGGGCGTCGTCGGGATCTTCCGGATCGCAGCCGTCGATCGCGGCGGCCGGACGGTCACTCGGCGTCGTCCGGCGACCGCCCCGGAGCCGCCCGGCCCCATTGCTGGTCGCCCCGTCGCCGGACATCGAGCGAACCGTCGCTGATCAACGCCGCCGACGCGATCGCGTCCGCGCCGAAGCGGGCCCGTACGTCGTCCACCACCTTCTCGGTCTGCCGCCACGAGGCATCGGCATCGACGTCGAGCGCGAGCTGACGGGCCGAGTCCTCGTGGCCGAGATTGGATGCGGTGACCCCCAGCAGCCGGACTCCCCGGCCGACGTCGACGTCCGCGAGGAGGTGCCGTGCCGCCACGGCAAGCTGCCGGGACGAACCCGTGGCCGAGGCGAAGGTCCGGGACCGGGTGATCGTGGTGAAATCCGCGAACCGGACCTTGAGGTGCACGGTGCGTGCGACCAGATCGTGTTCACGCAGGCGGGCCGCGGTGGCATCGGCGAGGCGCAGGATCTCGGTGCGCAGGCGCTCCGGCGCCACGAGATCCCGCTCGTAGGTCTCCTCGTGGCCCAGCGACTTGGGGGCCCGGTCGGCCACGACCCGGCGGGGATCGATCCCCCGGGCCAGCGCATGGAGCTGAGCCCCACTCGCCCGACCGAAGCGACGTTCCAGCACGGTCCGTGGGATCGTCGCGAGTTCCCCGATGGTGGTGACCCCGATCTCGGTGAGGCGACGCAGGGTGGCCGGGCCGACACCCCAGATCTCCTGCACCCCCAGGTCGTCGAGGAACGCCCGCTGTTCGTCGGCACCGACGACGAGGACGCCGACACCCGGCTCCGGGCCGCTCCCCGGCCGACCGATGCGCGGCTTCGCCCGTTTCGACGCCAGCTTCGCGACGAACTTGGACGGCCCGACCCCGACCGCGCATTCCAGCCCCTCACCGATGCGGATCCGCCGGCGCAGTTCGGTGCCCAGGTCCTTCACGTCGGGGTAGGCGTGCAGCACGCCGGTGACGTCGCAGAACGCCTCGTCGAGTGAGAGCGGTTCGACCAGCGGGGTGACCTCGGTGAGGACCGCCATGATCCGCCGACTCACGGCCGAGTAGTGGGCATGGTCACCGTGGAGGAACACGGCGTCCGGGCACAGCCGACGGGCCCGCACGCTGGGCATCGCCGAGAAGACCCCGTAGGCGCGGGCCTCGTAGGAAGCCGCAGCCACCACTCCCCGTGGCCCGTCGCCTCCCACGACCACCGGCCGGCCCCGCAGTTCGGGGTGCCGCTGGATCTCGACCGAAGCGAAGAACGCATCCATGTCCAGATGCAGGATGACCCGCGGCGTCGGCGCGTCGTCCACTCGGTCGGCGGGGTCGTGATCCACCCCGTCCAGTCTGGCGCATCGCCACTACGATCGTGGCCATGTCCGACCCGCGAGCGTCGATGGTCACCGCGGTGGCGCCACGCCGGATCAGGATCCTGTCGTTCCTGGCGATCTGTGGTGGAGGCCTGCTCGGCGGTTCGATCGGCTGGGCGTTCGTGCGCCTGCAGATGAGCGGCGACACCACCGTGGCCGAAGCGCTCGGCGCGCTGGTCGGCGCGGTCGTCTGTGCGCTCGGCATCGCGGTGGTCGCGACGCTGGTCCTGCGGGCCGTGAACGAGTGGCGGACGCTGCAGCACGGCGTGAATCCGCGCACCGGCGAAAAGCTGCGTCGGTAGCGACCGGCGGGTCACCGACGCCCGCCGGGGAACTCAGCCGAGCTCGATCCGCCTGAAGGCCTCGGTCTGGTCCAGGCCGGTCCGCTCGCGGGCTTCGGCGGCCCGTTGTCGTACGAGCATCTCGACTCCCGAGGAGTCACCGGCCAGTTGCGAACGGTGACACTGCAACGCCGAGATCTTGGCGTCGAGGTGGTCGGACACCTCGACCCAGGTGTCGGCCTCGAGCGTGCCGCTCAACAGGAGGGTGCCCACCCGGTGCGGGCGGCCCGAATCGGGAAAATACAACGGTGACGCTGCGGCGGGAGCGACGGCGTCGACCAGCGCGAAGCCGACTTCGCGGTGGTCGCGGTGGTTGACGTAGCCCGAACCGATGAACACCGCGCTGGGGTCGTGGCCGAACACGACCTCGGGACGGAACGCCCGGATCCGCGCCACGAGCAGGCCACGCAGCTCGGTCGAGTTCGTCACCTCGCCGTCGAGATGGTCGAGCATCTCGTGCCCCGAGAGCCCCAGCACCGCGGCGGCCCGGTCGACCTCGGTGGTCCGCGTCGCGGCCACCTGGGATGGATCCGCACCCGGTTCGTGGCTGCCCTTGTCGCCGCGCGCGCAGATGACGAGGTCGATCGCACACCCCGACGCGGCCCAGCGGGCCAGGGTCGCCCCACACGCGATCTCGGCGTCGGCGGGATGGGCGAACACGGCCATCGCCCGCTGGGGCACCCCGTCGAAGATGTCGTCCACGCGTCACGAAGCTAGTGCCGTGTCAGGCGAAATCGGGGGTCCGCCACGCCGCCCAGAACGCCCGCTCGCGGCCTCCTCGTCCTCGACGCATGACCACTGCGCCTTCGTCCTGCGTCCTGCGAGCGATCATTCCGATTCGCCGTGAACGTCGCACACGTTCCCTGAGGCGGCACAACCGGCGGGCCGGACCGGGTCGGGCACCGACCCGGGAGCGCCACCGGGCATGGGGCATGCTGGGGACATGCACGCACGCGACATGGACGATCCCGACGGGTACCGCGAGCTGGCCGACCTCGCCGAATCGAGTGCGCTCGGTGCTGCCGCACACCTGCGGAACGCCGTCGGGGGCGACGTGAGGATCGCCGACACCAAATCGTCGGCGACCGATCTGGTGACCGCGACCGACCGGGCCGTCGAGGCCCGGATCGTCGCGGAACTCACCGAGGCACGGCCGCACGACGCGATCCTCGGCGAGGAGTCCGGCGCCAGGCCCGGCACCAGCGGCGTGACCTGGATCATCGATCCCATCGACGGGACGACGAACTTCTTCTACGGTCTCGCCGGCTTCAACATCTCGATCGCCGCGGCGATCGACGGCCGGGTCGTGGCCGGCGTGGTCGCCGACCCGCTCCGGTCCGAGACGTTCCGGGCGACCATCGGCGGCGGCGCGACGTGCAACGGGAGACCCCTGCAGCCCCTCGGTCCACCCGATCTCGCCCGGGCCCTCGTCGGTACCGGCTTTTCGTATCTGGCCGAGCGTCGCCGGTCACAGGCCCGGGTCGTGGCTCACCTGATCGGGGAGATCCGCGACATCCGCCGCCTCGGCGCGGCCGCCCTGGATCTGTGTTACGTGGCCGCGGGACGCCTCGACGGCTACTTCGAATCGGGCCTGAAACCCTGGGACCTCGCCGCCGGCGGGCTCGTCGCAGCCGAAGCCGGATGCCGGCTCTCGGGATTGACGGACGATCTTCCCGACGAGCGTCTGACCATCGCCGCGCACCCGGCCATCTTCGACGAGCTGCGAGCCGCCCTGGCCGCCGTGGCCGACCAGGGATTCGCCGTCGAGGACCCATCCGCGCGCACCCGGGGGAAATTTGGCAGGCTGGTGGTGTGAGAACCCACATCCTCACCGTCGAAGACGACGAGCGCATCAGAACCGCGGTCAAGCTCGCGCTCGAGGCCGAAGGGTGGGAAGTCGCCGAAGCCGCGGCCGGGTCCGAAGCGCTGGAACGCTTCGAACAGCGCCCCGCGGACGTCGTGCTGATCGACATCATGCTGCCCGACATCGACGGCTTCGAGGTGTGCCGGGAGATCCGCAGGTCCAGTGACGTGCCCATCGTCATGGTCACCGCGCGGGACGACACGCACGACATCGTGGCCGGACTGGAAGCCGGCGCGGACGACTACCTCACCAAGCCGTT
>JBDZUV010000034.1:0-13382 GCA_040255345.1 Actinomycetota bacterium | reverse complement strand
CAAGCGGTTCGCCCCCAAGGAGCTCTCGGCCCGGATCAGAGCGCTGCTGCGTCGGTCCCGCGCCGTCGACGCGGGGGCGCCGCATCTGCGTTTCGGCGATCTCGAGGTGATTCCCGACGAGGGGACCGTGCGTGTGGCGGGCACCGAGGTGCACCTCACCAAGACCGAGTTCCGTCTGCTCGTCGAACTCGCATCGAACCCGGGGCGGGTCTTCAGCCGCGAGGTGCTGCTCGAACGGGTCTGGGGTTACGACTACTTCGGAGACGGTCGCCTGGTCGACGTGCACATCCGCCGGCTTCGCACCAAGGTCGAAGCCGACCCGGCGAACCCGCGTCACGTCGTCACCGTCCGCGGTCTCGGGTACAAGCTGCAGACCTGAGGGGTCGCACGAGATGGCATTTCGATTCCGGCACCGGCCACTCCGGCTGCGAACCCGGGTGATGGTCTCGTTCGCGCTCGGCGCCGCGTTGTTGTCGATGGTGCTTTCGGTGAGCACCTACACGCTGGCGCGCCGGAACTTCCTGCACCAACGCGAGCGTGACACGATCCAGCGGGCCTACGTCGACGCGCAGAACATCCAACGGCAGCTCACGACCCGATCGGCCAACACCGACCAGCTCGGCAAGGCGCTGCAGTCGGTCGCCACCGGCTCGGGCACCTACCCGGTGATCCAGATCCCCAACACCGCAGGCCGCCTGGTCAACCAGTCGACGAACCCGCAGTTCGGCCTCGATGCGCTCCCCTCGCGGCTGACCCGGGACGTCCAGGACGGCAATCCCGCGCTGATGCGTGCTGCGATCGACGGGCAGACGATGCTCGTGGTCGGGCTGCCCCTCCCGACCCTGCAGTCGGGCGACTCGATCGGGGAGTACTACGAGATCGTCTCGCTGCAGGACATCTCCCAGACACTGAACACCCTCGCCAACGTCCTGTTGATCACGATGGTCGGGACGACCCTGCTCGGCACGGCGTTGGGCTGGTGGGTGAGTCGTGGCGTCCTGCGGCCACTCGGGGCGATCGGACTGGCGGCCGAGGCGATCGCCAGTGGCCGCCTCGGGACCAGGCTCGAGGTGACCTCCGATCCCGATCTCGAACGACTGGTCGACACGTTCAATCACATGGCCACGAACCTCGAGAACCGGATCGAGCAGGACGCCCGATTCGCCTCCGACGTCTCGCACGAACTGCGGAGCCCGATCACCACCCTGACCGCTTCGATGGGGGTCCTCGAGGCGCGACGCGAAGACATTCCCGAGGGACCGGCCCGCTCTGCGGTCGATCTCATGGCGGCGGACCTGCAGCGCTTCCAGCAGCTCGTCGAGGACCTCCTGGAGATCTCCCGCTACGACGCCGGCGCCATCCGACTGGAACTCTCCGAGATCCAGATCAGCGAGCTGGTCCGTGCGGTGCTCGACAGCCAACACCTCGACGTTCCCATGTACGTCGACGAGAACCTCGAGAACGCCACGGTCCGCGTCGACAAGCGACGTCTCTCACGTGTGGTCGCCAACCTGTTGGACAATGCGGTGAAGTACGGTGAGGGCCCCACCCGATTGGAGATAAGCGCCGTGGACCAACGTGTCCGTATCGCCGTCGAGGACGGTGGCCCCGGGGTGTCCGACACCGACCGTGACGTGATCTTCGACCGGTTCTCCCGCGGCTCCGCCGCCGGCCGGCGGAGCTCGGGGAGCCGCGGGGTCGGGCTGGGTCTCGCTCTGGTCGCCGAGCACCTGCGGCTACAGGGCGGATCGGTCTGGGTCGAGGACCGACCCGACGGCCGACCGGGCGCCCGCTTCGTCGTCGAACTCCAGGGCGCGGTCCAGCTCGACCATCCGGCTCAGGAGCCGGTGTCGTGAGGCGCACCGTCGCCGGTGCCGTCGTCGCAGCGGTCGGTCTGGTGCTGGGCGCCGCATGCGCGCCACTTCCGGCGGAGACCACACCCCGGGCGATCGACCGGGGGAAGGTCCCGGACCTGTTCCCCGCCCCCACGACGACCATGCCCGCGAGCGGGGAGACCGGCGTGGTGTGCTTCGTGTCCCAGACGTCCGGCACCGAGAATTCGGGGTCCAAGTGCAAGAGGACCGCGCTGGAGGACGTCAATCCCCGGACGCTCATCGACGCCCTCGCCGCCGGCCCCGACGAGCGTGCCCGCAACGAGGGACTCACCAGCTTCGTCCCCCAGGACACCCGCCTGCTCGATGCCGAGCGCGCCGGCGACGACGCAACCGTCCTGCTCGTCAATCTGTCCAGTGAGATCAATTCCCTGTCGAGCCCCAACAACATCGTCGCCTACCGTCAGATCGTCGAGACCCTCACCAACGGGGTCAACGGTCTGGGCGTCCATGCGATCCGGGTGAAGGTCGACGGCAAACCCACCAAGATCCCCACCGACAAGGGTCAGTTGACCACCGCGGACCCGGGCGATTTCAACGAAGTGAGTGTCGGGTCGGTGCCGACCCGACGGGGAGGCTGACGATGGACTACGTGTGCGCGCTCGACGCGGGCACGACCGGGGTCCGGGCGATCGCCGTCGACGCCGGCGGGCGCGCCGTGGCCCAGCGCTACCGGGAGTTCACCCAGTACTTTCCACGGCCGGGCCTGGTCGAACACGACGCGGCCGAGATCGCCACCGCGATCACGACGGTCGCCGCCGAATTGATCGCCGAGATCGGCGCCGCGCCGCTCGGCTTCGGGATCACGAACCAACGCGAGACGGTCGTCGTGTGGGACCGCCGCACCGGTTCCCCGCTGCACCGGGCGATCGTGTGGCAGGACCGTCGGGGTGCTGCCCGGTGCGAGGTGCTGCGTGCGGATCACTACGAGTTGATCCGGTCGACCTCCGGACTGGTCCCCGACCCGTACTTCTCGGCCACCAAGCTCGAATGGCTGTTCACCACCGGCGGCATCGTGCCCGACACCTCGGTCGCCGTCGGCACGATCGACACCTGGCTGCTGTGGTGCCTCACCGGCGGTCGGGTGCATGCGACCGAGCCGTCGAATGCATCGCGGACCATGCTCTTCGACCTCACCACGATGTCGTGGTCGACCGAGCTGTGTGAGCTGTTCGGTGTGCCGCTGCACGTGCTGCCCGACGTCTTGGAGACCTCGGGTCGTTTCGGTCTCACCGAGGGTGTCGACGGCATTCCCGACGGCATTCCGATTTCGGGCATCGCCGGCGACCAACAGGCCGCCCTGTTCGGCCAGGCGTGCTTCGCGCCGGGCATGGCCAAGAACACGTACGGAACCGGCTCGTTCGTGCTCATGAACACCGGCACCGAGATGCCCGAGATCAGCGAAGGCCTGCTCACCACGGTCGCCTGGAAACTCGCCGACGCCGAACCGGTGTATGCGGTGGAAGGATCGATCTTCTCGACCGGTTCCGCGGTGCAGTGGCTGCGCGACGGTCTCGGCATCATCGACGCCGCGGGCGAACTCGAGGGCCTCGCCGCGAGCTGCGACGACTCGGGTGGGGTCGTGGTGGTCCCCGCATTCACCGGCCTGGGTGCCCCCTGGTGGGATCCGGACGCCCGAGGCACGATCGTCGGGCTGACCCGGGGGTCGGGGCGAGCGCATCTGGCCCGTGCGGTGATCGATGCGATGGTGTTCCAGACGCGTGACGTCATCGACGCGATGGTCGCGGCCACGCACCAGCAGTCGACCGAGCTGCGGGTCGACGGTGGTGCCGCGGTGATGGACCTGCTCTGTCAGGCTCAGGCCGACCAGATCGCCACGCCCGTGGTCAGAGCGGCCGATGTGGAGACCACCGCCCTGGGCGCGGCGTTTCTCGCCGGGCTGGCCGAAGGCTTCTGGATGGGACCCGGCGAGATCGCCGACCTGCTCGGCAACGGCACCCGCTTCGAGCCGTCAGGGCCGCCAGACGACGATGCGTTCGCCCGGTGGCATCGGGCGGTGCAACGCTCCCGGGATTTCGCCTGAGCCGAGTGAGCCGAGCGTCCGTGGCGATCGTGGCGACACTCACGCGGTGAACGAGCCCGATGCCCCCGCGTTGACGTCGATGACCGCGCCGGTGACGTGCCGCGCCGCGTCGCTGCACAGATACAGCACGGCACCGGTGATCTCGTCCGGTTCGATCCAAGGAATGCCCATGGGGTGCAGCGACGCCAAGGGAAGGGCGAGATCGTCAAAGGTCGGTGCCTCGAGGTCGGGGCGCATCATCGAGACGAACCAGTCGTTCTCGATCATCGGGGTGCGTACGTTGCCCGGTGCGACCGCGTTCACGGTCACGCCCGTGGCGGCCAACTCGAGTGCGATCGACTTGGTCAGGCCGATCACGCCCCATTTGGACGCGACGTAGCCACAGATCGCCGGATTCGCCGAGCGTCCCATCATCGACGAGACGGTGATGATGCGCCCACCGCCCCGTTCGGCCATCCCCGGCGCGACCGAGCGGATCAGATTGTAGGTGCCGGTCAGGTTGATGTC
Organism: Actinomycetota bacterium; assembly: GCA_040255345.1. Classification (GTDB taxonomy): domain Bacteria; phylum Actinomycetota; class Acidimicrobiia; order Acidimicrobiales; family Iamiaceae; genus JAFDWI01. The sequence continues at coordinate 8,939 of JBDZUV010000034.1, read as the reverse complement.
GATGAGCGCGGACCATTCAGCCGAGGTGATCGTGGAGATCGGGGTGATCGCGGAGATGCCCGCGTTCGCGATCGCGATGTCGACCGGGCCGAGATCGGCCTCGACCGAAGCCACGAACGCTCCCAAGGCCTCGGCGTCACGGACGTCGACCACCCCGGCCATACACCGACGGCCGGTCGCCTCGACCGTTCGCATCGTGTCCTCCAGATCGGTCGGCGTGGCCATCGGGTACGGAATGGCGTCGACGTCGGCACACCGGTCGCAGATGGCGACGTCCGCACCGCGCTCGGCAAGGGCGAGCGCGTGACTCCGGCCCTGCCCGCGGGCACCGCCGGTGATCAGTGCCACCTTGCCGGCGAAAGGGAGGTCCGGCGGCTGCTCGGTCATGGAGGATCGTTTCTGTCAGGGGTCAGGAGCGCAGCAGCCGGCCCATGGCCGCCGACGCCTCGGCGAGCTTGGCCTGGGCGTCGTCGCCCCCACCGCGCACCGCTTCGGTCACGCAGTGTTGCAGGTGCTCGTCGAGCAGCAGCAGCGACACCGAACGCAGCGCCTTGGAGACCGCCGCGACCTGGTCGAGGATGTCGATGCAGTACTTGTCGTCGTCGACCATGCGCTCCAGCCCACGGACCTGCCCTTCGATGCGGCGGAGACGGTTCGTGATCTGGGGCTTGTGGTCGTGATAGCCGTGGTGGTGGGGTGCGTTCTCGTCCTCGTCCACGGCCGCGAGCCTACCGGTCACCGGTACGGTTCAACGGCCGGCGAGTCGTCCCCACTCGGGTCGGTCGCCCCTTCGGTGTGCCCACCGGGAGCTACCTGGCGGGGTTCGCTCGGCCTGAGCCGGATGAGCGCCGGGCCGGCTCAGCTGCAGCCCGAGGTACTGCCGCAACTCGGGCACGCATGGCAGGAACCCGAACGCTGCATCTGCACGCCGCACTGCATGCAGTACGGCGCATCGGAGTGGACGGTGAGCGGCGCGTGGCTGGTCGCCTCGACCTCGATCCGGGCGACGAGTTCGGCCGCGGACTCCACCGAAGCCGGGTCGGCGACCACGTCGTGACCCTGCACGTTCTGGGTGACCGACTCGGCCACACCGGGCAACGTGGGCTCCGTACGCTCGTCGACGGTGAGGATGTTCAGTTCGGCCCGCTCCTCGTAACTCAGGTAGTCCACGGCGAGACGGCGGAAGATGTAGTCGAGCAGCGACGAGGCGAAGCGGATCTCGGGGTCGTCGGTCATGCCGGCGGGTTCGAAACGCATGTTGGTGAACGCCTCGACGAAGCTGCGCAGCGGCACCCCGTACTGCAGGCCGTGGGAGACCGAGATCGCGAAGGCGTCCATGATGCCGGCGAGCGTCGAACCCTGCTTGGACACCCGCAGGAACACCTCGCCGGGTCGCCCATCTTCGTACTCACCGACGTGGACGAAGCCCTTGCAGTCCGCGACCCGGAACTGGAACGTGCGGCTGGTACGGCTGCGGGGCAGCTTCTCGCGCACCGGGGTCTTGACGACCCGCTCGACGATCTTCTCCACGATCTCGGTCGGGGTCGTCGCCTCGGCGCCGCCCTTGGTGGCCATGGCGAGCGGCTGGGCGACCTTGCAGTTGTCGCGGTAGATGGCGATCGCCTTCACCCCGAGCTTCCAGGCATCCATGTGGAGCTGTTCGACGTCTTCGACGGTCACCTCCTCGGGCATGTTGACGGTCTTGGAGATCGCCCCGGAGATGAACGGCTGGACCGCGCCCATCATCTTGACGTGGCCCAGGTAGTGGATGGCGTTGTCACCCATCGAGCACGAGAACACCGCGATGTGCTCGGACGAGATGTGCGGCGCTCCGAGGATCGTCTTGTTCTCGTCGATGTAGGCGATGATCTCGTCGATCTGGGTGTCGTCGTAGCCCAGTCGGTGCAGCGCCCGGGGGATCGACTGGTTGACGATCTGCATCGTCCCGCCCCCCACGAGCTTCTTGACCTTGCACAACCCCAGGTCGGGTTCGATCCCGGTGGTGTCGCAGTCCATCATCAGCCCGATCGTGCCGGTCGGCGCGAGCACCGAGGCCTGGGAGTTGCGGACCCCGAAGGTCTCGGCCAGCTCACAGGTCTCGTCCCAGGCCTGCTGCGCGGCGCTCAACAGCTCCGCGGGCACGAGCTCTTCGTCGATGTGGGCGGCCGCGTCCCGATGCTGGGCGAGCACCCGCAGCATCGGCTCCCGGTTCTCGGGGTAGCCGGCGAAGGGGCCCATGCGTGCCGCGAGGCGGGCCGACGTGGCATAGGAGTGGCCGGTGAGCAGTGCGGTCAGCGACGCGGCCCAGGCGCGACCCCCTTCGGAGTCATACGGCAGGCCCAGGGTCATCAACAGCGCACCCAGGTTGGCGTAGCCGATGCCGAGCTGGCGGAACTTGCGGGCGTTCTCGCCGATCGGCTCGGTCGGGTAGTCGGCGCGCCCCACGAGGATCTCCTGCGCGCTGAACACGACGCCCACCGCGTGACGGAAGCCGTCGATGTCGAAGGTGTCGGTGTCGTCGTCGCTGGTGAGGAACGACAACAGGTTCATCGACGCGAGGTTGCAGGCGGAGTTGTCGAGATGCATGTACTCACTGCACGGATTCGACGCGTTGATCCGGTCGGTGTTCGACGCGGTGTGCCAGTGGTTGATCGTCGTGTCGAACTGCATGCCCGGGTCGGCACATTCCCAGGCGGCCTGGGCGATCTGACGGAACAGGTCCCGCGCCCGCACGGTGGACACGACCGCGCCGGTGGTGACCGCGGTGAGATTCCAGTCGTCGTCGTTCTCGACGGCTTCCATGAATGCGTCGGTCACGCGCACCGAGTTGTTCGCGTTCTGATACTGCACCGAATGGACGTCGGCGCCGTCGAGGGACATGTCGAACCCGGCGTCACGGAGCACCCGCGCCTTGCGTTCCTCGCGGGCCTTGCACCAGACGAATTCGGCCACGTCGGGGTGGTCGATGTCGAGGATCACCATCTTGGCGGCACGGCGGGTCTTGCCGCCGGACTTGATCGTGCCGGCCGAGGCGTCGGCGCCACGCATGAAGCTCACCGGTCCCGATGCGGTGCCCCCGCCCTGGAGCAGTTCGGACGACGAGCGGATCTTCGACAGGTTCACACCGGCTCCGGACCCGCCCTTGAAGATCACGCCCTCTTCGCGGTACCAGTTCAGGATCGAGTTCATCTTGTCGTCGACCGAGAGGATGAAGCACGCCGAGGCCTGCTGGGGCACGCCCTCGACACCGATGTTGAACCACACCGGTGAGTTGAAGGCCGCCCGCTGGGTGATCATCAGGTACTTGAGTTCGTCACTGAAGACCCGGGCCTCGTGGTCGTCGGTGAAGTACCCGCCTTCGGCCCCCCAGGTCGTGATCGTGTCGACCACCCGGTCGACCACCTGCTTGAGCGACCATTCACGCTCGGGGGTGCCGAGGGTGCCGCGGAAGTACTTCTGGGCGACGATGTTGGTGGCGTTCTGCGACCACGACGTGGGGAACTCGACGTCGAGTTGTTCGAAGGCGACGGCCCCGTCCAGATAGTTGGTGATCCGCGCATCCCGTCGCTCCCAGTCCACCTGGTCGTACGGATGGACCCCCTCGGAGGTGAAGTGACGCTGGAAGTCGAGTCCGGTGTGCGGTGGAGCCAGAGTCATGGGACAGTCCCTCTTGTGCTTGATGGATGGGTTTCGATGCTTCGAGCGGGTGCGGGGTCGGATGCGGTTCCGTCTTCGACGCTACCGACCACAACCCCTCGTGGTGGTCCATCCCCACAGGCGGCGATGGACCACAAGATGTAGCGGTAAATTACAGCACGGTAGTTCCCCCCGTGTCAACGGTCACCGCCGCGCGAACACCCAGGTCCAAGGGGGTTCGCGATAATTCGCACCTGCGGCCACGCTGCCGCTTCCCTCACACGTCGCTTCGGCCCGGAGACCTACGCGCTCCATCTCTTCCGACCATCCGCACAGCGGGACCGTGACACGCCTACGACTCTACGGCCCGCACCCTGTGGAGAGATAGAGGGGTATCCCTGTGAATTTCGCGCCTTCGAAGGTGGACGGAGGGTGGAACACCTGGGGATGAGCCACTCGTTCGTCCACAACCTCGGCGCGGATCGCTCAGCGTGCGGCCCGGAGCGGCCCGCCCTCGGCCGCGGACGCCGGTTCCGGGCCTGTGGAAACCGGCAGCCCACTCATCGGACGACCGAAACCGTCGATGCCGTCGATCGCCGCGAGCTCCTGCGCGATCGACCGGGCCAGGGCCGGGGCCAGCATGATCGACAGGTGGCCGTGGTCCTTCATCAGAATGTTCGTCGCCGCCAACTGGGGCTCGAGCATCATCGCCCGCCGACCCGGGACGAGCAGATCCAGATTCGAGTAGTACGCGACGAACCGCGTCTCGGGCATCGGGTGGGATCGTCCCCACATGGCGCGCAGCCAGGGCGACCCGGGCCGGAGTTGGGCACCGATCGTGTTCCGACGGCGCGTGATCCCCGACAACCGGGCGACGTCGACCCCGCCGTGGGGGGTCGCCACGGTCACGACCGAGGCGGCCTCGGCGAGCCCACGATCCTGGACGGCCCGGCGGATGACGAGCCCGCCCAGGGAGTGGCCGACGAGGTGGATGCGGTCCGATCCCGTCGCGGCCATCACCTCATGGGCGCGCAGCACACACTGCTCCGCGAGACGGTCGACGTCGGCGTGGCGCGGGCTGTAGTTCATCGCGTGGATCCGGTCGAAGCCGACCTCGCGCAGTTCCCGTTCGACGACGTACCAGTTCGACTTGTTCGCCAGGTACCCGTGGATGAGCAGCACCGGAGTCGAGGTGGAACCGGGCTCGACCCGGGTGCGCATCCGTCCGCCGGGGCCGGCGTCGAAGTAGCCCAACGGGTACAGCGCGCCGGTCACCAGACCCGACGCCAGCTCTCGGATCTGGGTCGGGAGCGTCTGGGGTCGGCGTGCCCCCCGGGCGACTGCGTCGGCGAACTTTGCCGTGCGTTCCAACACGGGATGCACCATCTCGGTTCCTCACTCTCTTCCGGACGGGCCACGGGCGTGGTCGGCCGGAGGATGCTGCTCCTCATCGGTGAATCGGCCACTCGGCCGGGCGACTGAAGGCCCGCCACCAGGCCGTAACCGAAATGACATGCGTGTCATTTGCCGTGCGAGCACGGAACCGCCACCTATCCTGCTCCCCCATGCAGCAGATCCACCCCCGTGTCGTCGACGATGTCGACGTCGAAGCGTGCTACCTGGCCGACCGGCGCGAACCGGTCGACGGTCGCCCGTGGCTGGTCGTGAACATGGCCACGACACTCGACGGTGCGACCGCACTCGAAGGGCGCTCGCGTGGTATCGGCGGACCCGGCGACCGGGCGGCGTTCCACGCGTTGCGCAGCGCCGCCGACGTCGTACTCGTCGGTGCCGGCACGGCCCGCGCCGAGAACTACGGCCCGGTCACCGTGCCCGAGGGCCACCTCGCGGCGCGTGTGGCCGCCGGGCGCACCCGGCCGGCCCGACTCGCGGTGATCAGCGCGAGCGGTTCACTGGACCCGGGGTCCCGTCTGTTCACGGGGTTCGGCCCGCCGCCGTTGGTCTACACCGTGTCCGAGACGCCGGACACGGTCCTCGCTGCACTCGACGGGGTCGCCGAGGTCGTCGTGGCGGGGTCGTCCACCGTCGACCCGGTGGCCGTACTCGACGACCTGGCCGCCCGGTCGGTCCGCTGCATCGTGTGTGAGGGAGGCCCGCACCTGAACGCGGATCTCATCGCTGCGGACGTGGTCGACGAATGGTGCTGGACGATCGGTCCGTCGCTGGTCGGCGGCGACTCCAACCGGGCCTCGGTCGGGGTGTGGAGTCCCGCGGCGCGAGCGTTCCGTCTCGACCGTCTGCTCACCGACGGGACCGACCTGTTGACCCGCTATGTGGCCCGCTCTGTGGTCGGACGGGCCCCGAACGACGAGTGAGCCGGGTCGGGTGGGGGCGTGTCGTGGGGCTTGGGGCTCGCCAGCTTGGTGAGCAGGCGGGCTTCGCGGGCGAAGTCCGCGGCGTCGGCGAACTCCTTGTAGACGCTGGCGAAGCGCAGGTAGGCGACCTGGTCGAGGTCACGGAGACCGTCGAGTACCTCGATCCCGATCCGCTCGGTGGTCACGACCCCGAGGCCTTCGGCCCGGATCGTGTCCTCGACCCGGATCGCGAGCTCCTCCATGTCGGCGGGTGCCACGGGGCGATTCTTGGAGGCCGCCCGGACCCCGGCGACGATCCGCTCCGCGTCGAAGGGTACGCGATCACCCGAACGCTTCACCACGACCAGTTCGGCGGTCTCGATCCGCTCGAAGGTCGTGAAGCGGTGGGCGCACTCCAGGCACGACCGTCTCCGACGGATCGCACGGCCCTCGTCGACGCTGCGCGAGTCGATCACCTTGTCGTCGTCGGCACCACACCGGGGACACTGCACCCCTGCCACGGTACCGCGCGCACCGCCGCGCCGCCGGTCTCCCGGGCGCTCCTCGGGCACCCGTTCACGCGCCACGTGGTCGCGCCGGCATCAGCTGCCGCGGCCGACTCCCCGGACGGAGTCACCGACCGTCAACCGCTCCCCCGGCTGGAGCGGCGCCGGTCCGTGGCGGGCGGCGAGCTCGTCCACCATGGCGGAGATGTCGCCGGTCGGCTGCAGGTCGCGGGCGATCGACGTGAGGGTATCGCCCGACTGCACCACGACGATGTCGTCCGATCCGGCTCCGGTCGCCATCTCGGCGGGGACTGCCACCGGGGCCGTCGCCGGTGGCTGGGACCAGGCGTCGATCACGGCGAAGACCGCGCCCAGCGCGAGCAGTATCGCCACGACGGCCGCCGTGGCCGCCACGAGGAAACCGACGTTCCGGCGGCGAATCGCACGTCGGCGGTTGCCCCGGCGGGGCTCGAAGGCGATGACGTTCCCTCGTGTCGGGACGGGTTCGCCGGGGCCGATGTCGTACGGGATGGGGAAGATTGCAGCCATGGGAGCATGATCTCCTGCGGGTGTGACATTTTCGGTTCTGCCCCGGTCAGCGCCCCGGACAGAACGTTCGTTCGACCTCCACTGAACCACGAACAACTGTTCGGGTCAAGTCCCGATCGAACAAATGTTTGTCATTTGCGCCCCGATCGGTTACCGTACAGCGAACACCCGTTCGTGACGTCCGAGGTTCCGGACCGGCAGCCCCGAGGGAATCCGGTCGTGAACGCGGGCGAGACGCTCGACGAAAGGCGACCCATGGCGACGAACCTCACCAAGCGACAGCTCCAGGTGCTCGAATGCATCGAGGCGACGATGCGGGAGCGCGGCTACCCGCCGTCGGTCCGAGAGATCGGCGAAGCGGTCGGGCTGACCTCCCCGTCGAGCGTGCATGCCCAGCTCTCCACGCTGCAGAAGCTCGGCTACCTGCACCGTGACCCGACCAAACCCCGGGCCATCCAGGTGCGCTTCGACCCGTTGTCGGGAGCGACCGTCGACCGCCGTCCGTCCCGCTATGTCCCGCTCGTCGGCGATGTCGCCGCCGGTACCGACGTGCTCGCCGAGGAGAACATCGAGGAGACCCTTCCCATCGCCGAGGACTTCACCGGCGACGGTGACCTGTTCATGCTGCGGGTCCGTGGCGACTCGATGATCGACGTCGGCATCTTCGACGGCGACTTCGTGGTCGTCCGATCCCAGCCCACCGCGGAGAACGGCGAGATCGTGGTGGCCGGCATCCCCGGCGACGAGGCGACGGTGAAGACCTTCCGCCGGGACGGGCACACGATCACGTTGATCCCCCACAACGAACGGCTCGCCCCGATGGAGTTCAGCGCCGACGAGGTCACGCTCTACGGCAGGGTCGTCACCGTCCTCCGCAAACTCTGACGAGCCCGCCGGCCCCACCCTGCCCCCGCCCGAACTCTGGGACGAGAACGGCCACATGGGTCGGAGATGTCCCGAAGTGCGCCGTTCAGAGGCCCTGGGTGAGCAGGGCACGGAGGACGCGGAAGCACCACTCGAGCGGTGCCCGCTCGAGACGTTCCTCCGCGGTGTGTGCCAAAAGCGGATCGCCGGGTCCGAAGTTCACCGCCGGAATGCCGTGTGCGGCGAAGCGGGCGACGTCGGTCCAACCGAGTTTCGCGTCGACCGCCAGGTCCGCTCTACCGACGAACGCGGCGATGAGCGGGTTCGACAGTTGCGGCAGTGCCCCCGCCGCCACATCGGTCACCTCGAAGTGGTCGCCATCCTCGAGGACTCCCGCCACGACCGACCGGACGAACGCCTCTGCCTCGGACGGTGACCGGTCGGGTGCGAAGCGATGGTTGAGGGTGAGCGAGACCTCGTCGGGCACGACGTTCCCTGCCACGCCGCCCCGAACCGCCAACGCCTGTAGCGACTCGCGGAACTCGAGACCGTCGATGAGCGGCTCCCGCAGCGGAGCGGCTGTGACCGCGTCGAGCAACGCGCCGAGCCGGTGGATGGCGTTCCGGCCCATCCAGGGTCGGGCCGGGTGCGCCCGCTCGCCGGTCAGGGTGACCACACCCCGCAACGTTCCCTGGCAGCCGGCCTCGACCGAGCCGCCGGTGGGTTCGCCGATGAAGGCGACGTCACCGACCAGCAGATCCGGACGCTGCTCGAACAACTCGCCGAGTCCGCTCTCGGCGGCGGCGATCTCTTCGCGGGCGTAGAACACCTGGGTGACGTCCACCGCGCTCGCCGGTACCGACCGGGCCAGTGCCAACTGGATCGCCAGCCCGCCCTTCATGTCGGTGGACCCGAGACCCCACAGGGTGTCCCCGTCGATCCGCGCGGTGGCGTTGCCGTTCGCGGGGACCGTGTCGGTGTGCCCCGCGAGGATCACCCGCTGAGCCAGACCGAAGTCGGTCCGGGCGACGAGGTTGTGGCCGACGCGGGTGACCTCGAGATGGCCGAG
>JBDZUV010000172.1:0-5029 GCA_040255345.1 Actinomycetota bacterium | reverse complement strand
GATCCCCCGGTTCGTGCCCGCGGGCACGGTCCTGCCATCCCAGCAGGACGCGCGGCGCCTCGACACGGCCTCGTATCCGAATCTGGTCGTGACCGCGTATCCCGGCGCCGACGGGCACTACGACTGCTACGAGGATGATGGGGTCTCGACCGGCTCCACCCAGGGCCGATCGGTGTGGATCCCTCTCGACCAGCGGGTGCGTGCCCGGCAGCGGCACGTCAGGATCGGGCCGGCCCAGGGTGCGTACCGCGGGTGGCTGCGTCGCCGTCCCGTCGAAGTCCGCTTCGTCGTCGAGGCCCCGCCCCGGGCCGTCCGCGTCGGCGACCGCGACGTGCCCCGGTCGAACGGTCGCACCGACGGCCACTGGTGGTTCGACGCCGCGGCCGGTGCCGTCGTCGTGTCGCTGCCCCGGGTCGACCTGCGTGCCGAGACGATCGTGACGATCGACCGGGCCACGGGCCGTCGCCGCACCGACGCCGAGAGGCTCCTCGACGGCTACCCCGGTCTCGCCCGGCGGATCACCCTGATCAGCGACGCGTCCCGGGCACTGGTGGGCGACGACAATCGGGCGATCATGCACCTCGCCCGGGCCGGTGAACGCATCGCCCGTGATCCATCCAGCCTGATCGGTGAGCTGACCGGGTTGCACGAACGCCTCGGCGACCTCGACGAGGTGCTCGCGCGGGCGATCGATCGTCACACCGACCTGCAGTCACTGCACCCGCTCGACCCGCCACGCGCCACCGACGCCCTAACCGCGGCCCGCAGGCTGCTCGCCGCCACCGTCGCCCAGTTCGGCATCTGAGCCCGCGGCGGGCAGCCGCTCCCGCCCGCCATGCCGTGCCCCGACACGGGCGCCCGGATCGTCCGCCGCGGTCGACCACTGCCAGACGCGCGGCCGGCGGATCCTTCGATGGACCGGACCCCGGGGGTCGTGTCCGCGGGAACGAAGGCGCGTGACCGTGCAGCGCCGCGGCGGTAGGCGATCCCACCACCCGTACCCGGCCGTACCCGTGCCGTGACAAGCGGCGGAACGATGTTCCCTCCACCTTCACGCCTCGAGGGTGTCAGACCATCCACCCATCAAGGAGATTGCCATGTCGCACGCAAATCGTGCCACGACCCCGATCACGGTCGACGCCCCCGAGATCGAGGGTCGCTACGCCCGACTCGCCGACTACACCGTCGGGTTCGAGACGTTCAAGGTCGACGTCGACCCCGCGCCCCTGTTCGCCGGGTTGCCCGACGACCGTTGTCAGTGCCCGCACTGGGGGATCGTCACCTCGGGCCGGGTCACGTTCCGCTGGGCCGATCACGACGAGACCTACGAGACCGGCGATGCCTATTACGCACCGCCCGGACACCTGCCTCTCGTGACCGCCGGCACCTCGATCGTCGAGTTCAGCCCCACCGGGGCGCACGAGGCCACGATGGCGGTGCTGGACCGGAACATGTCGGCCCCGGCCGCCGAGCAGACCTCATGACCGTGACCACGACGTCACGGCAGACCGAGACGGCCGTCGCGAACCTGGTCCGCTTTCTCGAGACCGGGATCGTGCCGGACGGCGCGTTCACACCAGACGTCTTCTCGGATCTGTCGTTGCCACAGTGGCGCATCCAGACCGCGACCGCCGGCGACCTCGCGGCGGTGCGGGCCGCGAATCATCCCATCGCCGGCCAGGTGCACGTCGAACGGGTCGACCAGACCGAGCACGGTTTCACGATCGAGTTCGAGGAACGCTGGGAGCATCAGGGCCAGCGCTGGTACGCCCGGGAGATGATCCGGGCCGACGTGGTCGACGGCACCATCGTCGAGCTCTCGGTGTACTGCACCGGCGACTGGGACCAGGCCACACAACGAGCCCACAGCGAGCAGGTTCGACTCATCCGGAGTTGAGCGACACGGCGGCGCACCCGCGCTCTACGATGCACGCGCGTGAGCGAGCGCTCCGCGATCGACGCGCTGCTCGACCGTGCGGAACGAGCCGGTGCCGACGGCCGAGGCGAGGACGCCGCACGGCTCTACGACGAAGCGATCGTCCGGTGCCGTGCCGCCGACGACCTCGCCGGGTGGACCCGCGCGGCACTCGGCGCGGCGGCGGTGTACGTGTTCGGCTCCGAACCGGGTCACCTCCCCGCGCAGCTCTACAACGTGTTGGTACGCACCACCGACCCCGCCGACCGGGCCCGGATCGCTGCCGCGCTCGCCCGTTGCTGGGTCTACGCCGGCCGAGCCCGCCGGGCGGCTCCCTACGCCGCGGAGGCATTGGGGCACGCGGATCTCGTCGGCGATGCCGAGTTGCTCGCGGACTGCCTCGACGCGATGTTGTCGACCAGGTGGGGTCCCGACGATTTCGACGCACGCATCTCCTTGACCGCCAGGATCGACGATGCGGCGGCCCATGTGCTCGACCCGAACGCCCGCCTCCAGGCACACCTGTGGGGCCTGCAGATCGCGTGTGAGGCACTCGACATGCCGGCCGCGCACCGCCACCTGCGTGCGCTCGGACGCCTCGGTGAAGAGTCGGCACGCGCCGCGTTCTTCGCGGCATCGCGCCAGTTGATGTTCGACCTGCTCCAGGGCCGCACCGAGACCGCACCACGACTCATCGCCGAGGCAGACCACGCGTCGGCCCACGCCGGACTACCCGACGCGTGGATGGTGATCGAAGCGATGAAGGGCTATGCCGCCGTCCAGACCGGCGACGAGCACGAGTGCGCGGCGGTCGCGGCCGCGGCCGAATCGTTCGCGCTCGGCGAGGGGGCCACCGCGGTCTGTGCCGAGGCCGCGTACCTGTGGGTCGGGGCAGGCGAACTCGACCATGCCCGTCGCCTCGTCAACACGTTCCACGACCCCGTGCTGGCCGATCTTCCCCGCGACGTGAACTGGCTGCTCACGCTGCAGTGCGTGCTCGAGGCGGCCCTCGCCGTCGACGACCGTCCGATCATCGCGTCGGCCGCCGGCCTCCTGGCACCGTACGCGTCGCGACCGGTGTTCAACGCCGGCGCGGTGGCGTTCCACGGGCTCACCTCCGACACCCTGGCCCGCGCGGCCGCCATCTCCGGTGACCAGGACCTTGCCGATCGCCGCCGCGACGAGGCACTCGAGATCTATGGCCGCCTCGGTGCGACCTGGTGGCGTGACCGTCTGCTCGCCTGGCTGCCCCCGGCGGACGGCGAGGCCCCCATCGCTCCATCGCTGCATCGGTTCCATCCCGTCGCAGACGGGTTGTGGCTGGTGGGCGCCGACCTGCACCCGGTGCCGGTCCGGGCGCTGCGCGGCTTCGTCTACCTGCGAGAGCTGCTCCGCCGACCAGGTCGACCGATCGCGGTCCTCGACCTGGTCGAGGGAGGCGGTGTCGACCAGCCGGGACTCGGCGACGTGCTCGACGCCACCGCGCTCGCCAGTTACCGGGAGCGACTGCGGTCGATCGAGGAGGACCTCGCCGAGGCCGAGGACTGGTCAGATCTCGGACGCCAGGACGTCCTGCAGGCCGAGCGTGACGCGCTCGTTGCGGAACTCACCGCGGCGACGGGACTGGGTGGCAGGACGAGGGTGCAGGGATCGAGTCACGAGCGGGCTCGGGTGGCGGTCACCAAGGCGATCCACACGGCGATCGACCGGATCGCCAGCGTGGATGCAACCCTCGCCGAGCACCTCGCGGCGACCGTCCACACCGGCGCCCAGTGTCGCTACGAGCCGTCGGCCGGCGCGCAACTGCGGTGGCGGCTCGACCCGTGACCGTCCCTTGCATCCGTGGGTGACCGCACGCTGGTGACGGCACGCTGGTCGGCTTCGTGAACGTTGCCCGGGACGGCGGCGATCATGCGTTCCTGATCGACACCAGGACCCGCCCCGACCGACAACATCAAGGCGTCGGGACGGAACTGGTGCGCATCGCCGCCCTCGACGCCGAGGTGGCCGGATGCGAATGACTGCATGTCGACTTCACCGCCGACCTGGCGCCCTTCCAGCTCGACGCGTGCCGCTTCAGGCCGACGGCCGCCGGCCCATCCACCTCGCCGGCCGCGCGGTCGGCCCATGGTCGGCGACGCGATGCGTCAGATGCGCCGGCGGTTCCGCTGAATGTCACACCGACGGTTCATACTGTCGGACACACCGTTCCCTCGATCGGGTGCTCGCCGTTCACTCGGCCCGAAGCGATCTCCAGCATCGAGGAACAACCATGACCAAGATCGAGTACCCACCACTCGCCGGGCCGGATGACCCGGCGTGGTGGACGCCCCTGAAGGGCGCCATCCAGTCCATCGGTGGGGTCCACCGCTCCTACCGGCTGTTGCCCAGCGATTTCATGTACATGTACCGGGCCGTGCGTCGGGAGAGGCCCGACATTTCTGCCTACCAGCACCGCTGGACCCGCCACTACCTGCACCTGGACGCCGAGGGGCGCCCCTACCGGTTCGTCGCGGCCGCCCACCCCGCCCAAGGCCCCGGCCGGTATCTCAGATACCGCAACCTCGCCGCGGCGCTCGACCGCCTGGCACTCTGGAAAGTCCCCTCGTCGCGCCTCGAGGAGGCCGCTCACCACGACGCGTGCGGCGGCATGGCGCTCACCGATGCAGAGGAGGGATCCGATGGCCGTCTGCACCTGGTGTGACCGAGAAATGCGCGAGCACGTGTCGTGTACGACGACCGCGTTTCACCGCGGCGACGTCACCTACCCGCTCCCACCCAATCAAGGTCGCCACGACTGCGGGGACTGCGGGGCACCTCCCAGGGCACATCACCACCCCGGTTGTGACCTCGCGCGCTGCCCCGCGTGCTTCGGGCAGTTGCTCTCGTGCGGATGCCGGTTCGACGAAGACGGACCCGACGACGGATGGGAGGACGTCGGCGACGGGACGTGAGTCTTGCTGCCCGCGGGCACAACCCAGGCAGATCCCCCAACCGTGCCCGCGGGCACAACCCAGGCAGATCCCCAACCCTGCCCGCGGGCACAACCCAGGCAGATCCCCCAACCCTGCCCGCGGGCACAACCCAGGCAGATCCCCCAACCCTGCCCGCGGG
>JBDZUV010000171.1:2128-5031 GCA_040255345.1 Actinomycetota bacterium | reverse complement strand
GGGGTTGGGAGTCGTAGCCTCGGTGGGCGATGAACCATGTGGCGGTTCGACCATGTCAACTGCCCCGCCGCTCGAGCCGGCCCAGGCACGGTCGTAGGCGAATTCACGGCAGGTCGGCGAACGGTCGATCGCCTCGTCATCGTCCCGACCGGCTGCGAGACCATGCATTCCACACGGCTGGGCACGTTGCGTGAGACCGACGTCGACGCGTTCCGCTCGGCGTTCGCCTCGGTCGAGCACGGGTTCGGTGTGAGCAACTCCGACATCTACGGCCGCTGAGTGGTTCAGGCGCCGCGCCCGGTGACTGCGCCGATCTGGCCGTCGATGCGTTCCAGCGTCGACGCGAACTCGTCGGTCGTGTCGAGCGGGATGAGGTTGTTGGCTCGGGCGACCGATCCATGGGCTCGGTGCAAGGTCCCGAAGAAGCCGTCCTCGCCATGAGAATCTGGACCCACGTCCTCGTGAGGCCAGGCGCTCGAGGAGGGCTTCGAGTGGGCCGGCGCGTGGAACGCGACCGACGGCCGAGGCAGGTGCCGGCACAAGTCGACCCCTGTTTTGCTCGTGCCGTGGACCGGGCCCGGCCGATGGTCGGTGTGCCTACGCGCGAGTGCCCTGGGCCGGATTCGAACCGGCGACCTACCGCTTAGGAGGCGGTTGCTCTATCCATCTGAGCTACCAGGGCATGGACTGCTCAGAGCACGGTACCGCATGCAGATTCTCGGGCTTCTCCGCGATCTGCCCGGGTCGACAGCAGCGGCCGGGCACCGAATCGGGCACCCAACACATCGATCGGCACCACGCGGGTCACAGCGCATCACCCAGGACGCACCCTGTCGCTATTCGAGCGAGCGACGGGCTACATCGCCGGCTTGACGCTTTCGTCTCGGACGCTTGCGACAATGCCGGAGGCGACGACCAACACGTCATCACCGTCCCTTTCGAAGGTGATCCACTCTTCGCCCAGGGTGAAAGCGTCGGCGGTCACGCTCTGGGTGGGTCCGCCCTTGTAGGAAACGATGTAGTTCATGCCTAGAGAGTACCGGGTGCGCTCGTGGGCTACGTCGCAAGTCGACCGAGGCGGGTGCTCAACGGGGTCGTGTGCTCGCCGCCGGCGGAATGAGTCCTGCCCGCCGCGCGGCGATCGACGCCGCCGTAGGACCGCTCGGCGAAGTGCTGAGCGGCTGATCGGTCACCATGGGCCGCGGGGTTCTCCTGCATCACCCGCTGCCCATGATGCCGAGTCAGGTGGGTTACACTCCTGAGCGACCCCGCTAGCCGAGTGGCCAGCGGCACTGACAACAGGAGGAATCCCGTGGACGATCCCTTCGACGAACCTGTCGCGCCACCGCGCTTCGCAATCGTGGGGGACAAAGCGTTGCTGCTCTGTCCGATGTGCCGCTCCGACATGGTCCATGTGGACGATGTCTTCATGGCAGGTCGACCGCGTGAAGATGGCGACATCAAGGTGGTCCACGTCGACCACCGTGGCGCAGTCCGTCAGGGTCCTGAGGTCGACATCCCCTTGGGGCCACGCGGCATATATCGCCGTCACACGATCTCGCTTCAGGGCTGGTGCGAGGACTGCAAGTTGCGCTTCGCCATCGCGCTTCAACAGGACAAGGGGCAGACCGGGGTGGAGGTTCTCCGTCAAGAGTGGGGGACCGTGCTCGAAGGTGAGGAATACCGGTAGGTGGTTGGGCACCACCGGGACATGCGACCCCGTGGTGCCGAACCGGGCACCCAACACCCATGAACCGGGGTGGACGTCTGCGAACAATGGTGAACGGCCGACCTCCCGCATTGGCCCGAAACCCGTACAACTGTGGACAATCATGAACACCGGTGAACACTCGGGTGGGTGACCGATCCGCTTAGGAGGCGGTTGCTCTACCCATCTGAGCTACCAGGGCATGGTCGAATCGATACCTCATGGTCCCGAAGTGCTCGGCCGACCGATCCGATCAGAGAATCGTAGGCCTTCGACTGGCCCGCGCCCGCGGGCACGGCCGGTCGGGGAGGGTGCCATGATCATGGGTGGTGACCCCTGAACCTGCCACGGGCAAGATCGACCCGGACATCGAGCGCGGCCTGCGACGTTACCGGCGTCGTCGCAGGGCGGCGTTCGTCCTGAAGCCGATCGCGTGGCTGCTCACCAGCGTTGCGGTGGCTGCAACCGGCAGCGCCTCGATCTCCGACGATGTGACTCTTTTCAAGGCGATGTTCCCGAGTCGGCAAAAGGGCACCACGACACGGTGCGCGTACCTACCGGCACTCTCGTCACGGTCATCGAGGCCTCGCTCGTCGGTTTGGAATGAACTCTCCGATCGCATTCTTGGACCCGGGGTCACCGAACACGGGACGATCACGACGACCGACGACGCTTACTTGTGGAGCCCGGATCCGAGGGATCGGTCGCTGGGCGCCACCGACTTCCGGGTGCGCATCGACACGGTCGAAGGCGTCGAGTGTCGACGCCTTCATTGGGGTGCTGTGATCGTCCGTATCGACTCGCATGACGGCGAATTCGTCACGTTTCGTCTCGCGCCTGTCGCCGCGAATGAGACGTTCGGCAACGTGGCTGCAGCCTGATTTGCTCGGCGAGCGGGATCAGTGCCGATCGACGTGCCCACTGGCACGAATGCGCGCCGGTTGGCAGTCGGCCATGGTCTGAGGCAATCGGCCGGTTGCATCGTCCAACGTCACAGCGACAAACGGGGACTGCTGAGCGCGTTTGTCGCTGTGACGTTGGACCGCGCGTTCCCCAGCATGCGTCCTCCCGTCGACGAGACCGCGCCCGCGGGCGCGGAGGCACCCGAGGATGCCGAGCGTTCGACCAAGTCGCTGCCGGACTGTGCCCGCGGGCACGGCGGCGACTCGGCGTGGGGCAGAACCATCCCGGTTGT
>JBDZUV010000171.1:0-2028 GCA_040255345.1 Actinomycetota bacterium | reverse complement strand
CGGGGCAACGTCCTGTTCATCACCGTCGACCAGTGGCGGGGCGACTGCCTGTCGGCCGCCGGCCACCCCGTCGTGCGCACCCCGAACCTCGACCGGCTCGCCGCCCGGGGCGTGCGCTTCGCCAACCACTGGGCCAACATCGCCCCCTGCGGGCCGAGCCGCGCCACCCTCCACACGGGCATGTACGCGCAGAACCACCGCTCGGTCCTCAACGGCACGCCGCTGGACGACCGCTTCACCAACACCGCCCGCCAGGCCCGCCTCGCCGGCTATTCGAACCCGGCTCTGTTCGGCTACACCGACACCTCGCTCGACCCCCGCACCCTGCCACCCGGCGACCCGCGCCTGAGCACCTATGAAGAAGTGCTACCCGGGTTCGACGCCGTGCTGTTCAACCCCGAGTCGGCCGGGTCGCCCGCCTGGGGCAAATGGCTCGCCGACAAGGGCGTCGACGTACCCGCCAACCCGCAGGATCTCTACCTTCCCCGTGAGCACTTCCCGGGTGCGGACGACCACGGCGACACCTGGGCGCCGACCCGGTTCGCCACGGAGCATTCCGAAACCGTCATGGTCGTCGAGACCTTCAAAGACTGGCTCGACCATGGCACCGGCGATGCCCCATGGTTCGCCCACCTCAGCTTCATCCGGCCTCACCCGCCGTACCGCAACCCCGAGGGTTACCACGACGTCTACGACGCCGAGGATGGCGGCGGGTTCCGCGGCCACCCCAACCGTGACGACGAGATGGCGATGCACCCGCTCGCGGCCGCGGCGATCTCGCTGCCCGACGTGGGGTGCCCGACCGATGAGCGGGACCGCCGCCAGCAGCGGGCCACCTACTGGGGCGCGATGGCCGAGGTCGACGACCGGCTCGGCGAACTGTTCGACTGGATGGACGCCCAGGGCCTGCTGGCCGACACGCTGGTCGTGCTCACCTCCGACCACGGCGAACAGGCCGGTGACCACTGGCTGCTCCAGAAACTCGCCTGGTTCGACGAGAGCTACCACGTGCCGATGATCGTGGTCGACCCCCGGCCCGAGGCCGACGCCACCCGCGGTCACGTCGTCGACGCGGTCACCGAACACGTCGACGTGCTGCCCACGCTGTGCACCTGGATGGGCCTCGAGGTGCCGCTGCAATGTGACGGGCGGCCACTGCAGCCGTTCCTCCACGGCGGCGACCCCGACGCCACCACGCCGTGGCGCCGCGACGCCCACTGGGAATGGGACTTCCGTGACCCGGTGAGCCACCTCGCCGAGGACGTGTTCGGTTTGAGCATGGAGCAGTGCGCGGTCGGGGTGCTGCGGACCGGCGACTGGAAGCTCGTGCACTTCGCCGCGCCACCCGAGATCGCGCCGCCGCTGCTGTTCGACCTGCAAAGCGATCCCGACCAGATCGTGAACCGGGCGATGGACTCGGCATACGCCTCCGTGCTCGCCGAGCTGTACGAGAAGATGCTGCGCTGGCGGGTCAACCACCTCGACCGCACGCTCACCGGGCACTTCCTGTCTGGTGCCGGTGTGGTGGTCCGACGCGATCCCCGTGTGTGACCGTCACGACCCGGGACGCGCGCCGCTCCTCTTTCGAGGCCACCCCGCCCGCCCCCCGGCCCGCCTGATCGGACCTCGTCAGGACGGTCGTGAACAACGTGCCCTACGTCTCGAAGCTCGGTCGGTGCGGTCGGCTGCGAGACCGCTTCGCAAGGCGCGGACGGTCACCCCACGGGGGACCGGCCGGAGAACGGGCGGGTAGATTCCCTGGCGCATGTCCTCGCCCGATCAGATCCGGCTGGTGTTCTGGAACACCTTTCTGTTGCACCCGCACCCGATCCCCGGCGGGCCCGGGCTTCCTGCGATCGGCGAGCTCGCCGCACCGGCGGTCCCCGAGCGGGCGGCCGCGATCGGCGCCGCGCTGAGTCGCCGCTTCGACGTCGCCGCGCTCGCCGAAGCGTTCGAACCGGCCGACCACGCCCGCATCTGTGATGCCTGGGGTAGCGACACGATGCCCACCGCCACCGCCACCGCCAC
>JBDZUV010000033.1:24063-28198 GCA_040255345.1 Actinomycetota bacterium | reverse complement strand
CCCCAGATGACCGGTGCACGTCGCCACGGTCACCCAGACGGCAATGCTGCGCAGCCTCGGCGAGTGAACCGGACTCCCACAGAAGCGGGCGCGCCCCGACTTCGCTGTCACACCCTCTGAGTAGGGTCGCCACCATGCTCGAGATCGTGCGTGGCAACTCACTGGGGTCGCTGGCCGAACGGTGCGCGTCGGTGCTCGCGACACCACCTGACGACCCGCTTGTTCGTGAGTGGATCGCCACGCCGACTCCGGGTGTCGCCCGGTGGCTGTCGCTGGAGCTGGCCCGGCACCTGGGCGCGTCCGGTCCTGATACCGGTGACGGGATCAGCGCGAACATCGAGTTCGCCCGCGTCGGCCATCTGCGCCGGGCGGTCTTGCAGGCCGGACTCGATGATCCACGGGAGGCCGACCCGTGGCTTCCCGAGCGGGTCTTCTGGACGTTGTGTGCGTTGTACCAGGACGAAACCGAGAACCTGGACCTGCCCGCTCTGGCCGAAGGAGTGACCCTGACTGCCCGGGCGCGACGGACCTCGGGGCTGTTCACCCGCTACGAGACCTACCGGCCGGCGATGCTGCGAGCCTGGGCGCAGGGCCGGGATGTCGACGGCGACTGCGAGCAACTGCCCGACGCGGATCTGTGGCAGCCTCGGCTGTTCCGCGCGCTTCGAGACCGGCTGGCCACGTCGAGTCCCGCCGAACGACTTCCCGATCTCGAGTGTCGGTTGCGGGAAGGGTCCCTCGAGGTCGATCTGCCAGGGCGTGTGACGTTCTTCGGGTTTGTCACCCCACCAGGAGGATCGGAGTTCGCCTCGCTCCTGGACGCCGTTGCGGCAAATCGGAGCGTCCACTGTCTGCTGCTCGATCCCGCGCCAGCGGGGCCGCCGGACACCTGGCAGGGGCTGACGCGCTCGTGGGCCGTCGGTGTGGGTGCGACCAGGGAGGTGTTCGCACCGTTCCGACAACACCTGCTGTCACCGGTTGCCGAGTTCGCTGCGTCACCGGCTTCCCTGCTCGGCAGACTCCAGCGCCATCTGCAGGGAGAGCCGGTCTGTCGATTGCCGAATTGGAGCGAGGCCGACGGGTCGCTGCGGGTCCACGGCTGTCAGGGCGCCCGTCGGCAGGTCGAGGTGCTGCGTGACGCGATCTGTGCCCGACTCGAAGACGATGACACGCTCACCGAAGAGGACATCGTCGTGTTCTGCGGCGATCTGGCGCGCTTCACCCCGCTGATCCACTCGGTGTTCACCAGTCGCGGGCGCAGCAGCGACCGCGCCGACGTCGCCGGCGAACTGCCCGCGGGCAGCCCGACCATCCGGTACCGGATCGACGGTGCCGGCGGCGGTCCCGAGAACCCAGTGGTGGTCGCGGTCCGGGCCGTGCTCGGTCTCGTGTCGAGCCGGTTCAGCGCTCTCGACGTGGTCGAGTTCTGTGGACTGACGGCGGTGCGGAATCGTTGGAGGTTCGACGACGAAGACCTGGCGTCGATCCGTGACTGGGTCATCGAGCTCGACGTTCGTTGGGGTATCGACGGCGCCCACCGGGCACAGCACGGCGTCGACCCGGCAATCGTCGCCGGGACGTGGCGCCGAGCGCTCGATCGGCTCGCCCTCGGCGTCGCCCACGCCCGCGACGATGTCGTCGTCGGCGACGACCTGGTGCCCTACGCCGTCGAGAGTGACGGCGCCCAGCTCCTCGGTCGACTGGCCGATCTGCTGGCCCGTCTCGCCGCGTTGTCCAAGTCGGCCGCAGAACCGATGCCGACCGCCGAGCGACTGCGCGAACTCGCTGCCGATCTGGAGGCACTCGTGGCCCCTGAAAACGGTGCGGACTGGCAACTCGACGCGCTGCACCGCATGTGTCAGGTGGACTTCGACGACTCGGGGACGCTGCAGACCTGGGCGGGTGAGCTCCCCACCACCCTGAGCGATCTCCGCCCCGAGCTGCTGCACCGCCTCGAAGGAGGCGGCTGGGGGAGCGGCGGGTTCCGTGGTGGCGTCACCTTCACGACCACCGATCGGCTGGCGGGAGTCCCATTCCGCGTCGTGGGTCTGCTCGGTCTCGACGAAGGGGCGGTGCCCTCCCCGGTCCGTGACGGCGACGATCTGTTGGGGCTCGACCCCCGCTCGGGGGACCCCGACCCCCGTGCGACCACGCTTGCGGCCTACCTCGCCGCGATCGGTTCGGCCGGCGACGCCCTGGACATCTTCCACGACGTCCGGGACCTGACCACGAACCAGCAGCTCCCCGACAGCGTCGCTCTGGCCGAGTTGTGGGGTGAGATCCGGCAACTGGGCCCCGCGGGGAACGGTGCCGTCGATACATTGCGGATCAACCACCCGCGCCACGGTACGGACCCGGACAACTTCATCGACGGGGCTCTCGTCGACGGTCGACCATGGAGTTTCGACCCGCTTGCCCTGGCGGGCGCCCGTGCTCGCATCACCGTAGGTTCGACGTCGAACAGGCCGACCTCCCGCACGTCCGTCCCGGCGCCAGATGTCGGCCCGGTCGAGTGCGAGGAACTCGTGGAGCTCAGTGACCTCGCGGCGTTCCTCGAGGACCCGGCCAAGCACCTGTGCCGCGGTGTCTTGGACGTTCGTCTGCCTCGGGAAGCGGGCGACCTGCAGGGACATCTCCGTACTGGGCTCGACCTGCTCGAGGAGAGTGGCATCCGCCGCGAACTGTTCGAGGCTCACCAGACCGATGGCGCCGCGGTCGACACGGCTGCCAGGCTGCGGTTGCTCACCGCCCAGGACCGTCTCCCGGTCGGGACCATCGGTGCGTCGGACTTCACGAAGGTCGACGACGAGGCGGCGGCGTTGGCGGAAGCCGCGCGCGCAGCCCGGCCCTCCGGGGAAACGGTCATGATACCGGTCGATCTGAACTTGGACGGTGGTCGACGGATCACCGGAAAGGCGGAGGTGTTCCGCACTCCTGACGGATGCGTGCTGTTCAGCGCGCGGGCAAGCCGACTCAAGGTCGGGCACCGCCTCAGCATCTGGATCGAGCTCTTGGCGCTGGCAGCCTCCTTCCCCGGGGAGTCCTTCGAGGCGATCCTGATCGGGCGGCCTGCATCCAGTAGTTCGAACAAGCCGTTCGAGGCCGCCAACTTCGGGGTCGTCGATGACGGGCACGCGGCGCGACGAGCGCTGCAGCGGATCGTGGATTGGCGCGATGCACTCTGCCGGTCCCCGGAGGCGGTGAGTTTCCAGGCGTTCGCATCCTGGCTGCTCGCTGGTGGGGGCGATGGCTGGAGCGACAGGCCGATCGACAAGAAAGTGCGCGACGCCTGGGATCGCGCCTCCGGGTATTCAGCGGAGCTGCAGTTCCTCTCGGCCGGCCGGCCACTGTTCCGGATTCTCGATGAGCCACTCCTGCCGAGAGATCCCGAGCCGCAGCGAGAGATGGGTCGTGTGGCCGGATTCCTTGCCGACCTGGACCGTCACTGGCAGGAGACGGTCGTCACCGAGGGGGGAGCGGGCTGATGGAGTACCCGGATTTCGAGATCACCGAGTCGCCTCCAGCGCGGTTGCTCATCGAAGCGAGCGCCGGCACGGGGAAGACCCATGCCCTCACAGGGCTCGCGGTGCACCTGTTGGGGCGGGGTGAGGTGGGGGTCGACGAGCTTCTGGTCGTCACCTTCACCCGACTCGCCACGGCCGAATTGCGCGATCGGATCCGCGCCACCATCGAAGGAGTACGCGAAACCCTCGACGACTCCGCACCCGATCCAGGGCTCGCCCCGATCGTCGAGTCACTCCGGTCCTGGGATGTGTCCACGGCGCGGGCCAACCTCACCGACGCGCTCGCCCGGTACGACGCGTTGACCGTGACGACCATCCACGGGTTCGCCCAGCGGGCCCTCGCCTCCTTCGGGGCACTGGCCGGAGAAAACACCGATTTCACGGTCCTCACCGATTCCTCGGAGATGCTCATCGATGCGGCGAACGACGAGTACGCGTCGCTGTCCCACCGCTACTCGACCGTCCCCATCACCGGTGGGTCCGATGATGACGATTCGGACATTCCACCACCTCTACGAGCACTGCCGAAGTCGGTTGGCCGGGTCGTCGCCACCGCAAAGTCGATCGACGATGCCCTTGCGCTTCGCGTCCAGCAACAGCCTGCCGACGGG
>JBDZUV010000033.1:0-24053 GCA_040255345.1 Actinomycetota bacterium | reverse complement strand
GGCCCCCGCGGCAATCGAATCGCTGGTCGCGTCGGGCGAGGTCGACGAACCAACCGCGTGCGCCCTGGTCGCGCGCCGGTCGGTCGAGATCGCGGCGGCGCGTCGGCGCGGCGGCGGGTTCCGGAGCTACGGAGAATTGCTGACCGGTCTCCGGGGCGCGCTCGACGGCCCGGTGGGCACCGCGTTGCAGAAGCGACTCGGTGACCAGTTTCGGGTGGCGCTGATCGACGAGTTCCAGGACACCGACCAGGTCCAGTGGTCCATTTTCGATCGCTGCTTCGGTCGGGGGGACGGGCGGCTGATCCTCGTGGGCGACCCGAAGCAGGCGATCTACGCCTTCCGCGGGGCCAACATCCACACGTACTCCAGCGCGGCTTCGCAGTCGGGCATGGCGAGACGCCGGCTCGGTACGAACTGGCGCTCGGACGGTCCGGTCCTCCACGGTCTTGAGACCTTGTTGACGGGAGCCGAGTTCGGTTCCGGGATCGATTTCACGCCGGTCGGCCCAGCCCCAGCACATGAGGAGAGCCGTCTGCGACTGGGTGACGGCCAACCGATCATTCCGGTGGAGCTGGCGTTCGCAGACAAGGAGAGTCTCGAGCTCGAGACTCGGTCCAAGACGGTGGGCGCCGGAATCGCGGACCAGGTGATCGATCGGTATCTCGTCGAGCATCTGATCGACCTGTTGGACCACGGGATGATCGAGAATGGGGACGGGTCGGCACGTCGCGTCGATCCTTCGGACATCGCGATTCTCGTGCGCTCCCATGTGGTCGGGGCAACGGTGGCCGCCGCGCTGGAACAGGCGGGAATCCCGGCTGTCGTACACGGCGAAGGCGACGTCCGGGCGTCGGCCGCCCCGGGTTGGTCCAGTTCCCCCAAACCCAGTGTGGCCGCGACCGCATGGCGCTACCTCCTCGAAGCAGTGGCCGATCCGGCGGACGCCCGTCGGGCACGCGCCGCCGCAGTCGGGGTGTTCGGGCCATTGCGATCCCCCGTCGATCTCGCCGCCGTCGACGAGGAGACGATCGCCGCATTCCAGCGCCAACTCGTCGACTGGGCCGAGGAGCTTCGCCGCTCGGGACCCGCAGCGTTCACGGGGCGGATCTGGGCCGAATCTCCGGTCGTCACCCGGGTCCTCGGCAGCGCCGGCGGTGACCGACTCATGACTGATCTGGAGCACCTGGGCGAGCTGTTCGCCGTCGAGTTCGGAACCGCTCCGGTGTCGCCGGATCGCCTGATCGGATTGCTCGATCCCCCGTCCGGATCACAGGAAGACGGCGGTGACCGGATCGGCCAGCGTCGCATCCCGACGGGAGCTCCCTCGGTCACGATCATGACCGTCCACAAGGCCAAAGGACTCGAGTTCCCGATCGTCGGCTGCATCGGCATGCACAAACTCGACGGCTGTAAGGCCGACCGTTCCTACGACCAGACATCTGGTCGACAGGTGGTCGACCTCGCCAAAGGCGCCGATTTCGTCCAGGGAGCACGCAACGAGCAACGCGACGAGAGTCTGCGGTTGCTGTACGTGGCGCTCACCCGGGCCGCGCACCACGTGTTCACCTGTTGGATCCACGAGCAGAATTCCCCTTACGCGCCGCTGACCCGGGTGCTCTTCGCCCGTGACGCCGATGGCTCGATCGACCTCGACTTCTACCGTGCGGACAAGATCACGCCACCCACGGGCGAGGCTGCCCGCGGGCAGCTCGAGGCACTGGCCGCGCGCTCGGATGGCACGCTTGGCATCCGCATCCTCGACGCTGACGACCTCGCCGGCGCGATGCCGCGCTGGCAACCAGGCCAGACAGCGACGTCCGACACGGATGCCGCAAAGACGGGCGCCTCCGAGCTGTCCGTGGCCACGTTGTCGAAGCGTCCGGATCGGTACCCGTCCCGCTGGTCGTTCACCGCGATCACCGCACGTCGGGACCACCAAACCTTCCACGACGACGCCCCCACCGAGAGCGGCGCAGACGAGGGACCGGACGCTGTGGCGAGCGACGGCATCCTGGGCGACGTCGAGGAAACCGCGGCGCGGGCCTCGGAGACGCCGGTGTCGCCGCTGGCATGGCTGCCCGCGGGCACGGCGTTCGGCACACTCGTCCACGCGGTCCTCGAAGACGTGGACTTCATCAGTGACGATCTTGTCGGCGATCTCCGGCGAACTCTCGTGGCAGAGCAGGCAGTCCGCAACCTGCCTCTGCGTCCAGCGGGGCCCGCCGGGTCGGTGGATGGGACAGGGGAGGAGCTGCTCGTCGACGGTCTCGCCGAGGCCATCGAAGCCCCCTTGGGGGCACTCTGGGGTGGGCGGCGCCTGCGGGACGTGCGCCTCGCCGATCGGCTGAGCGAGTGCAGTTTCGATCTGCGATTGGACCCCGCCGACGACCGGGCACTCACCGCCAGAACGATCGGCGAGGTGGCGCTGGCGCATTTGCCATCCGATGACCCGTACCGCCCGTGGGCCGAGGGGCTGGCCGGGGGCCGCTTCACCGTCGACCTGTCGGGTCATCTGACCGGTTCGATCGACCTGGTCGCGCGGATCTACGAGGCCGACGGCGACACGCCGCGATTCGTGGTGAGCGACTACAAGTCCAACCGGTTGCACCCCGCGGGCCAGAGGCCCGGCCCCGACGACTATGGCCCCGACGCGCTGGTGAAGGCCATGGTCGCCCACGACTACCCGCTACAGGCGTTGTTGTACTCGGTGGCGCTGCACCGCTACTTGCGGTGGCGCCTGCCCGACTACGACCCCGCTGTCCATCTGGGTGGGGTGACCTACCTGTTCGTCCGGGGCATGTTGCCTGTCGTGCCCGCGGGCAGCGAAGAGCAGCCGCCGGGTGTGGCGTCCTGGCGGGTCCCACCGGGCCTGATCGCCGAACTCGATGCCCGATTCGCGGGGAGGTCCGCGTGATGCGTCGGATGCGTCCCCTGGTTCCCCCCGGCGTCGATGTCCTGCAACCGCTCGTCGATGCGGGTGTACTGCAGGCCGGCGAGCTCGCCGTGGCCGATGCGGTGGCCCGTCACGGTCCCGCCGATGGTCGGGCAGACGACGACGTGGTGCTCGCCGTGGCCATCGCAGCCCTCGGACGCCGCCTCGGCCACTCCTGTGTCGACCTGGCCGACGCAACCGAGTTGAGCAGCACGGCCGGACCCGAGATCACTGTGCCCTTCACCTTTCCCGACCCGAAGGCCTGGTCCGCCACGCTCGCCGAGAGTGATTGCGTGCAGATCGACGAGTCCGGCGATGCCGCCTGGAACCGCCCGCTCGTGTTCGACCCTGAACGCGGTCGTCTGTGGCTCGCCCGCTACGCCCGCTACGAACACGTCCTGCGGGACCGCCTGGTGGCCCGGGCCACGACCCATCACGCCTTCGCCGACGAGGCGACCGTCGATGCCGCTGTCCGGACGGTGTTCACCGACGCCGATTCTCGAACAGGCCCCCAGCCCGACGCGGTGAGGAGGGCGTTGACCCGCCCGTTGAGCTTCGTGATCGGTGGTCCGGGGACCGGCAAGACCTGGACGGTGGGGCGATTGCTCGAGGCGTTCGGACACGTGCATCCCACGGGCACGGTGGCGCTGGCCGCGCCGACGGGCAAGGCGGCCGAACGTCTCACCGAGGCCGTCGGTGCATCGGTCCAGGCCACGACGATCCACCGACTCCTGGGAATGCACCCGTCCGCGACCCTCGGCGTCGACCCGCCGAGGCGTCTCGACCACGACCTGATCGTGGTCGATGAGGCCTCGATGATCGACCTGCCGATGATGACCCGCCTGGTGGGCGCAGCGGGAACCGATGCGCATCTGGTGTTCGTCGGCGACCCCGACCAGCTCCTCAGCGTCGAGGTCGGTTCGGTGCTGCGAGACGTCGTGGATGCGGCGGTCTGGCCGTCGTCGCCGCTGCAGGGGAGCGTGACCGAACTGCAGCGAAGCCACCGTTTCGGTGGCGACCTGGCCGAGCTGGCCGACGCGATCCGCCGGGGAGACGGTGAGGCGACGGTCGCACTGTTGGACGATCCGACGCACGACGCGCTGCACCTGATCGATCCCGACGACGGGCCGGCCGTGGCCCGATTGTCATCCGAGGCGGTCCGATGGGGGAGGGACCTGCGAAATGCCGCAGAGCGTGGTGCATCCGATGAAGCCCTGGCAACAGCGCGGTCCTACAAGGTGCTGGCCGGCATCCGGGCCGGCCGGTTCGGTCTCGAATGGTGGAACGACCGCGTCAGCACCGGGGTCGGGCTGCATCGGAACCGTTGGACGGTCGGTCGACCGGTGATCGTGACCCGCAACGATCCCGCGAACGGTGTGTTCAACGGTGACACCGGGATCACGGTCGCCGACCCGTCGGATGCTGCGGTGTTGCAGGTCGCCCTCGCCGGTGGCGACGGGCCTCGGCTGGTGGGCACGGCACGGCTGCGGGACCACGAGGACTGGTGGGCGATGACGATCCACAAGAGTCAGGGTTCCGAGTTCGACCGGGTGGTGGTCTCGCTTCCCCAGTCGACCTCGGCGGTCCTGTCTCGGGAGTTGCTCTACACCGCGGTGACCCGCGCTCGAGAACAGGTCACCGTGATCGCCTCACGGGATGCGATCCGTTCCACGGCCGAGCGGCGCATCGAACGCGCCTCGGGCCTACGCGACCGGCTCAGCGGGGGTAGCTGACCGCGACCCCCGCATCGGGCACGGGTGCGCCTGCGACACTCGACACCGGCACGTGCCCGGCCCACACCTCCAGGTCGAGATCTTCGGGTTCGTCGTTCGGTCCGCCGGTGCGGATCTTCGCGGACGCTTCGACGATCGGCACCGCCACGAAACGGGTCCGCCGGATCTCCGATGCGGTCGGTGGCCGGGTGATGGCGGCGCGACCTGGGACCACGTGGTCGACCAACGCCCCGCTCGCGGCGCGGATCTCGTCGGCGTCGTCCACGATCTCGGCGGTGCCGAACACGGTCACGCAGCGGAAGTTCATCGAGTGGTGGAACATCGACCGGGCGAGCACCAAACCGTCGACGATCGTCGCGGTCACGCACACCGGTGTGCCCGTGGCGAGCACGCCCAGCATGGCGTTGGCCGGCGCGCCGTGCAGGTACAGCCGGTCGCCCAGGCGGGCGTGCACCATCGGCAACACGACCGGGTACGCCTCTGAACCATCGGGCGCCGCGGTGAACCCCACATGACAGATCGGCGCCGCGTCGAGGATGGCGTACACCACCGAAGCGTCGTGGATGCCGCGGTCGCGCTGGCGACGCAGGGTCGTGCGCGCGCCCGGACCGAGGGAAGACTCCGGCGACGATGGCGGGTCGGTGACCATGCCGTCGAAGGTACGGCCCGCGGGCCTCGATCCGCGCGGCAATTTTCGGACGCGTGCAGGTGCTAGTTGGACTCGGCCTGCTGGTCGACGAGGCGTTGCATGCGGGCCCGCTCGGAGTCGTCGATGTTCACGTCGGCCATCTTCCACGCAGCGGCTTCGGGAAGACGACGCCGGATCGGTTCGAGGTCGAACGAGCTCAACAGTCTGCGCACGTAACGGTCGCGCAACGCCCGGCCGAGCAGGGCGGTCACCCGCCCGCCGGGCACCGCGGCCCCGGCCATGACCACCCAGGTGACGGCCACGTCGACCTCGGCGACGCCGGCGCCTGCGTTCGCCCAGTCGATCACGTAGGGGCCCTTGGGCGACACCAGCACGTTGAGTGGATGCAGGTCGAGGTGGACCAGGCTGGGCCCCGGCCCGGTCGTCGCCGGGCGGAGACCGCCTGCGTGGTCCGGGCCGTCATCGGCAGGCGTCACCTCGATTGCGTGCAGGTCGCGGAGGAGCCCGGCGAGCAGATCGGCGGAGCTGTGCACGCGCCAGGGCCGAGCTGCCAGGTCGTCGAGCAGGGTGGGTCCCTCGATGCGCTCCATCACCAGATCGACGCCGTCGTCGCTGATGCCACGCACCTCGGGGACCGGGTAGCCCGCGGCGTGCGCGAGCTGCATGACCCGGGCCTCGTGATGCAGGGGTCGTCCCGAACGCGCCCGGCGGAGCACCGATCCGTTGCCCACGTCGTAGATGTCGGCGTCCCGCCCCGACGCGAGCAGTGGTCCTGGCTCGGTCATCGCCCACACGGTAGTCCGGCGGCGATGAGGGGATCGGTGCTCCGCCGCGGACCTGCGCTATCGTCGTTGACCCGCGGGCGTATGGCTCAGATGGTTAGAGCGCTGCCTTCACACGGCAGAGGTCCCAGGTTCGAGTCCTGGTACGCCCACCGCACATCCCCGGGTCAGAGGCGGTCTTCAGACCGGAGGCAGTAGGGGTCGCGGGGTGACTTGCTCATGTCTCGCTCACACCGGGTCGCGGATGGTGGTTGCACGTCGAGGATGACCGGCAGAGAGACCGGCATTCCCGCGCCCTTGGCCCTGCCGGAACTGCGGACCCCCGACCGACTCGCCAAGAACCTCGGCGTGACCCTCAGCTACGCCTACCTGCTCACCACCGCACAGCAGAGCATCACGGTGTCGCCCCCGGGTTTTCAGGACTGACGAGTTGTGCAGGGAGGGGATCGGTGACCGTGCTGCTGCCGAGGAACACCGGCTTGGCGATCTGGGCGGACCAGGTCGCAGAGTACCGCGCGACCCCGCCGTGTGTGGAGACGGTCTACCAGGCCGTGTACACCGGTGTGCTCGGTGTGGAAGGGTGGTTCGCTCGACCACCGCCGGTGGTTGCGCCAGGTCAGCGCAGGTGGCGATCGAACGCCTCGCACAACAGGTGCAGCAATACCAGGTGCATCTCCTGGATGACGCAGGTGCGATCGGACTCGACCGTGATCCAGCGATGGGCCAGATCGGCCAGAGGGTTCGGCGCCGGACCGGTCAGCGCGAGCACCGTCAGATCATGGTCGGTCGCCGCTTCGACCGCGGCCAGAAGGTCGGGGCTGCAGCCCGACGTCGACAAGGCGACCAGCACGTCATCGGGGCGACCGTGGGCCTCGACCTGGCGGGCGAACAGGGCCCCCACGCCGTAATCGTTCGCCAGCGCCGTGACCGTCGCCGGGTCGACCGCCAGGCTGATCGCGCTGAACGCCGGCCGATCCCGATCGAACCGACCGACCAACTCCGCCGCGAGATGCGAAGCCTGTGCCGCGCTACCACCATTTCCCGCGACGAGCAACGTCGAGCCCGACCCCAGGCGCCTGGCCAGCAGATCGCCCCATTGCTCGATGCGGTCCAGCTGCGAAGCAAGACCGTCGACCGCCGCTCTCGTGGCGCTCAGGTGTTTTCGGAGATCCTGACGTACCGGGGCCGAGGCGACCCGGCCACCGCGAGGCGGGCCGAGTGTGCCCGAGCGTGACGGCGACGCACGGTGGTCGAGGAAGGACACGATCGGCTCGGGTTCGCTCGACCGGTCAATCGCCGGTCGACCCGGTGAGCGAACCCTCCAGGTGCTGCGCCACGTCGTCAGGACCGCTGAGTTCGCCGTCGATGTCGGCGAGGGCGTCAGTCAGCTCCTCGGAGGCACCATTGCTACGTGCCAGCTCGGCGAGTTGCGCCCCACGAGCCGGATAGTCGGCGCCCTTCAATCGGTGCTGTACTTCGGTCACTTCGAAAGCCATGGCTCATGTCCTCGATTCGATCGGCGAGTGCTTCAGATCCGATGGATCGGATCGAACGACACCGGGTCCCTCGAGACGTCGGCGCCTGTCATGGGCTCACTGACCCGAGACGGCCTCGACAAACCGATCAGAGGAGTTCCCCGTCCGGCGGGTCGCGGGTCGCTGCCGACTCGACGGTGCGGACGAGGCGTTCGACCCCCTCGGGCACCACACGGCGTTCCCGCAGCACCCAACCGAGTTGCCCCGCAGCATCCACGACCCCGAGCAGCTCTCGGCCGAAACCGGCCTCTCGCAGAATGCGGCCACTCCGGCGTATCGCCGACCATCCCGGCCGACGGAGCCACGCGGTCCACAGACGATTGCGGACGAGCAGACGTGCCCGCTCACCCCGATCCCGTCGCTTCGAAGGGCGATGACGCACGGTCGCGGCTGCCAGATAGCTGATCTGCCACCCGGCACCCATGAGATCCAGCGCCAGGAGTTCCTCTTCACCACCGATCAGGTACCGGCGATCGAATCCGCCACAGTGCAGAAACGCCTGGCGACGGACCATGCACGCTCCGGCGATGAAGCCGATCACCGAGACGCCGGGTGCGCCATCGCTCTCGAGGGGTGACGCTTCCATCTCCACACAGGCGACATCGATGCGCTCGTCGGGACCCACGAGTACCCGAGCGGTCACCAGTCCCAGGTCGTCTCGTTCTTCGAACGCGGCCGCCGCCGTGGCGATCGACCCGGCCGTCCACCACGAGTCGTCGTCGCAGAACGCGACGAGCGGTGTCGTGGCGACTTCGGCACCCACGTTGCGTCCGGCCGCACCCCGATTCTCGTGCAGCTTCACCAACCGCACCATGGGATGGCGCCGCGCGATCAGGTCGGGGAGGTCGTCGGGTGACGCATTGTCGACGACCACGACCTCGGGTCGTTCCGGCAGCGCCTCGAGTTCGGTCAGCGTGTGATCCAGCTCGTCGCGGCGACCGTGCGTGGCGATGACCACGGTGACGCCTGGCGCGCGCGGCGGACGGTGAGGACGTTCCGACTCCGTCGGAACTGGTCCACTCATGCGGTCACGATTCGGCAACCCGGGCTCTGGTCCTGCACGTCGTGTCCTCTCGTGAGACGCCGAAGATTGCGCCGACACCTCGGGACTCGCCCGGTCGACAGCAGGTAAACGCACAGATGTGCTTCGAGACCCGGCGCCGGGCAAGCACTCGGCAATGAGCACGATCCTCGGTATCAATGCGGTGTTCCATGACCCGGCTGCTGCACTCCTCGTCGACGGCACCGTCGTCGCCGCAGCCGAAGAAGAACGATTCAGCCGTCGCAAACACGGCAAGTCGCCGGTGCCCTTCGCCACGTGGGAACTTCCCGAGGCGGCCATCGGATTCTGCATGGATGTCGGCGGTATCGAGCCCGGGGACCTCGACGCAGTGGCGTACTCCTATGACCCGGCTCTCGCTCCGACCAGCGAGGAGAACGGCGCGGCGCCCTGGGAACACCTGCGGACGCTGTATGCCACGCGGGCTCCGGAATTTCTCACCACGGTGCTGGCCGGGCTGGACCCATCGCGGGTGCACCACGTGCCGCATCATGTGGCACACGCCGCATCCGCATACGGCATGGCGCCCTTCGATTCCGGTGCCGTGCTCGTTCTCGACGGCCGGGGCGAGTCCGCGTCGACCCTCGCCGGTCGGTTCCACGACGGACACCTGGAGGTCCTGGCGGCATCGGCGCTGCCCAACTCGTTGGGGCTGCGCTACGAGGAGTTGACCCAGCACCTCGGCTACCGGCGAAGTTCCGACGAGTACAAGGTCATGGCCATGGCGTCCTATGGCAAGCCTCGCTTTCTCGAGGAGTTCCGCCGCCTGTTCCGCCTCGACGGCGACGGGCGACTGTCGACCGGCGCAGTCGAATGGGAAAGGTTCGCGCCCGGTGGCAGCGGCGACGGGTCGTTGTCCACCGATCACATCGACCTCGCCGCGTCGGTGCAGCGACGTGTCGAAGAGATCCTCGTGGACTACGCCGCCTGGCTCGGTGAGCGCACCGGTGAGACCCGTCTCACCATGGCCGGTGGCATCGCACTCAACTGTGTCGCGAACAGTCGGATCTTCGAAGACGGCCCCTTCGAGCAGGTCTGGGTGCAACCGGCGGCCGGAGATGCCGGAACGGCCCTGGGAGCCGCAGTCGCGACCGCCCTCGGTCGCGACGAGGCGGTGAAACCGATGGTGACCGCGGCACTCGGGTCGAGCTGGTCCGAGCGTGAACTCGAAGCCGCGCTCGTCCACGCCAGGGTGCCCTACCGCCGACCGCCGGACCTGGCCGACGCCGTCGCCGGGCACCTCGCGCGCAACGAGCTCGTCGCCTGGTTTCAAGGCCGATCGGAGTTCGGCCCGCGGGCACTCGGCCACCGCAGCCTGCTCGCACATCCGGGTCACGCGGCGAACCTCGACCGCATCAACGACGTCAAGGGACGTGAGAAGTTTCGCCCGGTCGCCCCCATGGTGCTCGAGGAGCGCGCCGAGGACATCTTCTCGGGCGGCCCGATCCCGAGCCCGTACATGTTGTTCACGCACCGGGTCGCGCCCGCTTGGCGGGAGCGGATCCCCGCCGTGGTGCATGTCGATGGCACCGCTCGCATCCAGACGGTGAACGGCCACGCCGAACCGCTCCTGCACGAATGTCTCGCCGCATTCGAACGCCACACCGGGCTTCCGGTGATCGTCAACACGTCGCTG
The DNA here is from genome assembly GCA_040255345.1 of Actinomycetota bacterium. Classification (GTDB taxonomy): domain Bacteria; phylum Actinomycetota; class Acidimicrobiia; order Acidimicrobiales; family Iamiaceae; genus JAFDWI01. Next base: position 13,726 of record JBDZUV010000033.1, on the reverse strand, counting down.
AACACGGCCGGCAGACCGATCGTCGACACACCGCGAGACGTACTCGAGTGTTTCGGGTCGACGCCGCTCGACGTCCTGGCGCTCGGGCCCTTTCTCGTCGAGCGGAACCACGTCTTCGCGGGCGGCGGTTGAGCGTCCGGTCGCACTTCGTCGTTTCGACCTGGCACTCCGGGACAGTGCTTCTCCGTGTCGATTCCCGCACCGATCACCGAGACCAGGGCCGACGCTCCTTCGGTGAGGGCCGCGAGAATCGCGATCGTCGTCCCCACGATCGGTCGAGCGACGCTCATTCCGCTTCTGGCCGCGTTGCACTCCCAGGCCGTCGCGGCCGGCGGTCGGTCGAGCGCGGTCATCGACGAGATCGTGGTGGTCGACGACCGCCCTCGGCCACCGTGTGGCCCCGTCGCCGTCGATCCGGGCCCGCCCCGGATCCGCCTCGTGCGGACCGGTGGTCGCGGCCCCGCCGCCGCCCGGAACGCGGGTTGGCGCTGCTCGCTGTGCGACTGGATCGTGTTCATCGACGACGACGTGTCCGTGCGTGCGGGTTGGGTGAACGCGCTGTGCGAGGACGTCACCGAGGCGGCAGATCATGTCGTCGGAGTCCAGGGCAGGATCCACGTGCCGGTGGGCCCGGGCCCGTCGACGGACTGGGCGCGTCAGACACGCCGGCTGGAGACCGGTCGCTGGATCACCGCGGACATGGCCTACCGGCGCGCCGTCCTGGCCGAAGTCGGCGGCTTCGACGAGGCGTTCCGTCGTGCCTATCGCGAAGACAGCGACCTCGGACTGCGTGCCGCACGCCTCGGCGATCTGACGGTCGGCTCCCGCCGCGCCGACCACCCGGTGCGGCCCGAGGATTGGACCGCCAGCGTGCGACGACAGCGGGGGAATGCCGATGACGTCCTGATGCGGCGGAAGCACGGGCCGGGCTGGCGCACCGCATCGGCGTCACCGCGCGGGCGGCTCCCGGTTCACGTCGGCATCGTCACAGCCCTGCTCGCTGTTCCGGCCTGGTGGCCGCGGCACCCGCGGGCCGGAGTCGTGGCCGCCTCTCTCGGAACGGCCGGCATGATCGAACTGTTTGCACGACGCATCGCCGGAACGGACCACGACGTGCGCGCCTACGCCCGGGTGGCTGCCACCACGGCGGCGATTCCGTTCGCCGCGACCGCCTGGTGGTCGTGGGGGACGCTGCGCCGTTGGCCACAACGGCCGACTCGACCCGCGGCGGTCCTGTTCGACCGCGACGGCACCCTCATCGAAGACGTGCCCTACAACGGCGACCCCGAACTCGTGGTTCCCGTCGCCGGGGCGCGCCGGGCCCTCGACCGGCTGCGGCGCGCCGGCATTCCCGTCGGCATCGTGTCGAATCAGAGTGCGGTCGGCCTCGGGATGATCGACGCCGCCGACGTCGAGGCCTGCAATCGTCGACTCGAGGCGCTGCTGGGCCCATTCGACGTGACCACCTGCTGCCCCCACACCGATGCCGACCGGTGCGACTGCCGCAAACCCCGCGCGGGGATGGTGCGTGAGGCGGCCGCGCGCCTTGGGGTGGCTCCGGCCGCTTGCCTCGTGATCGGCGACACCGCCGCCGACTCGGGAGCCGCGGAGGTGGTCGGCGCCCGTTCGATTCTCGTGCCGAACGCCGAGACGAGACCGATCGAGGTCGACCGGGCACCGTTGGTCGCCCCCGACCTCGCCCAGGCGGTGGCCATGGTCCTCGCAGGCGCGTCGTGAGCATCCGGATCTCCAGTCCCGGCCTGAACGGCGACACCGCCGAGGGTCGACCGTTTCCCGCCGGAGGCCGGATCGCCGTGGTACGCCTCGACGGCGCCGGCGACGTGCTCATGACCGGGCCGGCGGTCCGGGCCATCGCCGCCCGGGCCGACGACGTCACCTTCATCGCCGGCCCGCGGGGCGCCCCCGCTGCCGCACTCCTGCCCGGCGTCGACCATGTCGAGGTCTTCGACGCACCGTGGATACCGCTCGAGCAGACGACCTTTTCGACGGGAACGATCCAGCGGGCCGTCGACCGATGGTGCCGCGACCCCTTCGACGGAGCGGTGGTGTTCACCTCCGAGCATCAGAGTTCGCTGCCCATGGCGCTGACGTTGCGGCTCGCGCGGACCACGCGGATCGCGGGGATCGCAGCCGATCATCCCGGCGCGCTGCTCGACCTACGTCTCCGGCGGACCGAGGGGCACGAGGTTCGACGCAACCTGACTCTCGCCGCAGCGGCCGGCTATGTGCTGGAGGGAGACGATGGCCTGCGGATCAAACCGGTCCATGCGACCACGCGCGCTCGGGCCGCCCGAGGTGCGGTCGTGATCCATCCGGGCGCGAGCGTTCCGGCGCGGGGCCTGCCCCCGGGCCTGGTTACCGGCGTGCTCCGTGCACTGGTCGGCGCCGGAGTCGAGGTCGTGCTCACCGGCACGGCGTCCGAGACCGCACGCTTCGCGCCGGATCTGGCGCGCGCCGAGGACGATCTGGGCGGGCGAACGACGCTCGAGGAACTCGCGGCGACCCTCGCCCAGGCCTCGGTCGTGGTGGTCGGCAACACCGGAGCCGCCCACCTCGCCGCGGCGCTCCGCCGACCCGTCGTGTCGATCTTCGCGCCGGTCGTGCCGTGTGCACAGTGGCGTCCCTGGACCGACCGGGTCACCGTGCTGGGTGACCAGTCCATCGGTTGTCGCGGCTGTCGATCGTCGGTCTGTCCACGGCCCGGACAGCCCTGCACCGCCCGGGTCACCGTCGACCAGGTGCTCGCCGCCGTCTCCGCTCATCTCCCCGTCGACGCGCCGGCCCTCGGGAGACCAGCATCGCGGAGGTCGGCATGAACGTGCTGGTGTGGCATGTCCACGGCTCCTGGATGACGTCGTTCGTGGCGGGCGACCACGACCTTCTGATCCCGGTTCTGCCCGGCAGGCCGAGCGATGGCAGAGGTGTCCCGCCAGATTGGAACTGGCCCGGGAGCGCGCGGGAAGTCGCGCCGTCCGCGCTGGCGGACGCGCCCGTGGACGCCGTCGTCATCCAGTCACAGAACCAGGAACTGCTGGCCCAGGACTGGCTCGGCGGCAGGATCCCCGGGCGGGACGTGCCGCTGATCTGGGTGGAACACAACACGCCCGGTGGACCGGCGGCCACGACCCGGCACCCCGCGGCCGACCGCGACGACCTGGTCATCGTGCACGTGAGTGCGACGAACCAGTTGATGTGGGACTGCGGGTCGACACCGACCGTCGTCATCGACCATGGGGTCACTACGAACGGCGCGACGTTCATCGGTGACCTGCCGCGGGCGGCGATCGTGGCCAACGACCCGGCACGGCGTGGCCGCGCCGTCGGTCACGACCTCTACGGGCCGCTCGCAGAGGCCGCACCGATCGACCTGTTCGGGATGGGGCAGGAGGTGATGGACCCGATTCCCGGTGTGCATCTGTGCGGCAATCTGCAACCCGGCTCGCTGCAGAGCGAACTGGTCCACCGACGCGTCTATGTGCATCCGAACCGTTGGACGTCACTGGGTCTGTCACTCGTCGAGGCGATGCATCTGGGGCTCCCCGTCGTGGCACTGGCAACCACCGAGACTCCCGACGCGGTCCCGCAGGGCGCGGGGGTGGTGTCGAATCGACTTGTGGTGCTGATCGAAGCGATTCGCACCTACACCAACGACCGCGCCGCCGCCGCACATGCCGGACGAATCGGGCGCGACGCGGCTCGTCGGTGCTTCGGGCTCGACCGATTCCTCGACGAGTGGGCACGACTCCTGAAAGAGGTGACGCGGTGAGAATCGATCTGATCTCCGAACATGCGAGTCCGCTGGCATCGATCGGCGGAGAACAGGCCGGGGGCCAGAACGTCCACGTCGCTGCGCTCGCCGTCGCCCTGGCGGCCCAGGGTGCCCGGGTACGGGTCCACACCCGCCGAGACGACCCCGACCTTCCCCGGGTCGTCCGCATGGGCGCCGGCGTCGAGGTCGTCCACATCGACGCCGGGCCGCCGTGCCCGGTTCCCCGCGACGACCTGTGGCCGTTCATGGACCAGTTCGCATTCGAACTCGTCAGGGAATGGACCTTCGATCGACCTGACGTCGCCCATGCGCACTTCTGGATGTCCGCCGCGGCCGCGTTGCGGGCACGCGCGGCGACGGGCGTGCCCGTTGCGGTCACGTTCCACGCGTTGGGAGCAGAGAAACGTCGCGAGCAACGCGGCCACGACACCAGTCCGGCCGAACGGATCGCCGTCGAGGAGCGCACCGCGCGTGCCGCCGACCTCGTCGTGGCGACCACCTTCGCCGAAGCCCGCTTCCACCGCGCCCGCGGCGTGACGAGTGGCCATCTCGCGGTCATCCCCTGCGGTGTCGATCTGGCCCGGTTCCGGCCGCGTCCCGGGCCGCCCGAGCCGCCGGGATTCCGCGTCGTCACGGTCAGCCGGCTCGTGGAACGCAAAGGAATCGGCAACGTCATCGAGGCGATCGCCCAGGTACCCGACGCGTCCCTCGTGATCGCCGGCGGCCCCGACCCCGCCGAGATCGATGACGACCCGATGATCAGGCGCTACCGCGGGCTCGCCGCGGACCTGGGCGTGCTCGACCGGGTCGAGATGCTGGGCGCCCTCCCTCGCCAGGCAGTGTCGACGGTACTCCGCAACGCCCACGTCGTCGCCTGCTGTCCGTGGTACGAGCCCTTCGGGATGGTTGCGCTCGAAGCGATGGCGTGCGGCGTACCGGTCGTCGCAACCGCAGTGGGTGGGCTCGCCGAGACCGTGGTCTCAGCACAGACCGGCCTGTTGGTGCCGCCGCGTGAACCGGGAGCGATCGCTGCGGCTCTGCGGCAACTGCGCGACCAGCCGCGACTCGTCATCGAGATGGGACGACGGGCCGCCGTGCGGGCTCGCTCCTACGGTTGGTGGAGCGTGGCGGCAGCCACCCGGCACGGCCTTCACCAGATCGCCCATCCGGTCGCTTCGAGCGAAGTCGACGTGTCCGCATGAAGGCCGTGCGACGATGACCGCCCCGCTCGTCGTCGTCGGCGACGCGTTGCTCGACGTGGACCTCTGTGGCGACGTCGACCGCCTGGCGCCGGACGGGCCCGTTCCCGTGATCGATCATCCGACCGAGCGGTTCCGTCCCGGCGGCGCGGCGCTCGCGGCGATCCTGTCGTCACGTCATCACCCCGGGCCGATCCGGTTCGTGACCATGCTCGGCGGTTCCTCCGGACGGCGGGTGGCCCGACTGCTCGAAGACGCCGGGGTCGAGGTGTGTGATCTGGGCGCCGGCGGATCGACTCCGACCAAGACCCGTATCGTCGGTGGTGGCCAGCGCGTCGCGCGGGTCGACCGCGGCGGGATCCGCGGCGGCCCCACCCACCCCGAACACCTTCGGGCCGCGTGTGACGATGCAGCCGCGGTCGTTGCTTCCGACTACGGCGGAGGACTGCTGGCCGATGCTCCGGTCAGGGCGATGCTGACGCGGCGCGGCGCGGCCCCACTGGTGTGGGACCCTCACCCCCGGGGAACGATCCCGCTGCGCCGGACGACCCTCGTGTCCCCGAACCTCGCCGAGGCGCGCGCCTTCGCACCGGTGCCTCCGACCGAAGATTCAGACGGCCTGCATGCGGCGCTGTGGGCAGGAAGCTCGCTGGTCGATCGGTGGTCCGTCGATGCGGTCGCGGTGACGATGGGGGGTGATGGGGTGCTGCTCTGTGACCGGTCGGGAACCCCACTGGTGTGCACCACCCGAGCACTCGATCGAGGCGTCGACACCTGCGGTGCCGGCGACGTGTTCGCCGTCGCGGTTGCTTCGGCGCTCGCCGCAGGAGGCCTCCTTCGCGAAGCCGTGGACACGGCAACCGCCGCGGCGACCGCCTTCGTCGCGGAAGGTGGCGTGTCGCGCACGCCCGGTCTTCCGACCCCGAGCGCGCCAGCGGCGACGAGAGGTGGTCGGGTCGTCGCCACCAGCGGCTGTTTCGACCTGTTGCACGTCGGCCATGTGCGCTTTCTCGAATCGGCGCGCCGTCTCGGCGACCATCTCGTCGTGCTCCTCAATTCCGACACCTCGGTGACGGCCCTGAAGGGCCCCGGGCGGCCCCTGCAGCACGAGCGTGACCGGGCCGACATCCTCGCATCGCTCGGCTTCGTCGACGAGGTGATCATCTTCGACGAAGCCACGCCGTCGCGGGCGCTGGCCGAGCTACGACCACAGGTCTTCGCGAAGGGTGGCGACTACGACCGCGCCACGCTGCCCGAGGCCGCGGTCGTCGAATCCTGGGGCGGGATCGTGGTGACGGTCCCCTTCCACACCGGGCATTCCACGACCCGGCTCATCGAGGAGGCACGCGCCCATGACTGAATCATCTTCATCGACACCGATCGAAGGACGCCACGTGCTGATCACCGGCGGTTCATCCGGTCTCGGCGCCGCGGTCGCGGCTCGAGTTGCCGACGTCGGCGGCCGGCCGATCGTGCTGGACCGCCGCGCCGTCGAGGCCCCGTGGCCGGTTCACGTCGTCGATCTCGCCGACACCGCGGCGACGTCCCGGGTGCTCGATGCGGTCCTCGGGCCCGATCTGGCGCTGTACGGGGTCGTCACCTGCGCGGGCATGGACCTGCCCGCACCCTTCAGCGAGCTGCCCGCCGACCAGTGGGAACGCGTGGTCGAGGTGAACCTGTTCGGCACGGCAGCGGTCGCCAGAGCGACACTGCCACTGCTCGAGGAGAGCGGCGGACGCCTCGTCACCGTCGCCTCGACACTCGGCCATCGGGTGGCGGGCGACGCGTCGGCCTACTGTGCCAGCAAGTGGGGAGTGGTGGGCCTCACGCGAGCCCTGTGTGAGGAGTTCAAGGGTCGGGTGGGCATCACCCTGCTCACCCCCGGAGGCATGGCGACCTCGTTCTTCGACGACCGTGACGACCAGTACCGACCGGGCCCCGATGCGCAGCTCTGTGACCCCTCCGCGGTTGCCGACACGGTGCTGTTCGCCCTGGAACGCCCCCGAGGCTGTGAAATCAAGGAACTCGTGGTGGCAGGTCCCCACGAGGTGTCCTGGCCCTGATGGCCCTCCGGCACGTCGTGGCGCTGCGGGCGCTGGGACTGGGCGACCTGTGCACCGCCATCCCGGCGTTGCGTGGTCTGCGACGTGCGACGTCTCCTGCACGCCTCACCCTCGCGACGCCCGCGTCGTTGCATCCCCTTGCCGATCTGGCAGGTGTGGCCGACGACTTCGTGGCCGTCGCCGGGCTCGCAGAACCCCTACCCGACACGGTCCACGGAGCGGTGCTCGCGGTGAACCTGCACGGACGGGGCCCGGAGAGCACCAGACGGTTGCGTGCCACCCGACCGCAGCGGCTCGTCTCCTACCGACCGGTCGGGGGGACGCCGCCGGTGTCGACGCCGACCGAACGGTTCGAGCCGTGGAACGCATACGACCACGACACCGAGCGGTGGAGTGCGCTGGTCGAGACCGCGACGCAGCAGCCCGTCGACCGGCTCGATCGGGTCATTCGCACGGCGACACCGCCTGCAGATCATGTCGTCGTGCATCCCGGTGCTTCGAGCCGGGCCCGACGCTGGCCACTCGATCGGTTTGCCGCGGTGATCGATGCGCTCCAGGAGCGGGGTCATCGCGTCGTGGTGACCGGCTCTCCCGGAGAACGTGCCCTGGGCGACCGTCTGGGACGTCGATGCCCGGGCGTGCAAGTCACCTCGGGCACGACCGGCATCCTCGACCTGGTCGACCTTCTGGCCGGGGCGCGCCTGATCGTGTCGGGCGACACCGGGGTGGCCCACCTCGCGGCCGCGCTGCGACGGCCCACGGTGACCCTGTACGGGCCGACGTCTCCGGCCCGGTGGGGTCTGGCAGACGACGGCGCACTCCACACCATGCTCTGGGCCGGCCGAACCGGCGACCCGCATGGCGACACCCCACACGGCGGGCTGCTGGCCATTTCGGTGTCCGACGTCGTCGCCGCCGTCGACCAGCACCTGGCGTCGCGTCACGTCAGCCCACCCGTCGACCGGATCCGCGCCCCCTCTGTGCCGGTCAGGCGGCCGTTGCGAACTGATCGACGATCGTCGCCGTGAAGACCGGGAGATCACCGGGGTTCCGGCTCGAGACGAGCACACCGGCCCCCGAGGTGTCCACGACCACCTCCTCGTCGACCCAGTCCGCGCCGGCATTGACGAGATCGTCCTGCAAGCTGGGCCACGACGTGATGCGGCGACCCTTCAGGACACCGGCGCTCACCAGCGTCCACGGACCGTGGCAGATGACCCCGACGGGTCTGCCCAACTCGACCGCGGCCCGCACGAATTCGACGATGTGCGGATCGGTGCGTAGTCGGTCGGGATTGGCGACACCGCCGGGGAGGACCAGCGCGTCGTAGTCCTCGGCGTGCGCATGGAGCACGGTCTTGTCGACGTCGAAGGTCTCCGATGGGGTCAGATGATCGAACCCCTGGATTCGTCCGGCGTCGATCGAGATGAGCGTCGGGATGGCGCCGGCCTCGGTCAACGCCGTCCACGGTTCGCTCAATTCGACCGCCTCGACACCGTCGGTGGCGACGAACGCGATACGTTTCCCGTCGAGTCGCTGGGTCATCGGGGCTCCTCAGGTCGTGCCGTAGGGGGCGTCGCTGCGGGCCGCCTCTTCACGGTTGCGGGTTCCGGTCGGGGCGTGCATCGGCCGACCGGAGCGGCGTGATCCGGCGGCCTGGTGGGCACCGGGTACGGCGACGAAATCCTCGGCCATGACCTCGTCGGCCGGCCGGACCGCGTTGTGGCCGATCTCGAACGCGCCGAGCAGCGCGATCAACAGGCCCGACAGCAGGGAGTACCCGAGCAGTTCGAGAACCTGGCGGTCGGCGGAGCCGAACGCGAAGCCCGACGCGGGAACCCCGTCGTTCCAGACTCGGCTGACCTGGGGAGCGACGACGATCCACCCGCCGGCGACGGCGGCGAGGACGCCTGCCGAGCCGATGCTCATGCGGCGGAACGTCCCGATCATCACCAGGCCGGCGAGCACGGCGGCGGCTCCGGGCAGCACGTTCAACCAGAGCCAGCCGGACTGCCAGGTCCACGCCTCGGTCGATCCGATCGAATAGTCGAACGCCGGGCCGATGAAGGGAATGATCGCGACCCAGATTCCGAGTATCACGAGCAGGGCGCCGGTGGGGACGCCTCGGATTGCGGAAGTCTTCATGACGTACCTCCTTGGGTGGGATACCGGGGGACTTCCCATCACTCGATCGTCCGAAACCGTCGATCCCTTCGGCGGGTCACCGAACCCGGAACGGTGCCGCGTCGCTCGCTCGAAAGGTGTAGCCGTTGCCGACGCGATCGTCGTCGGGCGTCACGTGACCTCCCTCAGGCGACAGGCACCCTTCGAAGAAGAGGTGTTCGATCCGCACGTGGTCGTGGAACCATTCGAGATGTCGGAGGTTCACGGTCGCGGCGGCTATGTGGGCGTGCGCGTGCGGACTGGTGTGCCCGGAGATCTCCAGGCCGTGTGCCGCGGCGACCGTGGCGGCCCGCCGCCATCCGGTGATACCCCCGCAACGGGTCGCATCGGCCTGCAGACAGTCCACCGCACCAGAGGAGCAGAGGCGGCGAAGTGTCCACAGATCCCAGCCGTACTCGCCGGCAGCCACGTCGGCTCCGACCGCTTCGCGGACGAACCGCAACCCGTCCAGGTCGTCGGAGGAGACCGGCTCCTCGAACCAGCTCACCGCGGCGTCTTCGCATCGCTGGAGCACCCGGATGGCCTGGGACGCCCCGTAGGCGCCGTTGGCATCGACGAACAGTTCCCTCCCCGGGCCGATCCGTGCGCGGCTCTGAGCGATGCGCGCCAGGTCACGCGGCACGTTCCGTCCCCATGATTCGCCGATCTTGATCTTGACGCTCGAGAATCCCTCGACGTCGACCCAGTGGGCGAGCTGTTCGTCGAGCTGCCGGTCGTCATAGGTGGTGAACCCGCCGCTGCCGTAGACGGGGACGTCTCGACGAACCCGGCCGAGCAACCGGTGCAGCGGCTCGTCGTGCACGCGCGCGAGCAGGTCCCACAAGGCGAGATCGAGCGCTGAGATCGCGCAACCCGCGATCCCGCCACGACCCTGATTGCGGACTGCTCGGCAGGCTTGCTCGTAGATGACCGTGACGTCTCGCACGTCGCGGCCGACGACGAGGTCGGTGAGCGTGTCCTCGACCACCGCCACCGCCGCCCGCGGGGCGTAGGTCCAGCCGGTTCCGACGTGGTCACCACTTCGCGCCTCGACCAGCACCATCGTCGTCGAGTCCCACGTCAAAGTGCCGTCGCCTTCGGGGGCGTCGGTGGGAACCACGTAGGCCGATGCGCCCAGCGACGTCACCGGCACGTCGACGTGAGCATGCATCGGTCGGTGGCTTCCCGCTCGATCCTGCCGCAAACCCGACCGGCGGCGCGGCCGGTCAGGCGATTGATGCTGGTCGGCGGGGGAAGTCCAGCGGAGACGTCGACGCTCGAGATCGGAGACCCACATGCCCGGCAAACGTCATGGTCCCGCCATCAAGGACCCCGAACAGTACGAGGCCCTCCGGGAGGAGGGCGCCAGCAAGGAGAAGGCCGCACGCATCTCGAACCAGTCCGCCCGCGAAGGTCGCTCGAAGGTCGGTCGGCGCGGTGGCGAAGGTGGGCCCTATGAGGAGCGCACCAGGGACGAGCTGCTCGACGAGGCCCGGGACATCGGCATCGAAGGACGCTCGAAGATGAACAAGTCCGAGTTGATCGACGCGCTCCGCAATCATTGAACCGGAGAACCCCGGGGCGTGCCGACGCTCGTCGGATCGCCCCGCGTCGATCAGGCGAGCGCCGGTTCGAGTTCCTTCTGCCAGAACTTCAGGAAGCCCTGCTGATCAGCGCCCACCTGGTGGAAGTAGATGTGGTCGTAGCCCGCTTGCTCGGCGGTGTGTGCCGCCTCGATGAAGGGTTCCGGGTCGGCGCCACAGGGCACCTCGCCCGGATCGCTGCCGGCCCGGGCGAGATCCGCGAGTTGCTCGAAGTGCACCCAGGTCGGGAGGTCCTGGCTGAGCTGCCCGGGCATCTCACCGTTGGGCCACTGGTCCTGCACGGTCCGCTGCGCACGCGCCTCGTCGTCGTCCCAGCACACGGAGACCTGGGTGTAGCGGGGCCCGGACCCACCGGCACCGGCGAACGCTTCGACCGTCTCGGCATCTGCAGCCGTCCCCCAGAGGCCGTCGCCCATGTGCCCGGCCATCTTCGCCGATCTGGTTCCGAACGCGGACACGATGATCGGTGGCACCTCGGCAGGTGCGTCGAAGAGCCGCGCGTTCTCGACGGTGAAGTGCGTGCCATGGTGATCCACGGTCTCGCCTCGCAGCAGGCGACGGATGATCACCACCGCCTCGCGCAGCATGTCGAGTCGCACCGGCGCCGGTGGCCACCGTTCACCGGTGACGTGTTCGTTCAGCGCCTCGCCGGTGCCGAGACCGAGGCTGAATCGCCCCTCGGACAGCACCGACGTCGTCGCCGCGGCGTGGGCGACGATCGCCGGGTGCATCCGCATGATCGGACAGGTCACACCGACGGCCAGATCGATCGTGCTCGTCGACGACGCCACGGCGCCGAGCACCGACCAGACGAAGGGGCTGTGGCCCTGGCCACCGATCCAGGGGTGGTAGTGGTCCGACGCGGAAACGAACGAAAAGCCCACCTGTTCGGCTTCGATGGCGTTGCGGACGAGATCGGCCGGCCCGTGTTCCTCACTCGACAGGGTGTATCCGTAGACCGTCATGACACGGACCCGCGGGCGCCGGACGGGGCTGGTGATCGACTCGATGTGTCCATGTCGAGCCACTGCCCCCGCGCCGCCACGTCAAACGGTCGACTCACTCCTCGAACGCCTCGGCGAGGTGGTTCACCGCACTTCGGGCGCCCCAGGCACGCAGCCGTCGATGTGGTGGCGACGCCATGAGCGCCCGGGTACGGTCGAGTGGTCCGGCCCCCGTCGATTCGAGCACGTCGATGACCGTGGTGAGCGAGTCGAATCCACGCCGGCATCGACCGGCGTCATCTCGGAAGGCGCCGTCGAGCCCGGCGATGGCCGCGGCTCGCCGATTCTCGTCGACGCGCCACGACGGTGCCGGGGGAGCGAGCTCGCCGGCAGCGGCGAGGTCGCCCAGGTGCATGACGAGTGCGACGATGAACTCGATCACGCCCATGGCGTCGGCCACCGTGGGCTGGGCATCGGCGACGCGCACCTCGAGGGTGCCGTAGGTCGGGTGGATGCGGAGGTCCCACCACCATTCGGTGGGATCGTCGGCCACTCCCGAACCGACGAGCCATGACAGCGCCTCGACGTAGGCGTCCAAGGTGGCGAACGCCGGAGGGATCCCGTGCCGGGGGAGCAACGACGAGACGAACGGCCGCACCGACGCGAGCCCGACATCACGCCCCGCGCGGAACGGTGCGGCCGCCGCGAGCGCCGCGATGAGTGGCAGGTACGAACGCAGTTCGTCGTGCACCGGCACGATCACATCGGGGTCGCCGACGGCGACGTGCACCTGCAAGGCACCGAGGAGTTGCGAGCGGGCCAGCCAGCCGTACCGTCTGACGAGGTCCACGGCCCGTGGGCTGGCCACCTCCGTCTCGGCGATGAAGGGATGGACGGCGGCGGAGATCGGTATCGCCAGGCTCTGCGACCAGCGGACGGCCGCGGCCCGGCCCTCGCGGAGGTCGGCCTCGAGCGACTCCGGTGAGGTTCGGGGCGGTGTCGCCAGTTCGATCTGGCAGTCGGGCAGTTCGACCCGCAGTCTCGCGTCATGATCCGCGTTCTCGGCGACGCGGGCGGCTTCGCCCGCGGGGGTGCCGCACCCGTCCACCAGGATGAACTCCTCTTCGACGCCGACGGTGTTCCGTCCTGAGCGCCGGATGCGGGATCGCAACTCCCCGACATCGGGCGTTTCCACCGGCAGCGTCCGGGTCAGTGGTTCAGACATGACCACCATCGTGCTTCCAGGAGTTTTCCGTCCCCGTTCCGATACACGCCTGCTGCGCGACCGGATGCTCGATGAGCATCCCGCCGGCCAGCGGGTGCTCGAGTTGTGCGTGGGTGCGGGTCTGATCGCCGTGGCGGCGGCGGGCGCCGGTGCCGTGACGACCGCCACCGACATCAATCGACTCGCCGCGGTGACGACCCGCATCAACGCATGGAGAAGTGGCGTCCAGGTGGAGGTCCTCCACGGTGACCTGTACGAGCCGGTCGAAGGACGGCAGTTCGATCTGATCGTGGCCAACCCGCCCTATGTGCCGACGACGCATCGGACCGTTCCCCGCTCTGGCGCATCGCGCGCCTGGGACGGCGGACCTGGCGGACGGGCGGTGCTCGACCGCATCATCGACGGCCTGGCCACGCATCTGCGAGCGGGAGGCCGGGCACTCCTGGTCCATTCCTCGCTGAACGGCACCGGGCAGACGATCGCCGCACTGGAGGCGAACGAGCTGCGCGCCGAAGTCGTCGGGCGCGACCGTGGGCCACTCGGTCCGCTCATGTCCCGTGAGGTCGAGCGCGGCACGGTCTCGGGCGGTCACGAGGATCTCGTCGTCGTCCGTGCCGTCCGGGAGGGACCGGCACACCGGGTCGTCTGCGGGTCGATCTGACGGGGCGCAGTCACGCCGCTGCACTTCCCCGGCCCCGGCAGGCGAACCAACCGGCCCGATCCGGTCGCCACACCCCC
>JBDZUV010000032.1:0-28318 GCA_040255345.1 Actinomycetota bacterium | reverse complement strand
CGGACGACGTCGGTCACTCCGGACGCACCGATCGGCGTGATCGGCCTCCAGATGGGCGCATCCTGGGCCCTGTGGCTGGCCTCCCGCAGCCCGGAACTGATCGGGGCGGTCAGCTTCTTCTACGGCGCCCAGGACGTCGACCGACTCGATCTGGACAGTGCCGTCCAGGGGCATTTCGCCGAACGCGACGATCTGGTGTCCGAAGACGACAAGGTGCTGCTCAGCGCCGCCCTGCATCTGGAGTGTGCGGTGGTCGAGTGCTTCGACTACGCGGGCACCTCGAGCGGCTTCGCCGAACCCGGCCCGACCTACCAGGCAGACGCCGCGGCCCTCGCCTGGGAACGCACCCTGGCGTTCCTCGACCGTCATCTCCGCCGGTAGCCTCGACGCCCATGCGTCGACACATCAGCCTGTTCGGAGCGGGTCTGGCCCTGGTCATCGGCTCCGCTGCCGGATGTTCGTCGTCGCCGTCGCCGTCCTCGGACAGCACCACGACGACGGCCGTGCCCGCCGCGCCGACGACCCCGAGCCCACCGACTCCCACCGAACCCGCCACGGCAACCGGATCGGCCGCCACGACCGCCGACGCGGCTGCGGTACTCGTCGCCGCCTGGCAGCATGACGACCGCGCCCAGGCCGCGACGATCGCCGACGCCAAGGCGATCGAGGGCATGTGGGCGACCCCCCGGGAGATGATCAATCTGCGGAGCTGCAGCACCGACAACGAAACGCTCACCGAAGGCGGCTGCGTCTACCGCACCGACAGCGGCCTGGTCCAGATCAACACCGAGAAGCGTCCTGCGGGTTGGGTCGTTTCCAGCGTGGTATACGACTCACTCGACGACGGGAACGCCACGAGCGGCAACGCCCCGGACGCGCCGCCCCCGACCACGGTGCCGCCGCCGACGACCGTGGCCGAATCCGGTCCCCCGGTCAGTTGACCTGATCGATCGCCTTGCGCAACTCGGCGACGAACGCTCCGGCCTCGTCGACCGACCCGCCCTCGAGCAGCCTCCGCATGATCGCCGAAGCCACGATCACCCCGTCGGACGCAGCCGCGACAGCCGTGGCCTGCTCGGGGGTCGAGATCCCGAATCCCATCAGCGCCGGGAGCGTCGTGGCCGCCGCGATCCGTCGGGCGAGCACCGCCGAGTCGGCGGACACATCGGAACGTTCACCCGTGACCCCCATGAGGTTCACGCCGTAGACGAAGCCCGAAGCGGCGTCGCACACGCGGGCCAAGCGGTCGTCGGGCGTGACCGGTCCGACCAGACCGACGGTCTCGAGGCCGTGGGACCGGGCGGCGTCCCACCAGGGGTCGAGTTCCTCGATCGGTACGTCGGGCAGGATGATCCCACGCACGCCGGCAGCGGCCATCTCCGCCGCGAACCGCTCGAGTCCCACATGGAGTGCGAGGTTGTAGTACGTCATCACCACGACCGGGATCGGCCACTCGACGGTCGCGAGATCGGCCAGGATCCCGAGTGGCGTCGCCCCCCGTTCCAGCGCGACCGACGAGGCCGCCTGGATCGTCGGCCCGTCCATCACCGGGTCGGAGAAGGGGATGCCGACCTCGATCACGTCGGCACCCTTCTCGACGTACACCGACATGACGTCGAGCCAATCGGCCCGCAACTGGCCGGTCACGTACGGGCCGAGCAGCCGGTGCCCGGCGGCGCGCCGTGCGGTGAGCGTCGCCCCCACGGGCATACCACGCGGCTCACCCATCGTCGGTCCCGTCGATCTTCTTCAGGATGCGGGCGACCTGGGCGACGTCCTTGTCACCGCGACCCGACAGGTTGACGATCACGGTCTTCCCGGCGAGTGCGGTCCGCTCTCTGCTCACCCACGCCAACGCATGTGCGGATTCCAGCGCCGGGATGATCCCCTCGGTGCGACTCAACAGCTGGAACGCGTCGAGTACCTCGGCGTCGGTGACCGGCTCGTAGCGGGCACGTCCCGTCGCCGCGAGCTGCGCGTGCTCCGGTCCGATCCCCGGGTAGTCCAGCCCGGCAGAGATCGATTCGGCCTCGAGCACCTGACCGTGTTCGTCCTGCATCAGATACGAGTACATGCCGTGCACGACGCCGGGCACACCCCGGCCGACCGCCGCGCCACCGGCGGGTTCGGCGCCCACCAACTCGGCGTCGGTCTCGGCGAACCCCGCGAAGATTCCGGCAGCGTTCGAACCGCCCCCCACACAGGCGACCACGACATCAGGGTCGCCACCAGTACGTTCCCGACACTGGACGCGCGCTTCGTCACCGATCACCCGGTGCAGTTCGCGCACCATCCAGGGGTAGGGGTGCGGCCCCATCACCGACCCGATCAGGTAATGGGTGGTGGTCACGGTGGCGACCCAGTCACGCAACGCTTCGTTGACCGCGTCCTTCAGGGTGCGACTACCCGAGGTGGCAGGCCGGACCTCGGCGCCGAGCAGCTCCATGCGGAACACGTTGAGCGCCTGGCGGTCCATGTCGACCTCGCCCATGTAGATCACGCAGTCCATGCCGAAGAGCGCGGCGACCGTGGCGGTGGCCACGCCGTGCTGGCCTGCGCCGGTCTCGGCGACGAGGCGGCGCTTGCCCATACGGCGGGCGAGCAGCGCCTGACCCAACACGTTGTTGATCTTGTGACTGCCCGTGTGGTTCAGATCCTCCCGCTTGAGCAGTACCCGGCAGCCCAGCTCGGCGGACAACCGGTGCGCCTCGGTGAGCAACGACGGACGACCCGCATAGTCCCGCAGCCAGCCGTCCAACTCGGAGCGGAACGCGTCGTCGGCCCAGGCCGCCCTGAATGCCTCCTCGAGTTCGATGCAGGCCGGCATGAGCGTCTCGGGCACGAAGCGACCACCGAACTCGCCGAAGCGCCCCTCGGCGGTCGGCAGGCCCATGGTCCACCCCGCGGGACTCATTCGCTCATCCAGTCGTAGGGCAGCTCGAACTCGCTGCGGAAGCCCTCGGGTTCGGCGGCTCGGGCGGCGGCGACGAAGCGTCGGACCTTCACCGCGTCCTTACGACCGGCCGGCCCGGAATCGAGTTCGAGTCCGGTCGCCGCGTCGACCCCCCACGGCTGGACCTTCTCGATCGCCGACGCCACGTTGTCGGGGGTCAGGCCGCCCGCGAGGAGGAGCCGGGCGCCGCGTGGCGCATTCTCGGCGAGTGACCAGTCGAAGATGTCTCCACTGCCCGGACGCGGCGAGTCGATCATCAAGACATCCGCGCCGTAGGCATGCCAGTCGTCCATTGCCGGCGAGCCGCCGGGAAACGCCTTGATGACCATGCCGATCCGCTCACGCACCCACCGGGTCGCCTCAGGCGATTCATGACCGTGCAGCTGCGCGGCGCGCAGCCCGGCGGTGTTGACGTGCTCGACGACCCGCTCGGGTGATTCGTCGCGGAAGACCCCGACCGTGAGCACCTCCTGGGGCAGGCGTGACGCGATGTCCCGTGCCCGGCTGACCGCGATCTGGCGCGGCGAGGGGGCGAAGATGAAACCGACCGCGTCGGCGCCCATCGCCACCGCGAGCAACGCGTCTTCTTCGCTGGTGATCCCGCAGACCTTGACGAACACGATGTGAAGGTTACGGGGTTCGTCGCCGGGAACGGGTCACCGTTCGCAGCGCCGCGACGGCCGCGGCCGGGTCGGGAGCGGTCACGAGCGTCTCGCCGACGAGCACGGCGTGATAGCCCGCGTCGGCCAGGCGACCGGCATCCTCGACTCCGCGGATTCCCGACTCGGCGACGCGCACCGCCGCATCGGGAATCGCACCGGCCACCCGGACGGCCCGGTCGGTATCGACCTCGAAGGTGACCAGGTCCCGCTGGTTGACGCCGATCAGCGAGGCACCGACCGCGAGCGCGCGCTGCACCTCTGCCTCGTCGTGGGTCTCGACGAGCGCGACGAGACCCAGTTCGTGGGCCAGCCCGTGCAGGTCGGCCAACTCGGCGTCGTCCAGCGCGGCGACGATCAGCAACACCGCGTCCGCGCCCATGAGTCGGGCATCACACACGTCCGCGACCGACACGGTGAAGTCCTTGCGCAGGATCGGCACCCCCGTGGCGTCACGGGCTTCGCGCAGGTCGGCCGGCGAGCCACCGAAGAACTCGGCGTCGGTGAGCACCGACAGACAGGTCGCGCCACCCCGGGCGTACACGTCGGCGAGCACCGCCGGGTCGAGATCGGCATGCAGGTCGCCTTTCGACGGTGACCGCCGTTTGACCTCCGCGATGACCGCGAGGCCCTCCTCGGCGCGCAATGCGCCGGTGAAATCACGCGCCGGGGCAAGGGCCCGCGCCTCGTCCAGCAGGTGTTCGACGTTCCGACGGTCCTCGGCTGCGGCGTTCCGGTGAGCAGCGAGAATCCGATCGAGATAGGTCAAAGATCGATGCCCTTCGCGGCCATCGGGGCCACGATGGTGAGCATCGGCGCTTCGGCCAGCTTGCCGTCGAGGGCGACCATGGCGTCGGCCATCGCCGCGCTGCCACCGTGGGTGGCGAGCGCATCGTCGTCCGCGTAGAGCTCGAAGAACCAGAACGAGTTGGTCTGGTTGGCGTCACGGTTCAGCACGTAGATCTCGGTACCGGCCTCGTCGGTCGTGCTGGCGACCAGTCCGCGGAGGATCTCCTCCACCTCGTCGGTGAGTTCGGGGACTGCTACCAGGTGTGCGACCATCGCCGTTTTCGTCATGGCATCACATGGTACTGCGCGCTGTGGCCCCGTCGGCATGGTTAGCCTGCGAGCCCTATGGAGATCAACGGATTCTGTGACGAAGGCTTCGGAGCGGTGCGGGACGCGTTCCTCGGAAACTTCGAGCGCGGTGAAGAACTCGGAGCGGCGGTCGCGGTGACCCACCATGGTCGACCGGTGGTCGATCTGTGGGCGGGCGACGCCGACGAGCACGGTCGACCCTGGGCCGAGGACACGCTCGTGAACGTGTACTCGATCACCAAGACGATGACCTTCGTGTCGCTGATGATGCTCGTCGATCGGGGCGAGGTCGACGTCGCCGAGCCCGTGGCGACCCATTGGCCCGAGTTCGCGGCCAACGGCAAGGCCGACATCACCGTCGCCCAGGTGCTCAGCCACACCGCCGGGCTGAGCGGCTTCGACCCGGCGATCAAACCCACCGATCTGTACGACTGGGACGCCGTGTGTGCCGGGCTCGCCGCCCAGGAACCCTGGTGGACTCCGGGCGAAGGGTCGGGCTACCACCTGATCACCCAGGGCTACCTGCTGGGTGAGATCGTGCGGCGGGTCTCGGGCCGGACGGTCGGCACGTTCTTCGCCGAGGAGGTCGCCGGTCCTCTCGGTGCCGATTTCCACTTTGCGCTGCCCGCCTCCGAAGACGCCCGCGTCGCGGATCTGGTACCGCCCGACTTCGAGGCGATGTTGGCCGCGGCCACCGGAAACCCCGACTCGATCGCCGTGCGGTCGGTACTGAGCTGCCCGTTGGATGCGACCGAGCCCAGAACCCGGGAGTGGCGCGCCGCGGAGATTCCCGCCGCCGGGGGCATCGGCAACGCCCGTTCCATCGCCCGGGTCCACAGCGCACTCGCGTGTGGCGGTACCGTCGACGGGGTCACGCTCATGTCGCCCGAGACCGTCGAGTCGATCCTCGACGAGCAGTCGAATTCCGTCGACCACGTGCTCGGCATGCCGACCCGGTTCGGTCTCGGGTTCGGCCTGATGAGCGACGACGTACCGCTGAGTCCGAACGAGAGGTCGTTCTTCTGGGGCGGCTGGGGTGGGTCGATCGCGGTGACCGACCTGGACACCGAGACGTCGGTCGCCTATGTGATGAACCGGATGGGAACGGGCATGGCCGGCGACCTTCGCGGGGGCCTCGTGGCCATGGCGGCGACCACCGCCGCTACGCAACTCGCCTGAGCGCTCAACGCGCCTGGCGGGCCGCCGTCATCCGACGGGCCGCGGGGACGGCTGCCAACAGCGCACGGGCCTTGTTGTGGCACTCGAGGTTCTCGTCGGCAGCGATGCTGTCCGCGACGATGCCGGCTCCGGCCTGTACCCAGGCCCGCCCGTCGGGGGCGACGACCATCGTGCGGATCGCGATCGCCACGTCGAGGGTGCCACCGAAGTCCACGTAGCCGACCACGCCCGCGTACGGTCCGCGCTTGTGCGCTTCGAGGTCGTCGATGATCTGCATCGCTCGCACCTTGGGCGCCCCCGACACCGTGCCCGCGGGCATGGTGGCCCGCAGCACGTCGATCAGCCCGGCATCGTCACGCAGGTCACCGGTGACCTCCGAGGTCAGGTGCATGACGTGGCTGTAACGCTCCAGGGTCATCAGCTCGTCGACGGTGCAGGTTCCGAATGCAACGACCCGTCCCAGGTCGTTGCGGGCGAGGTCCACCAGCATCACGTGTTCGGCGACCTCTTTGGGGTGCTCACGCAACTCGGCGGCGAGTCGTCGGTCGTCGGCCTCGGTCTTGCCGCGGAACCGGGTGCCGGCGATCGGTCGTGAGGTGACCACCCCGTCGCGCACGGTCACGAGTGGTTCCGGTGACGACCCGATCAGGGTCACTTCGGGGTCGCGCACGAAGAACATGTACGGGCTCGGGTTCACCTGCCGGAGCACCCGGTAGACATCGAAGGTCTCGGCGTCGAGGTCGAGCGCGAACCGTTGCGAGAGCACGACCTGGAAGATGTCGCCCGCTTCGATCAGATCCTTCGCGGCTTCAACGGCGGCCTCGAAGGTGGCCGCGTCGGTCTCGTCGGTCGCCTCGGCAGGCTCTTCCCCGGGCCGGGGCGGTTCGGTGAGCGGTTCGTCGAGCGGCTTCGCGCCATCGTCGGCCAAGGCGTCGAGCCGGGCGCACGCGTCTTCGTACAACGCGTCGACGGCCGCGTCGTCGGCTCCTTCGGGCACGAGCGAGTTTGCGACCAGCACCACCCGTTGGCGGAAGTGGTCGAAGGCGGCCAGTTCGCCGATGACGTCGAACACGGCGTCGGGGAGTCGGCGATCGTCGGCCGGGGGGTCGGCCAACCGCTCGATCTCCCGGACCACGTCGTAGCCGAGGTAGCCCACCAGCCCGCCGTGCAGCGGGGGCAGCGCGTCGATCTCGGGCGCGTCGACCGCGTCGGTCAACACCTCGATCGCCGCGAGGATGCCGTCGTCGGTGGGCACGTCGACGGTGAGGTCTCCCGAGACCGTCACCCTGGTGCCGTGGCTCCGCAGGGTCGCCAGCGGTCGACGACCGATGAACGACCAGCGACCCCACCGTTCGCCGTGTTCGACCGATTCGAACAGAAAGCCGGGCTCGTCGCCGCAGAGTCGCGCGAACGCGGCGACCGGGGTGATCAGATCGGCGAGCAGCTCCCGCCACACCGGCACGACGCGGTGCCGTCGGGCCAGCTCGCGGAACGCCTCACGCGTCAGCACCGAAAGCCCGGAAGAAACACGAGTGGTTGCCGGTGTGGCACGCGCCCTGACCGTCCTGATCGACGACGAACAGCAGCGTGTCTCCGTCGCAGTCGTAGGCCGCGGAGCGGATCCACTGGCGTTCACCCGAGGTGTCGCCCTTGCGCCATTCCTCCTGCCGGGACCGGCTCCAGAACACCGTCCGACCCTCGGCGAGACTGCGGCGCAGCGTGGCCTCGTTCATCCACGCCATCATCAACACCTCACCGGTCGAGTGTTCCTGCACGATCGCCGGGACGAGCCCGGCTGCGTCGTAGCTGATGCGGTCGAGTTCGGCCTCGACGATCCTGATGGGCGTGGCGCCGGTGTCGGTCACAGCGTGCGAGGCTACGGCGTCACGCGCCGGGGGGACGAACGGTCACGCCACGTGCGGCGAGCTCGGCCTTTGCCTCGGCGACCGTGTGTTCACCGAAGTGGAAGATCGACGCCGCCAGCACCGCGTCGGCCTTCCCGTCGATGACGCCGTCTGCGAGATCGCCGAGGCCGCCCACGCCACCGGACGCGATCACGGGCACCGACACGGCCTCGGCGACCGCGCGGGTGAGCGCCAGATCGAAGCCGTCGCGGGTGCCGTCGCGGTCCATCGAGGTCAACAGGATCTCCCCCGCCCCCGACTCGACCGCCTCTCGGGCCCAGGAGACCACGTCCCGGCCGGTCGGTGTGCGCCCACCGTGCAGGTAGACCTCCCAGCCGTCACCTTCGGCGCGGGCCTTCGCGTCGATCGCGACGACGACACACTGGCTGCCGAAGACCGCGGCGATCTCGCCGATGAGCTCGGGCCGCTGCACCGCTGCGGTGTTGACCGACACCTTGTCGGCCCCGGCGTGCAACAGGCGCCGTGCATCGTCGACCGAGCGGATCCCTCCGCCAACGGTGAAGGGGATGAAGACCTCTTCGGCCACGCGTCGTGCCATGTCCACGGTGGTGGCACGGTCATCGGACGACGCGGTGATGTCGAGGAACACCAGCTCGTCCGCGCCCTCGGCGTCATAGCGCGCGGCGAGCTCGACGGGATCACCGGCGTCACGGATACCGACGAAGTTCACGCCCTTGACGACACGGCCGCCGTCGACGTCGAGACAGGGGATCACCCGGGCAACCTGCATGCCCACACACGCTACCGACCCGCCCCCACCGTCCCCGTCCCAATTCCGGCCGGGGTGCGGCAGGATGGTCGGATGGCGAGAAATCCCGAGACCGAGCCCCCGACCGAACCCGCGACCGAGTCGCCGGCAGCATCGGAGAAGGGCATGCGGCCGGGGCGGATCGTGCTCGTGCGCCACGGCGAGACCGAGTGGAGTCGGACCGGGCGACACACCGGCACGACCGATGTCCCTCTCACTGCCCGGGGCGAGGCCCAAGCCAAGACGTTGCAGGCCCCCTTGAGTGACTGGGATTTCGCACAGATCCGCAGCTCACCGCTGGGCCGGGCACGTGACACCGCTCGACTGGCCGGACTCGACTCACCGGCACCCGTCATCGACCCGGACCTGGCCGAATGGGACTACGGCGACTACGAGGGATTGACCAGCGAGGAGATCCACGTGACCGATCCTGGGTGGACGATCTTCGCCGACGATGCCCCCGGCGGGGAGACTGCGACCCAGGTCGCCGCCCGAGTCGATCGCGTGCTCACCCGGGTGCGCGCGGACCTGGAGGCCGGCCGTGACGTCGCACTGGTCGCGCACGGACATCTGCTCCGGGTATTGGCAGCTCGCTGGTTGGGCCAGTCGGCCCGCTTCGGCGCCCACCTGGCACTCGACGCGGCCTCGATCTCGGTGCTCGACACCGAACACGACTTACCACTGTTGCACTCTTGGAACACCAACGCCGCATACGCCGTGCGGCGTCACAACGACCTTCGGGTTCGCCAACTGCGAGACCGTTTCAATTGAGAACAAAGGACCCGCGGATGAAGCAGTGATCGAAATGGTTCGCCGGCGCCTTACACAACCGTTCGGCAAGCCCCCCAAAGTCGGATGACCAGCCATGCGTGGAGCCGTAGCAACCTCTTGATGGTCGACTGGCCGGCGCGATCAGTCGACCTCGGGTGCCGTGGCAGACAGTGCCTCGGGCAGGGTGAATCGGTGCTCGTACAGGGCCCGCCCGACGATGGCGCCGGAGAGTCGGCGCCATCCAGCTTCGAGCCCCGCGAGCGCGTGGATGTCAGCCAGGGATCCGACCCCGCCCGACGCGATCACGTCGAGGGTCGTCGCCTCGAGGACCCGGCCGAGACCTTCCAGGTCGGGTCCTTCCATGGTGCCGTCCCGGCCGATCTCGGTGACGATCACCGCGGCTGCCCCGACGGTCTCGAACTCCCCGACGATCTCGAGCAGGTCACGGCCCGAATCGGTCTCCCATCCTCGGGTGGCGACCCGCCAGACCCGCTCCCCGGCCTCGTCGGTCACCAGCCGAGCGTCGAGGCCCACGGCGACCTTGCCGGGGTGGGCGCGGGCCAACTCCTCCACGAGGGCCGGGTTCTCGAGCGCGGCCGTGCCCACCACGACGCGCGCCACCCCCGCATCGAGCAGCGCCTCGGCCTTGGCCCGGTCGCGTACCCCTCCTCCGGACTGGACCGGCACGTCGACCGCTGCACAGATGGCTGCGATCACTTCAAGATTGTGTGCCTCACCAGTGCGGGCTGCGTCGAGATCGACCACGTGGAGCCACTCGGCGCCGGATGCGGCGAACGCCCGGGCCTGGGCGACCGGGTCGTTCCCGTAGGACGTCTCACGGTCGAAATCACCCTGGGTGAGCCGCACGCAACGCCCTTCGCGAAGGTCGATCGCCGGATACAACTGCAAACTCATGAGGCCCGCACCTCGGCAGCGGCCGCATCCGCGCACATGGTCGCAAAGTTCGCGAGGATCGCCAGCCCGGAACGCGCGGACTTCTCCGGGTGGAACTGCGTTGCAACCAGGCGATTCTTGCCCACCGCCGCGCTGACCCGGCCGCCGTAGTCACATCGCGCCAGCGTTTCCGGTCCGATCGGAGCAGCATAGGAGTGCACGAAGTAGCACCACGGCTCGGGGTCGAGACCGGTGAACAGTGGATGGTCGGGCGCGTCGAGGAGCACCCGGTTCCACTGCATCTGTGGCAGCTTCACCGACCCGGTGATCCGACCGATCGTGCCGGCCAACACGGCGAGGCCGGGGGTCTCCGGGCTCTCCTCGGAGCCGTCGTAGAGCATCTGCAATCCGACGCAGATGCCCAGGAACGGCACGCCGGAGTTGTCTCGGGCCGCGGCGGCGGCATCGCGTACGACGTCGGAGAGACCGGTTTCGTACAGCGCTTCGACACTGCCGGCGAAGGCGCCGACTCCGGGCACCACGACGCCGTCTGCGGCGCGAATGTCGTCGGGATCAGCCGTCAGGCGTGCGTCGGCCCCGATGTGCTGAAGGGCCTTCTCGGCGCTGCGCAGGTTCCCCACCCCGTAATCGACCACGGCGAGCCGAGCCGGGCCACTCACAACACGCCCTTGGTCGAGGGCACCCCTCCACCCTCGACGCGCACCGCATCGCGCAGGCACCGGGAGATGCCCTTGAAGGTCGCCTCGATCACGTGGTGGGTGTTCACACCGGCACGTCGGTTGACGTGCAGGGTGATCGCGGCAGCTGTGGCGAACGAAGACCAGAAGTGTTCGGCCATCTCGGGGTTGAACGGCGGATTTCCGAGCGGCAGGACCTCACCGAAAGGCACGTCGTAGACGACGTAGGGACGCCCCGACAGGTCGAGTGCCACCTCGATCAGCGCCTCGTCCAACGGGTACAGGCCCGACGCGAACCGGCGCACGCCGGCCTTGTCACCGAGCGCTTCGGCGAACGCCTCGCCCAACAGGATCCCGGTGTCCTCGATCGTGTGGTGGCCGTCGACCTCGAGGTCACCCTGCGCGTCGACGACCAGGTCGAAGCCGCCGTGGCGGCCGAGTTGGTCGAGCATGTGATCGAAGAAGGGCAGACCCGTGGACACCTCGACGGCCCGTGCACCCCCGTCGAGGTCGATGGTGACGGTGATGTCGGTCTCCGCGGTGGTGCGCGACCGGGTGGCGCGACGTCGCTGCGGCGTGGGCTGGGTCATGATCGCAGTATCTCCTCCAGAGCGTCGAGGAACCGGTCGTCCTCGTCCGGCGTTCCCACGGTGACCCGTAGGCATCCTTCGAGTCTGGGCCACGACGCACAGTTCCGCACCAACACCGACGCGTCGACGAGGCGTTGCCAGACCACTTCGGCGCCGACGCGGCGGGGGCGGAACAGGACGAAGTTCGCGTCGGAGGGGACCACGTCGACGTCCAGCTCGGTGAGGCGGCCGACGAGGCGACCCCGTTCCTCACGCAGCGTCGCGACCCGGGCCTGCATCTCGTCTCCGAATCGCAGGGCGACCCGGCCGGCGAGCTGCTTGGCAGTATCGAGGTGGTAGGGCAGCACGACCTTGTCGAGCTCGGCCACCAACCAACGCGGCCCGACCAGATAGCCCAGGCGCGCGCCCGCCATCGCCCAGGTCTTCGAGAACGTGCGGGTGACCACGAGCGGGCGGTCGTCCGCGACGAGATCGAGCGCCGAGCGGTCGGCGAACTGGCCGTAGGCCTCGTCGACGATGGTCAACCGGGTCGTGTCGGCCGCCATCGCCTCGATGACGCGGCGCGATTCGGTGCGCCCCGTCGGGTTGTTCGGCGAGCACAGGAACACGATCTTTGGATCGTGGCGGTCGACGAACGCCCGGACGTCTTCGACAGCGAGCGAGAAGTCGGACAGGCGCTCGCCCGTGACGACACCAGTGCCGGTGATACGCGCCAGGTGGGAGTGCAACGCATAGGTCGGCTCGAACACCGCAGCACTGCGACCCGGGCCGCCGTAGGTCAACAGCACCGTCTGGAGCACCTCGTTCGAGCCGTTCGCAGCGAAGACCTGCTCGGCGCCGACCCCGTGGAGCGCGCCGATGTCACTGCGCAGCGCGACCGCGGCCCGGTCGGGATAGCGGTTCCAGTCGATCGTCGCCATCTCCGCGGCCAACGCCGCGGCGAAACCCTCGGGTGGTCCATAGGGCGACTCGTTGGTGTTGAGCCGGACGGCGACGTCGACCTGGGGCGAGTGGTATCCCTGACGCAGTGCGAGATCGTCACGCGGCGCGAGTGGTGCGGCGTCACTCATCTCGCCAACCGCCGCGTCGCGGAATCCGCGTGGCACCACAGCCCCTCGGCCGCGGCGAGCGTCGCGAGGTCCGGGCCGAGTGCGGCGAACGCGGCCGTATCCGCGGTCACGACGTGGATCTCCTTCAAGAAGTCCCCGACGCCGAGTACCTGGCCATAGCGGGCACTGCGGTGCGTCGGCAGCACGTGGCTCGGCCCGGCCAGATAGTCACCCAGTGACGCCGGAGTGTCGGGGCCACAGAACACGGCGCCGGCATTACGGATCATCGGCACGAGCGCGCCCGGATCGCTCACCATCAGCTCCAGGTGTTCGGGGGCGACGGCGTTCACCACGTCGAGCGCCTGAGCGGGCGAGTCGCACACGACGACGTAGCCGTTCGCCCGCAGGGTCGCCTCGATCTCGTCGCGGCGTGCCGCGCCGGCGACCTGGGTCCCGACCTCGGCGGTGACCGCATCGGCGACGGCTTCATCCCAGGTCACACACCAGGCGAGCCCCAACGGCCCGTGTTCGGCCTGGACCAGCAGATCGACCGCGACCAACTCGACGGGCGCGCTCGCGTCGGCGACGACCACCACCTCGGAGGGTCCGGCGAACGCGTTGGGGATGCCGACGCGGTCGGCGACGGCCCGCTTGGCGAGCGCCACGTAGATGTTGCCCGGCCCGACGATCACGTCGACCGCACGGATCGACTCGGTGCCGTACGCGACCGCCGCGATCGCCTGGGCGCCCCCGACCGAGACGACCTCGTCGACTCCGGCGATGGCGCAGGCTGCGAGCGTGACATCGGGAACCGTCCCGTCGGCCTGGGGCGGCACACAGACCACGACCCGTTCCACCCCCGCCACACGGGCGGGAATGGCGGTGTGGAGCACCGTGCTCGGGTAGGCCGCCAGTCCACCGGGCACATAGCAGGCGGCAGCCCCGACCGGCCGGAAGAAGGTCTCGACCTCCAGGCCGGTGTCGTCGACGAAAGTGGCCGGATGGGCCGTTTCGGCGAACTGGTGCTCGTGGAACGCCCGGACCCGATCGGCGGCGACCTGCAGCGCCGACCGCAACTCGACAGCAACCCGACCCGGGGCGGCCGAAACGTCCCCCTCGGGGACGACCAGGTCGTCGAGGCGCACCCCGTCGAAGCGTTCGGTCAACGTCCGCAGGGCGTCGTCGCCGCCGGAGTGCACCTCGCCGATGATCTCGGCCACGACTTCGACCGGGCCGATGCCCCCTGCGGTGGGCGCAGGCAGCCGATCGGCCACGTCGCCGGTGAAACCACGCACATCGAGTCGCTTGAGCACGACCCACAACGCTACCGCCGAGGCCCATCGGGGCCCCGAACCCATTTCGCCGTCGTACCCTCTCACCGCACCACGTCTCTAGACTTCTCCGCCCACGACCAGGCGCGGACCGACGTCGACCGGACCGGTCGTGCGGGCAGAACCACGCGACCGGTCGATACTCCGTGCACCGAAGCAGGCTCCGACGAACCAAGGCTCACCGAGGCGACCATCATGTCCACACCCGACCCCGAACTCTCCGCCATCGCCACCAATCTCGACGAATTGCGCCGCCGGATCGCGGCGATGGCCCGCGACCTGGACCGGGAACCGACGGACCGGGCGGCCGCCGATCTGTTCGAGACCGAGCGTGCCCTCCGCGCGGCGTCACGCCGTCTCGACGCGGCCCGCCGCCAACTCGCCTGACCGGAAAACGGTCCGAAAACGAGAACGGCGCCCCTCGAGAGGGGCGCCGTCCGGGCGACACCAGGCGGCGGATCCTGTGTCGCCGGGAACCAGGTGGCGGGAACCTGGTTGGACGCCATGTTAGCGACACCCATCCGACATCCGACAACCCGTGACCGGAAAATTCTCTCCGACGGCTCGCAGGTGCCCGGGAGCGTTCAAATCTGTGACGACGGACAGAAATCGGCCAGGACACACTCGGCGCAGCGGGGCCTCCGGGCAAGGCAGACACTGCGGCCGTGGAGGATCAACCGCATGCTGAACGCGCCCCGTTCGGCCGCGGGTACCATCGGATTCAGCTCGGTCTCGACCTTGACCGGGTCGGTCTGGCCGGTCAGCCCGAGACGCCTCGCGAGTCTGCCGACGTGCGTGTCGACCGGCAGCCCCGGCAGGTCGAGGGCGACGCTGCGGACCACGTTCGCCGTCTTGCGGCCCACGCCTGGGAGCGTCACCAGGTCGGCCATCCGGCCGGGTACCTCACCGCCGAACCGGTCGACCAGTGCATTCGCCATGCCCAGGATGCTGCGGGTCTTGTTCTTGTAGAAGCCGGTCGAGCGGATCAGCTCTGCCACGTCGTCGGGGTCGGCGACGGCCAGATCCTCCGGTGTCGGATACTTCGCGAACAACGCAGGGGTGACCAGATTCACCCGCGCGTCCGTGCACTGCGCCGACAGGATCGTCGCGGTCAGCAACTCGAACGCGTTGCGGTGATCGAGCGCGCATTCGGCATCGGGGTAGAGCTCGCTCAGTCGCTCGTTGGCGAGGCGGGCTCGCCCCTTGGGGCTCCGTGGTCTGGCCATCGCCTCAGACCCTACCGAGCGACCGCTGCCACCATCGGGGGCACTCCGGAGTCACACCGGCCGACCGCTAGGGTGCGCGCATGACCGGATCCGCCCGTCGCGTCGTGTCGGCACCCACCCCCGCCGACGACGCCCAGGCGGCCGCGGACGGGCTCAGCTCGACCCGCGACGTGTGGCAACTGCGGCGTCCGCTGCCGCTCCAGAGAACCGACACCGTGCCGACTCGGGCGTTCGTGCCCGGGTCGGCCGACGAGACGGCGTGGATCGAGGTGAACAACCGGGCGTTCTCGTCGCACCCCGACCAGTCGGGTATGACCACGGAGCGCCTGCACGCCGACCTGACCGCCGACTGGTTCGACCCCGAGGGTTTCCGGTTGCACGAACGCGACGGACGCCTGGCCGCGTTCTGCTGGACCAAACGCCATCCCGCCACCGCGGACGATCCGGCGATGGGCGAGATCTACGTGATCGGCGTCGACCCGGACTTCCAGGGGCTCGGTCTCGGACGGGCCCTGGTGGTCGCCGGTCTGGCGTGGTTGAGCGCCGTTGGAGAGACCGTCGGCATGCTGTACGTGGACGCGACCAACACTCCCGCACGTCGGCTGTACGAAAAGCTCGGCTTCGCTCCCCATCACGTCGACCGGGTGTACGAGGCACCCGGCTGGTGACCGCTCAGCCGACCCAGTAACCGATCGCGGTGGTCGCCGCCGCCGCGAACGCGGCGATCAACAACTGGCGTGACGCCGAGTAGAGCTTGGAGCGGCCCGTGAAGCTCGCCAGCGCGAGGCCGACCCCGAACGCGCCCAACGCGCCGAGTCCGACCGATGCGATGATCGCGGCGGAGCCTTCACTCCAGAACCACGGCAGCAAGGGAAGCACCGCGCCCACCGTGAAGGCGAGAAATGACGCGATCGCTGCCAGTCCGGGGGACCCGAGTGACTCGGGGTCCACCCCGATCTCCTCGCGGGCGTGGGTCTCCAGCGCGAGCTCCGGGGTCGCCATGGCATTGCGCGCCATCGCCTCGGCGACGTCGGCGTCGAAGCCACGCTTCTCGTAGATCTCCATGAGCTCCTGCACTTCGAGCTCGGGGTTGTGATGCAGCGAATGGCGTTCGACGTCGAGTTCGCGCTGCAACAGCTCGGTGTGTGCGCGCACCGACACGTATTCCCCGGCCGCCATCGACACCGCGCCTGCGACCAGCCCCGCGATCCCCGCGAGGCGCACCGTGTCGCCCGCGGCACTCGCACCGGCGAATCCGAGGATCAGCGAGACGTTCGAGACCAGCCCGTCGGAGACCCCGAAGACCGCAGCGCGCATCCAGCCGCCCGTGACGTCACGGTGCTGATGGCCAAGCGATGGGATCTCGTCGACCATGCCAGGCAAACTAGTCAAATGGCGCTGACCCGGTATGAGCCAGATGCGGAGACCTTGTCGACCCTGTTGCCGGGCGAACCGGGCTACCGGATCGGTCAGATCTGGGACGGGTTGTACACGCACCTGCTGGATCCGAACGAGATCACCAACATTCCCCTCGCTCTGCGCCGTCGCCTCGACGACGAGTTCCCGGCCGCGCTCACACCGGTCACCTCGTCGGCCAGCGACGACGGTGAGACGGTCAAGTGGCTCTACGGCCTGGGTGACGGCGCCACGATCGAAACCGTGCTGATGCACTATCCGCGCCGCTCGACGGTGTGTGTGTCGTCCCAGGCGGGGTGTGCGATGGGCTGCACGTTCTGTGCGACCGGCCAGGCCGGCTTCACCCGCCACCTCACCACCGGGGAGATCGTCGAACAGGCGGTCCGGGCCGCTCGGGCCGCCCGTGCGGTCGGTCGGCGACTGTCGAACGTCGTGTTCATGGGCATGGGCGAACCGCTGGCGAACTTCGACCGGGTGTGGCCTGCGGTGGAACGCATCCACGGCGCGCTCGGGCTGTCGGCACGTCACCTGACGCTGTCGACGGTCGGCGTCGTCCCCGGGATCCGTCGCCTCTCGCAGCAGCACCTGCCGGTGAGCCTCGCCGTGTCACTGCACGCCGCGAACGATTCGCTGCGTTCCAGCCTCGTGCCGCTGAACGACCGGTATCCTCTCGCCGTGCTCGCGGACGCCTGCGCCGACTACCTGGCGGTGAAGAACCGGCGGTTGTCCTTCGAGTGGGCGCTCATCGACGGCGTGAACGACCGGGACGGCGATGTCGTCGAACTCGCCGAGTACGCACGGCCGCTGCGCGCGCACGTCAACCTGATTCCGCTGAACCCGACCGGCGGCTTCGCGACCCGGGGCAGTTCACCCGCACGCGTCGCGGCCTTCCGCGACGCGCTCGACCAACGGGGCGTGAACGCGACCGTACGGGCCAACCGTGGCAACGAGATCGACGCCGCGTGCGGGCAACTCGCCGCGGTCACGCTCCGGCGAAAGGCCGGCCGCTGAACGCGCCGATCGCCCTGTGCCACGTGGCATGTCGAATCGTGCCGTCCCCCACCTGCCGGGCACAATGCTCATCATGACCACGATCATCAACGGCATCGACGAGCTCAAGGCCGCGGTCGGCACCCACCTGGGTCACAGCGATTGGATGGAGATCACCCAGGAGCGCGTGAACCTGTTCGCGGACGCCACCGGCGACCACCAGTGGATCCACGTGGACGTCGAGCGGGCCAAGGCCGAGAGCCCCTTCGGTGGACCGATCGCGCACGGCTATCTGACCCTGTCGCTCGCACCCGCGCTGGTGCCCGAAATCGTCCAGGTCAGAGGATTCTCGATGGGCGTGAACTACGGCACCGGCAAGGTCCGGTTCCCCTCACCGGTCCCGGTCGGGTCGAAGTTGCGTGCCGGAGCCGAACTGGCCGATGTCACCGACGTCGACGGTGGGGTGCAGCTCGTGATGAAGCTGACCTTCGAAGTCGAAGGCGCACCGAAGCCCGCCTGCGTCGCCGAGGCGATCTACCGGTATCTGGTCTGAATCGGATCGGATCCGCGTTGCCAGGCCATCGATCCGGGTCGACGTCGTGACCGGGAGTGTGGCCGACCGCTTCGAGGCGATCGTCGACGCCCACGGGACGCGCCCGGCGGTCGACACCGGCCCGACCGAAGTCGACTTCGCCGAGCTCGACGCCCGCGCCAACCGGGTCGCCCACTGGCTCGCATCGCTCGGCATAGCCCGGGGCGAACGTATCGGCCTGGCGCTGTGGAACCGGATCGAACATCTCGAGGTGCTGCTCGGCGCGTTCAAGGCCGGGATGATCCCCGTCAACGTCAACAGCCGCTACACGGCGTCCGAGATCGAATCGCTGCTCGTCGATGCCGACGTGCCCCTGGTCGTTCACGAACCGACCGCGACCATGCTCATCTCGGAAGCTTCGACCGGCCACGACTGGATGACCGTCGCGATCGGTGACGACTACGAGGCCGCACTCGCGGCCGCCTCGCCCGAACGCCCCGAGGTGGCCCGCTCCGGTGACGACCACTACCTGCTCTACACGGGAGGATCGACGGGCACCCCCAAGGGGGTGCTGTGGCGCCAGGAGGACCTGATCACCGCGGCCATGCCCGGAGCGGACCAGCGCCGACCCGGAGTCACGCGGATGCTGCCGGCGAGCCCGCTGACCCACGGGACCGCGCAGTGGATCACCCTGTCGACGTTGCTCAGCGCCGGCACGGTCGTGCTCGGCCCTCTGCACGGCCTGGACCCGACCGCGCTGTGGACCCGGGTGGCCGACGCCGAGGTCAGCCGTCTGGTCATCGTGGGCGATGCATTCGCCCGTCCCCTGCTCGATGCCCTCGACGCGGAACCCGACCGGTGGGACCTCTCGGCGCTCGTGGCGATCACCTCGGGTGGAGCGCGGTGGTCGGCCGCGACCCGCTACGGGTTGCTCGAACACCTCCCGCACGTGGCCATGGTGAACAGCTACGGCGCCACCGAGACCGGAGGGCAGGGGTCGCAGGTGAGCTTCGCCGGCCATCGGCCCGAGTTCGAAGCCGGCCTCCTCCGTTTCGAACCCGATGCCACCACCGTCGTGCTCGGCGACGACCTCGAACCCGTCGCGGCCGGATCCGACGAGGTCGGGAGGCTCGCTCGACACGGCCCCGTGCCGCTCGGCTACTTCAACGATCCGGTCCGCTCCGACGAGACGTTCCCCCTGATCGACGGCGTGCGGCATGCCGTTCCCGGCGACCTGGCGACCATCGACGCCGACGGCACGATCATCGTCCTCGGCCGGGGCCGGAACGTGATCAACACCGGCGGCGAGAAGGTGTTCGCCGAAGAGGTCGAAGCGCGACTGATGCACCACGACCAGGTCACCGAAGCCGTGGTGGTGGGGATGCCCGACGACCGCTGGGGCGAGCGCGTCGCGGCTCTCGTCACGGTCAGGCCCGGAGCAGACGTCAGGGTCGACGCGCTCGCCGAGCACTGCGCCGCGACGCTGGCCCGCTTCAAGATCCCGCGACGCATCGAGATCGTGGGTGCGATACGCCACCTGCCCACCGGCAAACTCGACCGTGGCTGGGCGGCCGATACGATCGCATCGACCACACCACGAAAAGGATCAGACCGACGACCATGACCGAATTCGATCCGACAGACTTCAACCTGGCCGACGTCTTCGACACGGTCGCCTCGACCATTCCCGACACCGACTGCATCGTCTGGCGTGACCGGCGGCTGTCGTATGCCGACGTGGCAGCACGCTCGAACCGTTTCGGCCGTTTCCTCGTCGACCACGGCCTGGGCTGCCACAGCGAACGGGCCGCGCTCGCCGGACACGAATCGGGGCAGGATCACCTGGCGCTGTACTGCACCAACGGCAACGAGTACGTCGAGGCGATGATCGGTTCGTATGGGGCACGCGTCGCCCCGTTCAACGTCAACTACCGCTACGTCGCCGAGGAACTCCGCTACCTGCTCGACAATTCGTCGGCTTCCGCAATCGTCTACGGCGCGAGTTTCGCCCCGGTTCTGGCCGAGGTGCTCGACGACCTGCCCGAGCTGAAACTGCTCGTTCAGGTCGACGACGACGGGGGCGCCACGGGGCTGTTGCCCGGTGCCCACGCCTATGAGGACATCGTCGGTGACGGCGACCCGGGTCGGCCCGACGTGGCGGTCTCACCCGACGACCTGTACATCCTCTACACCGGCGGCACCACCGGCATGCCCAAGGGTGTCCTGTGGCGTCAGGCCGACATCTACGTCGCGGCGATGGGTGGCCGCCCGATCGGTGGCACCGAGGAACTCGCCGATCACGACGCGTTGGCCCGGTCGGCGTCGCGTGCACCGGGCGGAGTGAAGATGATGTGTGTGCCGCCGTTCATGCACGGCGCCTCCCAGTGGGGGATGTTCAACACGTTCACCGGCGGGGGCACGCTGGTCATCCAGAACGAGGTCCGCCGCCTCGACGCCGCCGATGTGCTCGCCACCGCCGCCCGCGAGGGCGTGGTCACGCTGCTCAGCGTCGGGGACGCGATCGGTCGCCCGCTCATCGAGGAGATGGAGCGCGGCGCCCACGACCTGTCGTCGCTGATGGTGTTCGTCAACGGCGGCGCGGTGCTCAACTCGACGCTGAAGGATCGGGCGATCGCCGCCGTCGACGGTCTCATCGTGTACGACGCGGTGGGGGCGTCCGAGACCGGTGCCCAGATGACGCACTTCTCGACCGCGGCCGACGCGGCGAGTTCGGGCACGTTCCAGCCCGGCCCCGACACGGTTGTCGTCGATGCCGAACTCACCAGGGTGCTGGAGCCCGGCGAGGACGCGACCGGCTGGTTGGCCCAGCGGGGCCGGGTGCCCCTCGGCTACCTCGGCGACCCGGACAAGACCGCCCGCACGTTCCCGGTGATCGACGGCGTCCGGTTCGCGATCCCCGGTGACCGGGCACGTATCGGCGCCGACGGGATCATCGAGTTGCTGGGACGGGACTCGGTCACGATCAACTCGGGGGGAGAGAAGATCTTCGCCGAAGAGGTCGAGCAGTCGATCGCCCACCACCCCGCGGTGTACGACGTCGTGGTCGTCGGTCGGCCGAGTGAGCGCTGGGGCTCCGAGGTCGTCGCGCTCGTACAGATCCACCCGGGCATGTCGGCCACCGCCGAGGAGCTGGCCGACGAGGCCGCCGAGCACATCGCGCGCTACAAGCTGCCCAAGGAGTTCATCTTCCTGCCTGCGTTGCAGCGCTCGCCCGCCGGCAAGGCCGACTACCGCTGGGCCCGTGCCGTCGCCGAAGGTGGCGCGACCGAAGGCTGAACACGACGGTACGGGTGGCCGGTGCGGGTGGCCGGTGCGGGTGGCCGGTGCGCGTGGCCGGTGCGGGTGGCCGGTGCGGGTGCCCATGCAGGTGGCCCTTGCTGGTGGCGTAGCGTGACCGGCCATGGACGAGTCCGTCATCGATGCTCTGGGCACGCGCCTGCACGTCGTCACCGAGGGATCCGGGCCGACCGTGGTGCTCCTGCACGGCTGGCCCGAGTACTGGTGGTCGTGGCGTCACCAGCTCCCCGCCCTGGCCACTGCCGGTTTCCGTGCGGTCGCGTTCGACCTGCCGGGCTTCGGTGACTCGGACAAGCCCGACCGCGCCTACGGCGAGGAATGGGTCAACGCGACGCTCGCCGAAGGGATCCGCCAGGTG
The DNA here is from genome assembly GCA_040255345.1 of Actinomycetota bacterium. Classification (GTDB taxonomy): domain Bacteria; phylum Actinomycetota; class Acidimicrobiia; order Acidimicrobiales; family Iamiaceae; genus JAFDWI01. The sequence continues at coordinate 6,583 of JBDZUV010000032.1, read as the reverse complement.
CTCGTCGACGGGGAGCGGTGCATCATCGTGGGCCACGACTGGGGCGGGCTGCTGGTGTGGCCGTTCGCCCGGCGACACGCCGATCTGCTCGCCGGCGTCGTCGGGGTGAACACACCCGACCTGCCACGGGGCACACTGCCGCCGTTGGAGGTGATGGACAAGGTGTTCACCCGTCACCCCAACTACATCATGCAGTTCCAGGAGTACGGACCCGCTGACTGGATCCTCGCCCGCGACGTTCCCGCCTGGTTGACCTTCATGTACCGCGGGCCCGCCACCCGACACCCCGAGGTGTTCACCGACGACGTGCTCCAGCATTACGTCGAGGTCTTCAGCCGTCCCGGTGCGATCACCCCGACGCTCAGCTACTACCGCAACATGGACGCCAACTGGCGCGCCGCGGCGTCGCTGCCCGAGCGGATCGACCTGCCGGCGCTGATGATCTGCGCCGAAGGTGACCCGGTCCTCACCCCGGCGATGTCCGAGGGCATGGAAGATCGCGTACCCGATCTCGAGCGGGTGATCATCGACGACTGCGGGCACTGGACCCAACAGGAGCAACCCGAGGCGACCAATGCCGCACTCGTCGGTTTCTGTCGCCGGGTGTTCGGGGTCTGACGGGCCACATCAGTCGCCCTGCAGCGACCGGGCGAGTTCGGCATAGCCGGGTAGCGCCCGCACCGTCGCCAGGTCGTCTTCGTTCTCGATGAGTCGCGGGGCGCGGAACCCGGCGTCGACCGCGCGTCGCAACCACGACAGCCCGGCCTGGGCATCGCCGGCCTTGGCCCACGAACACGCCACCTCGTAGCTGGACTGCGCCGGACTGCGCCGCCCATCGGCGACGAGCCGCTCCCCCACGACCGCGGCCTCACGGTAGGCGCCGGTGAAATGCAGATGGTTCTGCAGCTGGGCCGTGGCATCGACCCCGTCATCTGACCTGGTCAGCAGTTGCTCGGCGAGCGGCACCGCGATCTGGGCGTCCGCGATCACGCGGGCGACGACGAGATTCGGTGGCGTGGACGCCACGGTGAACGCCTGGGCGAACAACCGCACCGCTTCGTCGCCACGGCCCTGGGCGGCGGCGATCGACGCGGACAGATGCGGGCTCACCCCGCCGCGACCGGTCGCTTCCAACAGGAGACTCTCGGCCTCGACGGCGTCTCCCAGCCGCAGCGCATCCCACGCGGCGGCCTCGAGACGGTCGGGGTCGACGGGCCGTGCCGTGGGTCGGGGTGGCGGTGGAACGACGTGCAGGTCGGGCCGTCCCCGCTTGGCGCGCCGCTTCTTCTTCGCCTTCTTCGGGCGCGGCGGAGGCGCAGAGGAGCGGCGGTCTCGACCTTCGCCGACGACCAGGCCACGGCCACTGCCGATGTAGCCCTCCTGCATGGCCTCGGCCAGGTTCATCAGGGCGAGCATCGCGATGAAGATCGCGGCGAAGGAGTGCCCGGCGACGAACAGCCAGATCGCGACCACCGCACCGGAGCCCAGCGACGCGAAGCGTGCGGTCCGCAGCCCCCACATGGTCCGGGTGACCTGGCCGCCGTCGAGGGGTAGCAGGGGAAGCAGGTTCGCCACCGACCACCACAGGTTGATGTACCAGACCTCGTAGACGACGAAGTTCCACTTCGAGTACGCCGGGAACAGCACGTTGCCCTCGTAGAGCAGCTTGGCCGGGATCGCCAGGACGACGATCGCCGCGATCACACCCGACACGCTCACCATCACCGACCGCCACTTGGGGAGCTCCCGTTGGCCTTCGGTCAGTCCCCAGAACGCGGTGATCGTGATCTTCGGATGCTGCGCGTTCGACCGGTAGGCGACGGCATGGCCCAGTTCGTGGACGAGGATCGACACGAACACGATCGAGACCCAGATCGCCAGGAAGACCAGGCGGTTGCCCGGCCATGAGCGGATCAGGTTGCCGCCGAGCAGTGCCGCGATCAGGAAGAACGGCCACTCCACGTGGACGGGAATCGACCCGATTCGCAGGTGTGGGCGACCGGGCATCTTCCCAGCATAGAGAGCCCTCGCCGACGACGCCGTAGCATCGAAGGGCGTGAACGACGAGCTTCCCCGCGGGGCCGCGAAGGAACAGGCCGTGCGCACGATGTTCGACGCGATCGCCCCCCGATACGACCTGATGAACCGGTTGATGACGTTTCGCCTCGACGTGGGCTGGCGGCGCCGGACGGTGCAGCGCCTGGCCCTGCCCACCGGGGCACGCGTGCTCGACGTGGCGTGTGGCACCGGGGATCTGTGCCGTGATCTGGTCCGGGCCGGCTACCGACCCGTCGGCGTCGACTTCTCCCACGGGATGCTCGCCGCGGCACGCACCGGGGCGCCCCTGGTCAATGCGGACGCGCTCCGCCTGCCCGTCGCGGACGCATCGGTCGACGGTTTGACCTGCGGGTTCGCGCTGCGCAATTTCGTCGAGCTGGCGCCGATGTTCGGCGAGTCGGCCCGGGTACTGCGCCCGGGCGGGCGCATCGCACTGCTGGAGGTGGCGACGCCGCCCAACCCGCTGATGCGCTTCGGCCACGCGATCTACTTCGGCCAGGTGGTTCCCCGGCTGGGCGCGTTGCTCTCAGACGCCGACGCGTACCGCTACCTGCCCGACTCGGTCGCCTATCTGCCCGACACCGCCACCTTGCTCGCGATGATCGCCGACGCCGGCTTCGAGCGGGTCAGCCGGGTCGAACTGACCGGCGGGATCGCCCAGCTGATCACCGCGACCCGTCGGTGACCCGGGTCGACACCCGACGGGTCGACGGACCGGTCGACCTGGCGGCCTTCGCCGGTGAGCACGGCTGGCTGTTCCAACGCGACGGCGTCGGAGTGGCAGGCCGTGGACTCTGGCAGCGGGTCGCTTCCGACGACGCCGACCATGTCCTCGCCGACCTCGGGGCCCGCGTCCTGGCGATCGGTGCCCGTCCGTTCGCGCCCGACGCGCCCTGGGACCTCGTGATCCCACAGCACCAGCTCCGGGTCGATGCGGACGGGAGCGCGTGGGAGACCGTCATCGGCCCGGCCACGGTGACCTCCACCCACTCGTCGCCTGCGCCCGACACCATCGGGCCGATCCGGGTCGAACCGGTCGAACCTCCCGACGAGTGGTGCACCACCGTGGGTCGGGCGACCGAACTCATCCGTGGCGGCCACGCCGACAAGATCGTGCTGTGCCGCGAGGTGGTCGCCACGGCCGACCGGACGATCCCCCCGTCGGTCCTGATCGGTCGACTGCGTGACCGCTTCGCCCGGTGTTTCGTCTTCAGCGTCGACGGCCTCGTCGGGGCGAGCCCGGAACTGCTCGTCGAACGGGTCGGAGACACCGTCCGCTCCCAGCCCATGGCCGGCACCGCCCGGCGTTCGGCCGACGCCGCGACCGACGAGCGCTTGCGGGCCGAGTTGTTCGCGTCACCCACCTACCGCCACGAACACCAGCTCACGATCGACATGGTGCACGACACCCTGCTCGATTTCACGAGCTACCTCGACTTCGAACCCGAACCGGCGATCGTTCCGCTCGCCAACGTGTTCCACCTCGCTTCCCGGGTCGAGGGCCGACTCTCGTCCCCTGCGGCGTCGGCGCTGGACCTGCAGGCCGCGTTGCATCCGACGCCTGCGGTGTCGGGGCGTCCCCGGGATGCGGCCGTCCGCCTCATCGCGACGCTCGAGGGACGCGATCGGGGCCGGTATGCGGGAACCGTCGGCTGGGTCGACGGCGCGGGCAACGGCTGTTGGGCGGTGACGATCCGCTGCGCACAGATCGACACGGACGATTCCCGACGGGCCCGGATCCACGCCGGTTGCGGCCTCGTCGCCGACTCGGACCCCGAACGAGAGCTCGCGGAATCCGAGGCCAAGCTCCAGGCGATCCTGTCGGTCCTGGAAGACTGATCACCTCCATGCCTGCCGGTCTCGCCTTCTGCCGCACCCTGGTCGACGAATGGCGACGCGCGGGTGTCACCCACGCTTTCGTGTCACCCGGGTCGCGTTCGACCCCGCTGGCCGTCGCACTCGCCGAGCGCCTGCACACCGAGGTGATCCTCGACGAACGCTGCGCCTCGTTCACCGCGTTGGGCGCGGCACTGGCCTCGGGGCGACCGACGATCGTGGCGTGCACGAGTGGAACCGCTGCCGCGCACTTCCACGCCGCGGTCATCGAGGCACACCAGTCGGGCGTGCCTCTCATCGTGTGCACCGCCGACCGTCCGCCCGAGCTCCACGACGTCGGCGCGCCACAGACGACGGACCAGACCCATCTCTACGGGCGCGCGGTTCGCTGGTTCGCCGACCCGGGGCCGCCCGAGGTGACGAACACCGCGACGTGGCGGTCGCTCGCTGCCCGGGCGGTGTGCGAAGCGACCGGCCTCTGCCCGGGACCGGTGCACCTGAACCTGGCGTTCACCGAACCGTTCCTCGACGGCGACCCGAGCGTCGGCCCACCGGGCCGTGCCGACGGTGGCCCCTGGCACCGTGGCGACCGTTCCGCTTCGGCCGGTGAGCCACCCGCAGACATCCGCGCGGTCTGTGAGCAGGCCGAACGGCCGCTCGTGGTGGCCGGCGACGGTGCGCCCGACACGCTCTCGCTCGAGGGTGTCCCGGTGTTGAGCGATCATCGCGGCTCGTTGACCGGGACGGTCGCCCATTGGGATCTGTTGCTCCGCGGTTCGGGGTTCGTCGGCTCCCATCGACCCGACCTCGTGGTGAGGGTCGGGATGCCGCCGGCGTCCAAGGCACTCGCCCAGTGGCTGGCACGCCTCGACGTGCCCCAGATCGCACTCACGCCCCGAGGCAGGTGGATCGATCCGTCGCGCGTCGCGACCTGGGTGCTCGCCGACCCGACGGCGCTGGCTCTGACCGGCGAGGACGGCTGGGCCGACTCCTGGCGGCGCGCCGGGGAGCAGGCCGGGTCGGCCGTCGACGCGGTGCTCGCCGCCCACGTCGAGGCGACCGAACCGGGCGTGGCGCGCCGGGTGTTCGCCACCCGTCCCGCGGGCACGACACTGGTCGTGTCGTCGTCGATGCCGATCCGCGACCTGGAGACGTTCGCCGCGCCACGCACCGACGTGCGGGTGCTGGCGAACCGAGGGGCGAACGGCATCGACGGGGTGCTCTCGACGTCACTCGGCGTGGCACTCACCGGCACCCCCACGACGCTGCTCATCGGCGACCTGGCCCTGCTGCACGACCAGGGTGCGTTGACCGGGCTGGTGGCCCGTGAGGTCGACCTCCAGATGGTCATCGTCGACAACGACGGCGGCGGGATCTTCTCGTTCCTGCCCCAGGCGACCACCCAGCGACCGGATGTGGGCCTGCCAGCGCGGTTCGAGGAGCTGCTGGGGACCCCTCATGGGACCGACCTGGTGGCCGTGGCGCGGGCACTGGGCGCGAGCGTCGCCGAGCTGGGCCCGACGGACATCGGTGCGACCGTCGCAGCCGCGATCGACCGGCCGGGCATCCAGGTCCTTCGGCTGCGCACGGACCGCGCCCGGAACGTGGCGCTGCATCGACGCGTGCTGGACGCTGCCATGGATGCGATCGGGTGACGCGGATCGCGACGCGCGATGGGGTCGCCTATGACGTCCATGACGTGGGGAGGGGTACCCCGCTGGTGCTGCTGCATGGCTTCGCCGGGAGCAGCCGAACCTGGAGCACGGTCGCCGACGATCTCGGGGCTGGTCGACGGCTGCTCCTGGTCGACCTGCTGGGCCACGGTGGCTCGGACGCCCCCGCACCGGCCCGTCACGACATCGCGCGCCAGGCGGCCGACATCGGCTGGCTCATCGACGGGCTGGCAGACGGCCAGGCGGACGTGGTGGGCTATTCCTTCGGTGCCCGCGTGGCGCTCCGGCTCGCCATCGATGCCCCGGAGCTCGTGGGGCGGCTGGTCCTGGAGTCGCCGTCTTCGGGCGTCGCGGATCACGCCGCACGCGCGACCAGGGTCGAGGCGGATGAGCGATGGGCAGCACTCCTCGAGGAGGGAGACCTGGGAGCGTTCCATGACGCCTGGGAGGCACAGCCCCTGTTCGCGAGCCGCGCGGCCCTGGCGACCGACGTCCGGGCGGCCCTCCGCGACGAGCACCTCGCGGCAAGCGGCCGCGGCCTGGCGGCGAGCCTGCGGGGTGCGGGACAGGGCACCATGGATCCCCTCCACGACGGACTCCCTGGCGTCCGCGCCCCCACGCTCGTGATCACCGGCGCGCTCGATGCGGTCGGTCGCGAGCGGGGCGCGGAGGCAGCGAGCCTCATCCCCGATGCGCGCGCGGTCGTGCTCGAGGATGCCGGTCACGCGCCGCACCTCGAACAGCCCGAGGCGTTCGTTCGTATCACCAACGAGTTCCTGGCCGAGCCGACCCGAGGAGAGACATGAGCGTCAGCTGGACATCCGTGCGCGACTATGAGGACATCCGCTACGAGCACTCGGGGACGGGCATCGCCCGCGTGACCATCGATCGGCAGCGGGTGCGCAATGCCTTCCGGCCCCAGACCGTGCGCGAGATGCTCGACGCGTTCCGGCACATGCGCGACGACCCGTCGATCGGAGTGGCCCTGCTGACCGGGGCCGGCGACGTGGCGTTCT
>JBDZUV010000170.1:0-5114 GCA_040255345.1 Actinomycetota bacterium | reverse complement strand
GCTCGCGACGGTCCTCGCGATGCACCCCGGGGTGCTGGTGCTCGACGTGCCGACCTCGGGTCTCGACCCGGCGGGCACGAGAGAACTGGCCGAGCTGCTTCCCACGCTCGAGAACACCCAGATCATCGTGACTCACGATCTGCCCTTCGCGCTGGCGACCTGCGGCCGGGCGGTGATCCTCGCCGACGGTCACGTCGTCGCCGACGGCCCCACCGAGCAGATCATCGGCGCGACGGACCTGTTGGCCCGCTACCGCCTGGAGCTGCCCTTCGGCTACCCGCCGCCGATCCGCCCGGCGGTGGGCTGAACCGGCTCAGCCGCCGAGCGGCGCCGACGGGGTGAAGCGCACCGGCAGATGCTTGAGGCCCCCGACCAGCGGGACCCCCATGGCCTGCAACGGCACGGCATCGCCGACGACCTCGAGGTCACCGAGACGGTCGAACATGCGCCGGAATCCCACCGACAGCTCCCGCCTGGCCAGATGCGCCCCGAGACAGAAGTGCGGCCCGGGGCCGCCGAAGCCGAGATGGTTGTTCGGTTCGCGGCGCACGTCGAAGGTCTCCGGGTCGTCGAAGACCCGGGGGTCCCGGTTGGCGATCCCGTAGAACAGCACCATGCGGTCGCCTTCGGAGAACGCCTGGCCCGACAACTCGAGGTCGTGGGTGACGGTGCGCCGCATGAAGGTGACCGGCGACGCGTAGCGGACGATCTCCTCGACCGCCGTGGGCGACACCCCGTCGGGGTCGGCCATCCAGACCGCCCGCTGGTCGGGGTGCTGGTGCAACAGGTTGGTGCCGTGACTGAGCGCGGTGCGGGTCGTATCGTTCCCGGCGACGGCCAGCAGGATGAAGAACGCGCCGAGATCCTCGGGCGCGAGCATGTCCTCGTCGACGTCGTTGAACACCAACTTGGTGGTCAGATCGTCCGCCGGATGTTCCCGTCGGTGGTCGGCCAACTCACGCATGAGCGCGGTGAGGCGCTCACCCGCGGCGAACAGCGCCGGGATGATGTCGTCGCCTTCGAACGAGTCGGGATCACCGGAGCCGAGGATCACGTTCGTCGCTTCGAGCACCGTGTCGAACTCGCTGCGGGGAATGCCCATCATGTCGCAGATGATCAACAGCGGAAACGGCTGCGAGAACACCTCGACCAGGTCGGCCTCGCCGCGTTCGCAGAAGCCGTCGATCACCTCGTCACAGATCCGCTCCACCGAGTCGAGGACACCTTGGAGCTGACGCGGCGTGAACGACCGTGACACGATGCCGCGCTGGCGGGCGTGGCGCGGGTCGTCCATGTTGATGAACGACCCGAAGTACTCGAGCGCCTCGGCGGGCATGTCGGGAATGTTCGTGGCGCCCCGCCCCGAACAGAAGTCGGCGGCCCGGCGACTGATCTCGATGATCTCGGCGTGGCGGGTCACCGCGAAGAACTCGTCGGGCACCCCGGTGAGCTGGTTCGGGCTCTGTGAGCGGGTGAAGGGCGAAGCTTCACGCAGTTCGCCGAGCAGGCGCATCCGGTCGTTGAGGGGCAGGGTCCAAAGGGCCGGGTCGGCGATGTCGGTTACGGTCATCGGTGCATCGTAGAAGCCGCGGAGACCCCGCCGCGGCCAGACTTGGCGCGGCAACCGGTGCTGGCTCGATCGGCTCAGGCGCGACGATGCGCCGAGCACCGCTCGGCGAGACGAGCACTTCGTCAATCGGGCTGATGCGCCGGCGGCGGCATCTTCTCCGTCGTCCCGAGCAGACCGAAGATCCGCTTGGCGAGCTTCACGGTGGTCGGGATCGACTCGGCCGACAGGGCCGCGTCGGGATCGGCCATCATCATCTCGACGACATAGGTGTCGCCGCTGGCGTTCGTGGCGAGCCACCCCGTGGTGAGGACGCCGGCTTCGGACCCGCCCTTGTACCAGACCGTCGGCCACTCGGTCGCGTCGAGGTCGACACCGAAGTCCTCTTCGGCGAGGACGCCGTCGAGCGGCGCGAGTCCCGGTCGCTTCTGCAGTTGCCTGAGGCCGGCGAAGGTTCGACACAGGTCGTCGGGGCTGGCGAACCATTCGATCTCGTCGATGAACCGCGGCTCGGTGGTGTAGCCGGTGGCGATGTCGGCGTTGGGCAGCGGGTCGACCTGCTCGGTGAGAAATCGTTCGCGCTGTGCCGCGGGCGTCGCGAGGTAGCGCTCGCCGAGGCCCTTCGCGTAGTGCAGCAGCAGCATCTCACGGGTGGTGAGCATCGGCGTGTTCCGGGCCGCCTCGCCGGTCCACTTCGCGAACTGCCGCTCGACGGCGTGGCGGCCGACCAGGTCGATGAGCATGTCGGCGGCTGTGTTGTCGCTGATCGAGATCATGTTGCCGGCCACCTCTTCGACGGTGAACCGGGCGTGCGCGGCGGTGGCCTGCAGCGCGTTCTTCGCGCCCTCGTTGCCGAGGCTGCGGACCTCGGGCACGACGAGCTCCTGGCCCCATGAGACCTTGCCCGCTGCGATCTGCTCGGCGAGTGCTCCCAGGACCAGCAGCTTGAATTGCGAGGCGGTCGGTCGGGTCTTCGACGCGTCGACGGCGTGGATCGGTCGGCAGGTGCCGCCCGCGTTCACCCGGGCGACCAACAGCCCGGTCTGGGGTGCGAGGCCGGCGAGGTCCGCATCGATCTGCTTCCAGGTGGTGGCGGAGATGCCCGACGGCTGCCGGATCGTGGCCGGTGGCGATGCCGGTGTCGTCGTGGCGGGCGCGTCCGACGAGTCCGACGAGGAACCGGAGCAGGCGGCCATCGTGACGACGATCACGACGCTGCACGCGACGGCCGCCACACGGGTGCGTCGGCGCCGCGATCGGGCGGGACGCCGGGCCTCGGGAGTGCCCCGAAGGGCGCGCATCTCGTCGATCGTGGACTCGTCGGTGACGATCATGGTCGGCTCCGGTTCGTGCGGGCGGGCGGGCGTCGCTGGCGGATCTGTCGTGGGACGGACCTCTTCGCGCCGGTGTCAGCCTCGCAGCTGCGATGGGCACATTCGTGGACCGGTCGCGAAACGGCACGACCTCGGCGCGGTGCGCCACGATGGCTTTCCTTGACACCTGACAAGGCGCTACGGTCGACCGAGGCTCGCACCGACCGTGCGGGCCGCGACCCACGCCAGGAGACGACCATGTCGATCGAAGCCCTCCGGGAACGGGTTCGACTGCAGGCCGAACGGGTGCCCGCCATGTACGGCGACATCGACTTCGCTGCGGTGCCCGAACGGCTCGCGCTCGAACCGGACGCAGAGACCGATCTCCCACCGCAGGTGAAGGTCACGCGAGAAGAACTGTTCGCGGACACCGGGCTGATCGACCTGATGGCCACCGCCACGATGCTCGGCGACATCGTGTGCGACGCCTACGTCGCCCGCCTGCCCGACTACGGCATGCAGGAGTTGATCCGCATGGTCGTGACCGCATGCAGCGACGGACTCGATGCCGTCGAAGACGCCCCCGACGAATTGAGCGCGTTCATCGAATCGATGGAAGCCGTCCCCGATTGGATCGATCTGGATCTCATCGAACGTGGCGCCCGCTCCGAACGGGTGGTCGCGGCGCTCGCCTCGCCCTATGCGATCCGCGGGGCCTTCCTGGCGACGTTCCTGAACGAATACGCCGCCCTGCCCATGGCGATCACCGGGTCACTGTCGGACAAGCGGGCCGCGCAGCGGGTGAACGAGACCGCCATGTTCTTCGCGTCGACGGTACTTCCCGGAGGGATGCGGCGTGACGGCCCCGGGTTCCATGCTGCGGCGATGGTGCGCCTCATGCACTCGATGGTCCGCTACAACGTGCTGACCAAGGCGCGATGGGACCAGTCCCGTTTCGGGATCCCGATCCCCCAGGTCGACCAGATGCCCGCGGGACTCATCGGCGCGTTCCTGCTGTCCGCGGAGGTGGTCCGTTCCGGGCGCGACGACTACGACGACGACGAACGGGCCCAGATCGAGTTGTCACGCTACCGGTGCCATCTGCTCGGGCTGCCCGAGGAACTGCTGCCCACGCATCCCCACGAGATGGTGAACGTCTTTCTCGCCCGCGCCGCGACGCTGCGCAAGGGTTTCGACGACGACACCTGCGGCGAACTGGTTCGATCGACGATGGCCGCGTACCTGCGCCCCGACCATTCGATCCCGAACCGGATCGCCGAGTCGATCGAGCGCGCGTTCAGCACCGCATTCTTCATCAAGGTGTTCCTCGACGGCGACGCCCAGCGAGCCGCCGACATGGGGGTGACGATGTCTACGGGCGACAAGATGCGGGTCGCCGCGACCGCGCCGTTCATCTTCGGTCGGGTCAAGGCCGTGCAACTGCTCAACAAGGTGCCGCCGCTGCGGCCGATCACCGATGTCGCGGTGACCTGGACGCTCCGCCAACGCCTCAAGAGCTACGGCCAGGCCCAGTTCCGCACCGACGCATCGACCTACACGCACGGCAAGCGCGGCTCGGCTGCGGCGCCCACCCACGACGCAGACCGCGCTCCCGCCGAAGCCGCCACCGCCTGACGCGCCGGCGACGAGGCGCTCAGAGGATGCGCCGACCGGCGTATCCGACGGTCGAAGTCGCCGTCGAGGTCGGATCGGCAACGCGGACGATCGTCTCCGCCGGGGCGGGATCGACATCGCCGGCCCGGTCGATGGCCGACACGTGCGGTGCCCCGCCGGCGTGCAAGGGTGTCATGGTCGCCAAGTGGGACTCGGCGAGAAGGCCGAGCACGGCGTCGCCGGGTCGGGCAGGGTCGATCACGGCGAGGCACCGTCACCGAGCGGCCTGGGCTGCACACTCACCACCCTGGTACCGGCCGGCACCACTCCCCTGGTACCGGCCGGCGAAACGTCACCGAGGTGATCTCAGATCCCCCGGGTCTCAGCGGCAGCTCCTGCCGCCCCGGGAATCGTCATGGAGCGCGACCGCGCCGGTGGTGTCACCATGCAGCGCGAGGCTCCAGGGTGACACCACCGACGCAAGGCGGGACGCGCACGCCGTTGTGCGCAGCCCCGCCGTTCGGCTGATCAGCCGGTGAACGACGGCTGTGCCGCGACCGGGGTCGCGGCCCGGGCAGAAGCGGGAGCGGGAGTCATCGACGGGTCGGGATCCGCCGTCG
>JBDZUV010000031.1:5990-28365 GCA_040255345.1 Actinomycetota bacterium | reverse complement strand
CGGACGACTACCGCTACTTTCCCGAACCCGATCTGGTGCCACTCGAACCCGACGCGGCGTGGATCGAAGAGGTCCGTCGCACGTTGCCGATGCTTCCCGCCCAGCGGCGCCGGCGGCTGGCGGAGGTCGCCGCGGCCACCGGCGAGCAGGCTCACGCGGTCGGCATCATCGTGGAACGCGGGGCCGACGAACTCGCCCTGGCGCTGATCGATGCGGGTGCGCCCGGTGACCGGGTGCTCGTCTATGTCGAACAGCACCTGGGCGAGGTCGAACCGGGCTCGGTCGACGTGGCGGGCGTCGCGGCGCTGATCGCCATGGAGGTCGACGGTGCACTGACCGCGACCCAGGCGAAGAAGGTGCTGGGCGTGCTGCTCACCGACGGTGGCGCACCGGTGGACATCGCGCGGACCCTCGGCTTCGAGGCGATGTCCGATGATGCGCTCGGCGCCACCCTCGACGAGGTGATCGCGGCCAATCCCGACGAGTGGGAACGGTTCTGCTCCGGAGACGACAAGGCACGGGGCAAGCTCACCGGGTTCTTCGTCGGTCAGGTCATGCGGGCGACCGGAGGCAACGCGGACGGCGGCACGGTCACCCGCCTGTTGGGCGAACGCGCCGGCAGCCGATCGACGTCGGGCTGAGCTTTTCGACCCGTCGGATCAGGCCCGCCGTGTCGTCTATCGTGTGAGCGAAACGAAGGGTGGCGGCCCGTCGGCCGTGCACCCGGTCGTACGGCACCGAAGGAACGAGGATCCCCGATGAAGCGTACGAACAGGTTCACCGCCGGAGCCCCGATCGTCGCGCTGATCGCGTTGATCGTGGGCGTGGCCGGATGCGGCGTGTCGACCGGCGTGGTGACCGACGCGCTCCCCGCCCGGACGACTCTGGCATCCACCACGACCGAGGCGCCGACCACGACCGGGGCACCGACCACGACCGAGACCACGACCACGACCGTGGCGCCGAGCACCACCGAGGCCGCGCCGGATTCGACCGCCGGTGGTGGCACCGGGAGTCTCCCCGCCGAGGCCCGAGCGACGTTCATGAACGAATGCCAGTCGGGTGGGCAGGACGAGGCGACCTGCACCTGCATCTGGAATGCGATCGAGGGTGAGCTCGATGTCGATGCCCTCATGGAAGCCGGGTCGAGTGGTTCGCTCCCGCCGGATCTCCAGAAGAAGATCGTCGATGCCACGATGGGGTGCATGTTCAACGGCCAGTGAGTGGCCGGTTCGCCATCGCCCCGGCGTGACCGATCCCACATCCGAGTCGGTTGCGTTTCGATACGGCAGCGTTCTACATTGCCGGGATTCCCCCTTCTTCCCGGAGTCCGGCGATGCACGACATGGACGAAGCGACGATCCATCAGCGGCGGTGGTTGGCGCTCGGCGTGTTGGCGCTCAGCCTGGTCATCATCGGCATGGACAACACGATCCTCAACGTGGCGCTGCCGCATCTGTCCGAAGACCTCCATGCTTCCAACAGTCAGCTCCAGTGGATCGTGGACGGCTACGTGATCGTGTTCGCGGGCCTGATCCTCACGATGGGGAGCCTCGGGGACCGCTTCGGTCGCAAGGGCTTCCTGCAACTCGGCCTGGTCGTGTTCGTGATCGGGTCGGTCGCCGCGGCGTTCGCCCAGACCTCGGTCATGCTGATCACCTTCAGGATGATCATGGGTGTCGGTGGAGCGATGATCATGCCGGCGACGCTGTCGCTGCTCACCAACATCTTCCATGATCCCGTCGAACGTGGCCGGGCGATCGGGGTATGGGCCGGCGTGGCGGCGTCGGGCATCGTGTTCGGACCGATCCTGGGCGGCGTGCTGCTGGCGCACTTCTGGTGGGGGTCGGTGTTCCTGATCAACATCCCGGTCTGCGCGCTGGCGTTGATCTCGGGGCACTACCTGCTGCCGCGCTCCAAGGATCCACAGTCGCCCCGGATCGATCCGGTCGGTGCACTGTTGTCGATCGTCGCGCTGGTCACGGTGCTCTGGGGGCTCATCGAAGCGCCGTCGTGGGGTTGGACGGCACCGGGAATCCTGACCGCGTTCGCCGTCGGGCTTGCGCTCATGGGCGTGTTCGTGGTCTGGGAACTGCACAGCGATCATCCGATGCTCGAAATGGCGTTCTTCAGGAACCGACGCTTCACGGCGGCCAATGCCGGCATGACGCTGGTGTTCTTCGCCATGTTCGGCTCCAGCTTCGTGATCACCCAGCAGCTCCAGTTCGTGATGGGCTACAGCCCGTTGAAGGCCGGACTGGCCATGACCCCGATCGCCGTGCCGCTGCTCGTCCTCGGACCGGTCTCGGCCCGGATCGTCGAACGCGTCGGCACGAAGGTCGTCGTCGGCGTCGGGCTGATCCTGGCCGCGTGCGGTCTGGCCTGGATGAGTCGGCTCACGCTGGCCTCGGACTACTGGGACCTGCTGTTCCCGATGCTGGTCCTGGCGAGCGGCATGGGGTTGACGATGGCACCGGCCACCGAGTCGATCATGGGGGCGATCCCGCGGGAGAAGGCCGGCGTGGGGTCGGCGATGAACGACACGACCCGCCAGGTCGGAGGCGCGCTCGGCGTCGCGGTGATCGGGTCGGTGTTGGCGTCGGTGTACCGGCCCAACGTGCTCACCAACCTGCACGCCACCGTGCTGGGCAGGACGGCCGCCGGCAACGGTGCGAACGCCGCGCAGGCGCAGGGCGCGATCGACGCGATCCACCAACAGCTCGGGGCGGCGTTCGAGGTGGCGAAGCACCTGCCGGGAGGAGCCGACGGTGTGCTGGGCCAGTCGGTGATCCATGCCGCGCGGTCCGCGTTCGTGGACGGCTTCGGCGGTGCGTTGTTGGTCGGGGCCGCGGTGGCGCTCGTCGGTGCGGCGATCGTGTTCGCGTATCTGCCCGCGCACGGCGGTGACGACGTTGCGGTACAGACCGGGCCCGTACCCGGCGAGACGGTCGACCGGACCGGGTCGGACGCCGTGGGCCAGGGCTCCGCCGGTGCGGCCGGTGACGGCGACGGTGCGGCTCCCGCCCACGGCGCCACGGCGCCCGCGTCCGACCTGTTGGAGGTGGAGCGGCCGTGAGCGTCGCCGACGGGCCGGGCCGCGCAGAGCCCGACAAGGTTCGCCGTCTGGGCCGTCCGCGTGACCCGGCCGCGGACGAGGCGATCATCTCGGCGGTGTTCGACGTGCTCGAGGCGAACGGCTTCGCCGGGTTCAGCGTCGAGGCGGTCGCGGCCCGGGCGGGGGTGGGCAAGGCGACCATCTACCGCCGCTGGCCGACCCGGGAGGATCTGCTGGTGGCCGCGGCCGAACAGGTCATGGCCGATACCCCCGTGCCCGACACCGGCACGCTGAGAGACGACCTGGTGGTCTGGGTCTGGGATCGGTACCGCGCCAAGGAGTCGTCACCGGCGTCGCGCCTGCTCGGTCAGGTCGTCGTCGAGGCGCGGGTCAATCCCGAATTGCAGACGATGCTGCACCGCTTCCACGAAAGGCGCCGCACGATGCTCATCCGGGTGGTCGAGCGGGCCGAGGAGCGCGGTGAGGTCGGGCATGTCGATCGTGATCTGCTCCTCGACCTGATCAGCGGCGCGCTCCTGCACCGCTCACTGATCATCGGGGAACCCATCCGTCGCCGCGACGTCGAAGCGATCGTCGACGCCGCGCTCCGGGGGGTGGGCGCCGACCAGGCATGTTGACGCGCACACGCGCGGCACCGTCCCGGCGGCGGACGACCACCGGGACGGTGCGAGGCGGGCTCAGTGATCGCTGGGTGGTGGACCGTCGGGGCCGGGGCAACCCGGACGCCCACCCGGACCGAATGCGGCATCGCCGACGACGACCGCGGTCGCGGCCACGTCGGTGCCCGACACCCTTCCGATCGCCCGGACGGTGTCTCCGACGCTGATCGACGAGAAGTCGACCTGCCGGGTGACCAGGACCGTCGTGTCAGCGGTGGTCGTCACCTTCACGATGTCACCGGACGCCTTGCGGATCGTCACCTCGGAACCCTCCTTGCTCGTCACCGTGCCGAAGGTGAGCCGTCCGAGCAGACGATGCCGTCGCCGGTGCGCACCGTCGTGGTCGGTGCCGTTCCGTGGGCGACCCGGTCCGCCTTCGACGGATCCGTCAGGTCCTCGCCGGTCGTCGGTGCCGGGTTCGCGCTCGATCTGGACGATGCGTCTCGCCGCCACGGTGCCTGAGGACGATCTGCCGGCCACCGCGACGGTGTCACCTTCGGCGAAATCCGAGACGGTTCCGTCGGTCAGTTCGACGACCTTCGTCGTGTCGGTGGTCGTGACCGTGTAGGTGGTACCGCGTCGTTCCGGGGCTCCCGACCCGCCAGGAGCGGTCGATTCGCCGTTCCCGCTCGGGCCGCGCCGGGCAAGGCGCTTCGGGCGGGCATCGACGGTGAGCGTCTTCCCGTCGATCGCGGTGACGGTTCCGATGATCCCGCGGCGCCGGGTGCCGGCGTCGGGCCCGTTCGACCGGTGCGAGGCGTCGTTGCTTGTCGTGCTGGGCGCGACGGCCGCGGCGCCGCTCGGTGGTGACCCGGTCGTCAGGGTGAGCATCACGGCGGCGAGGACCATCGCGGCGCCGGTGAGCGCGACGGTGATCGGCCAGCGTCTGGTTCTCGTCGATCGGTCGGGCGCCACGTCTGGTCCCGGGCTCGGAGGATGGGGATCGAATGCGGACATGCGGCACGCTCCTGTGGTGGGTCGAGTGATCGAGGCCTTCTCACCGTGCACCCGGGATCTCAGAGAATGCTTGGAACCGAAGCAGAGATCGTCGTCAATCGCCTCCCGACGCCACCGACGCGACGACGCCTGCGCGTCGGTCACCGCGGTAGCCGCAGGGTGTAGCCCACCCCCCGGACCGTGTGGATCAGCGGCGGGTCGGTCACGTCGACCTTGGCGCGCAGGTAGCTGATGTAGGTCTCGAGCACGCTGGCGTTGCCGGCGAAGTCGTAGTCCCACACCGCGTCGAGGATCTGGCTGCGGGTGAGGACCCGGCGGGCGTTCGACAGCAGGTAGTGCAGCAGCCGGAACTCGGTCGGGGTGAGTTCGATGAAGCGCCCGTCCCGCCACACGTCGCGGGTGTCGGTGTCGAGTTCCAGATCGGCGAAGGCGAGCTTGGCCCCGCCCGGGCCATTGCCCGATGTGCGCCGCAGCACGGCCTTGACCCGTTCGATGAGTTCCTCGATGCTGAAGGGCTTGGTCACATAGTCGTCGCTGCCCAACCGCAGGCCGGTGACCTTGTCGTGGGTGGTGTCCCGGGCGGTGAGAAAGATGATCGGGATCCGGGTGGCGGCTCCTTCGTCGCGGCGGAGGCGTTTGGCCACCTCGAAGCCGTCCAGGTCGCCCAGCATCACATCCAGGATCATGATCTGCGGCGGCTCGCGCACCACCGCGTCGAGCGCTTCCCGTCCCGTCGCCGCCCGCTCGACCTCGAAGCCGGCATAGCCGAGCCCCATCGCGACCATCTCGGTGATGTGTTCCTCGTCGTCGACGACGAGGACGCGGGGCCGGTGGGTGTCGGACGGCTCGGTCATGGAGGATCCTCGGGGCGGGTCGTGATCGTCCAATACGGTACGAGAAGGTGACCCGAGGTCGAAGGAACGGCGGCATGATCCCAGCGAACTCCCAGGATTCCCCCAGCCGTTCGCCAGCCGTGGACCCGACCCTCACCGCAGGGCCCGGTCCGGGACCGTGCGGGTGCGGTCGCGGCCGCTCCTCGGCCCCATCGACCGCCCGGTTCTGACCATGACGCTTCGCTTCCGACTGATCGCCGCCCTCGTCGCACTGTCGGCCGTGGGGCTGTGCGTGTTCGGTGTGGTGACCTTCGGGTTGTACCAGCGGTCGCTCCTCGCCCAGCTCGACAACCAGCTCGATGCACTCGCTCGGCCCCAGGCGCAGCGCATGACCGCGCTGGTCGCGGCCGGCGTGGTGTCCGACACCTGCGCGACGCACATCGTCCAGTTCGACCGGCCGCGCCGCGGAGCTCGTGCCGGATCGGCGCCCGGTCAGGGACTCGATGCGTTCACCGAGCTGTACGTTTCGGGGACCCTGGTCGGCTGCGTACCGGCCATCTCGACGACCGGGCGACCCGGGGTGTCCGGCGATCTGGCCGTGACCGATCGGCCTCGGCATCTCACCCTCGGTTCGGTCGGTGGTGACGGTCAGTGGCGGGTGTTGGCGACCCCGGTGGACACGCCCGCGTCGGCTGCATCGCCAGTACCGTCCGACGCCGTCGTGGTCGTCGCGGTCCCCACCGCCGGGGTCGACGAGGCGATGAGTCGGCTGGTCCACATCGAACTCGCCGCCGGGATCGGTCTGTTGATCGCTCTGGCGGCGGGCGCGTGGGTGATTCTGCGCCGGGGGCTCCGACCCCTCGAGCAGATGTCCGCGTCGGCGGCGACGATCACCGCGGGGGACCTGTCGCAACGGGTCGAACCGGTCGACGAGCACACCGAGGTCGGCCGGCTCGGCCTCGCGCTCAACACCATGCTCGATGGCATCGAGGGTGCGTTCACCCAGCGCGAGGCCACCGAGCGACGGCTACGCCAGTTCCTGGCCGATGCGTCGCACGAGTTGCGGACGCCGCTCACCTCGATCCAGGGTTTCGCCGAGCTGTACCGGCTGGGTGCCGGTGGCGGACAGGTGCCGGACCTCCCCGTCATCATGGGTCGGATCGAGTCCGAGGCCGCCCGGATGCGCGCCCTGGTCGACGACCTGTTCCTGCTGGCCGAACTCGACCGTGTACGACCCGTACGCACCGACCCGGTCGACGTGTCGGTGTTGGCGGCGGATGCCTGCACCGACGCCGTGGCGATGGCCCCGGACCGCCGCGTGGTGCTCGACGCACCCGCCCCGGTGACGGTGCGGGGCGATGCCGACCATCTGCGCCAGGCGATCGTCAACCTGGTGTCGAATGCGATCCGGCACACGCCCGCGGGCACGCCGATCGAGGTGGCGACCCGCTCGGTGGAGGGTTGGGCCCAGGTGGCCGTGCGCGACCACGGCCCGGGTCTCGACGAGGTGGGACTGGCCCACGCCTTCGACCGGTTCTGGCAGGCCGATCCGGCCCGGGTCGGCGCCAGTTCCGGCCTGGGCCTGTCGATCGTGGCGGGGATCGCCGCCGAACACGGTGGCACGGTCAGCGTCGAGAACGCCCCCGACGGCGGCGCCCGATTCACGATCCGCCTCCCGGTCGGCCGGTGACGTCCCCGGCCGCGGCCGAGCCGGTGCCGGGCCGCGCTCAGTCGACGTCGGTGGTGTGCAGTCGTCGGGCCGTGTAGGCCACGCCGAGCAGGCCGACGACGATCGGCACGATGAACGACGCGATCAGATCGCGGTCGGCGAGCTCCAGACCGGCCCCGGTGTAGGCCGACAGCACCGAGCGCAGATACGACAGGATCGACAGACGGGCCGCGCCGTCCCCTGCCTGGGCCACGAAGTTCTCCCAGATCAACAGGTACGCGAAACCCCACACCAATGCCCGCCTGAAGCGCAGCCCCAGGGCGGTGAACAAACCCGAATAGGCGACCAGGCCCAGCAGGCCGGCCCACAGGGTACCGATCACCAGATCGGCGCCGCCCCCGGTCGCCGCCGCCATCAGCACCGAGGCGCCCAGCGTGAAGGGCGTACACACGATGAGGGTGGCAGCCCACGCCGCCAGGGCGATCACCCAACGCGGCACCGGTGGCAGCCACAGATACACCAGTGACCGGTCGTCGACCAGGTCACCGAGCGCGCCCGCCCCGAAGACCAGCGCCACGACCGGGGTGAGCAGCGACAACCCGTACAGGTTCACGAACCGGGTGCCGGCGACCGTCGCATCCAGCGTCGAGTTGTCGGTGACCACCGCCCCCACCAGCACGCCCACTGCGCCGAGCGCGGCGAGGGCGACCAGACGCCCCCGGGTCGCCTGGTTGCGCAGCAGCAAGATCGTGAGCGCACGCAGCGGCGCCAGCACGCTCGGTCTGGACGGCGCTGGCACGTCCGCGTACGGCGTGGTCTGAGCGCTCATCGGCCGCCCACCAGGTAGCGGAACACACTGTCGAGGTCGTCATCGAGTGGCACGAACTCCCGCAGATGCACGCCACAGTCGACGGCGGCCGTGGCCACGAGCGACCGCAATCGGGCCACATCGGTCGTCTCGATGTGCACCGTGTCGTCGGCGACCAGGCGGACCCCGCTGATCGATCCGGCCCCCAACAGCGCACCGGCGAGCACGGCCGGAGCGTCGGTGACGATCTGGATCCGATGCGGACGGTCGTCCATCAGGTCACGGATCGCCCGGAAGTCGCCGGTCGCGGCGAGCCGACCCTTCGCCAGCACCAACACCCGGGACCCGAACCGTTCGACCTCGTCGAGCACGTGGGACGACACCAGCACGCAGCGACCCTCGTCTCCCAGACGGTGGAACAGGTCGATCATGTGGCGGCGCTGGCGGGGATCGAGGCCGGTGAGCGGTTCGTCGAGCACGAGGATCGCCGGATCGTGCACCAGCGAGGCGGCCACCTTCACCCGTTGGCGCATGCCCTTGGAATAGGTGGCGATCCTCCTCGGATCGTCCGGGTCGAGTTCGACGACCCCGAGGCACCGTCGGGCCGTTGCGTCGGGGTCGTCGACACCGTGCAGGACCGCAGCGAGGCGCACGAACGCGACCGGGGTGTGGCCGTCGAACATGGTCTCCTGCTGGGGGACCAGTCCGATCCGGCCACGCGCCCCGGCGTCGACGCGGGGGTCGGCTCCCAGGACGCGCACCATCCCCTGGGAAGGTGCGGTCAACCCACACAACAACCGCAACAGTGTCGACTTGCCGGCGCCGTTCGGGCCGAGCACGGCGGTCACGCCGGGTCCGACCGCGAAACTCACCTCCGACACCGCCACGACGCCCGAGAACCACTTCGAAACCCGGTCGACGTGCACGATGGCATCGGCCGCCGGCAGCGTTGGCGCCACCGGAGCGGTCGGAGCCGGCGGCGGCGGCGGCGGGGGAGGCGGTGCCTGCACGGTCACCGCGTCACCTGCATGCGCGCGTACTGCATGCGCGTGATCAGCGTGCACCCGGCGATGATCCCGAGACCCACGAGCCAGACCAACCCCGTCGTGATGTCCGCGGAGGGCCCGGAACTCGTCACCCCGAAGGTCCGTGTCGTCAGCGCGTCGGGAAGCTGCACGGCCAGCCCGAGGAGTCCGAGGTTCGGGTGTGCGTCTTGGAACGCACCGCCGATCGTTCCCGATGCGAAGATGATCAGCAGGATCGCCGCGCTGGCAAAGCCGCGGCGGTCGGTGAACGACGAGATCGCCATCGTGATCGACGTGAACAGCGCTGCCACCACCACGCCGGCGGCGATGATCCGTGCCACCATCAACATCGTGTCGCCGGCGTTGCCGACCGTGTGACCCTGCAGGGTGTTCGCGAGCAGGAACAACAGTTGTGGCCCGGCGGTGACCAGCAGCAGCGCAGCCATGATCGACGCGCCCTTGGCGATCAGGTAGGTGTCGCGGGTGAGCGGCGAGGCGAGATACAGGCCGAGCATGCCGGTGCGCCGGTCGGGGCACAGCACGTCCGGTGCACTGAACGTGGCGAAGAGCACCACGGCCAACATGACGTAGCCGTAGTAGTCCTCGTAACCCGGCAGGCTGCTGGTCAGCTCGGGGCTGTCCTTGGCCAGCGCCACGATTCCCACGAAGACGATCGCCGGGACGTACGAGAAGAAGATCACGGCGGCGGGCAGCAGCTTCGACCACACCGAGCGTCGCATCCCCAGCATCCGTTGGATCGAGTACCACCACACCGACCTGATCGACCCGCCCCGTCCCAGGCGCTCGCCGTCGTAGCGGCGGTAGCCGCGTTCGAGGATCTGCGCGGCTCCGTACCCCGTCACCGGCGTGACGGGCCGGGGCGGGGGTGGAAGGTTCGTCACGTGCTCACCGAAACCGGTTCGGACAGGAAGACGTCCTCGAGGGTGGTCTGGCGCGCCTTGAGCAGGCGGATCCCCGAGCGTGACGACGCGACCGCGTCGCGCACCGCATCGAAGATCTCGTCGGGGTCACTGCCGGCCGTCCGGGCCGCCACCACCAGCTTCTGGCCGTCGCGGGAGACCGTGAATCCCCCGGCACGCAGGACGGCGGCCACCTGGACCCAGCCGCCGACCAGTTCGACGATCACGCCGGTGCCCGTGCCACGGACCGTGTCGATCGGCCCGGACACGGCGACCTTGCCGTCACGCAGGATCACGACCCCGTCACAGACCCGCTCGACCTCTTCCAACAGGTGCGACGACAGCAGCACGTGCATGCCGAAGTCGCGGCCCATCCGTCGGATCAGGTCCAACATGTCGTCGCGCTGGAGCGGGTCGAGGCCGTCGGTGGGTTCGTCCAGCAGCACGAGCGCCGGGTCGTGCACGATCGCCTGGGCGAGCTTGGCCCGTTGCCGTTGCCCCGTCGACATGGTCCCGAGCGGGCGGAAGCGTTCCTCACCCAGACCGACGTGCCACAGCGCGTCCGATGCCCGGTTGATCGCCGCGCGCCGGGGAAGCCCGTGCACCTGGGCGATGTGTGCCACGAAATCCGACACCCGGGTGTCGGGGGGCAGGCGGTGGTGTTCGGGGCTGTAGCCGACCCGGGCGCGCACCTCGTGCCCGGCAACCGTCGGGTCGAGCCCGAGCACCCGGAGCGACCCCGCATCGGGTCGGTGCAGCCCCAGGATCATGCCGATCAGGGTGGTCTTGCCCGAGCCGTTCGGCCCCAGCAGACCCGTGATCCCCGGGCCGACGGTGAGATCCGCATCGGTGAGCACCGGTGTGGACTTCCAGTGCTTGGTGATGCCGTGGCCGACGATCACCGGCCCCTGGTCGTCGCTGTCGGACCGGTCGTGACGATGCGCGTCGACGGTGGCGGCGCTCGTCATGGACGCCGATGCTATCGCTCGTCGGGTTGGCGCCGATCGATCCGGCCGAGCGGGTCACCGAGGCCGTGCCCGTGGATCTCGACATCGACGCACTGCCCGATGAACTGGCCGTCTCGGCGATCACGATCGGCGAACCCCGGCCCGGGATCGTGGTCGCATCCGACGGGCTGACCGCCGGGCCCGCGTGGGCCTGCCCTCAGGCCGGACGTGCACGCCCGGGGCGCGCCGGCCAGGTCGACCCGTCGGCCATGGCCGTCCCGATCGGACGCGCCGGTCGGGCCCGTAGCATCGGTGCGTGGCCGCACCGCTGATCGTCGCCGAAACGGTCGACCTCGAGTACCCGACGCGGCCCGTGTTCGATGCGGTGACCCTCGGGGTCGCCGCCGGCGACCGGGTCGGCATCGTCGGCGTGAACGGCGAAGGCAAGTCGACCCTGCTGAGGCTGCTCGCGGGGACGACCGAGCCGGACGACGGGCGGGTGGTCCGGCGACGTGACGTGCGCGTGGGCATGCTCGGACAAGTCGACGACCTCGACCCGTCGGCCACGGTCGCCCACACGATCGTCGGCGACCGACCCGAACACGAGTGGGCGGGCGACGCGAAGGTGCGTGACGTCATCGGCGGGCTCGTCGCGGAGGTGCCCTGGCAAGCACCCATCGCCGAGTTGAGCGGCGGCCAACGCCGCCGTGTCGCGCTCGCCGCGGTGCTCGTCGACGACTGGGACGTGCTCGCCCTCGATGAGCCCACGAACCATCTCGACATCGAGGGCATCACCTGGTTGGCGGCCCACCTGAGCACGCGCTGGCCGCGTGCCACCGGCGCACTGTTGGTGGTCACCCACGATCGGTGGTTCATCGACGAGGTGTGCACCACCACGTGGGAGGTCCACGACGCCACCGTCGACGCGTTCGAAGGTGGCTACGCCGCGTACGTGCTCCAACGGGTCGAACGGGACCGGATCGCGGCCGCGACCGAAGCCAGACGACAGAACCTGCTGCGCAAGGAACTGGCGTGGTTGCGCCGGGGCGCGCCGGCACGCACGCGGAAACCGAAGTTCCGGATCGAAGCCGCCAACGAACTCATCGCAGACATCCCGCCCGTCCGCAACCCCGTCGCATTGCAGCGCCTCGCGGTGGCACGCCTGGGCAAGGACGTGGTCGACCTCGAAGACGTCGGGGTCCGCTACGGCGATCACGACGTGCTCCGCGGCGTGACCTGGCGGCTCGCCCCGGGCGAACGCACCGGCATCATGGGTGTCAACGGCAGCGGCAAGTCGACGCTGCTCGGTCTGATCGCCGGCACGATCACACCGACCGCCGGCCGGGTCGGGCACGGCAAGACCGTGAAGATCGGTCTGTTGGACCAGCAGCTCGGCCAACTCGCCGAGCTCGGCGACGACCGCGTCCGCGAGGTGCTCGCGCGGACGAAGGCGACGTTCCAGATCGACGGCAGGGAGCTGACCCCCGCTCAGTTGTTGGAACGTCTCGGCTTCTCGAAACGCCACCTCGCATCGTTCGTGCGGGAACTCTCCGGAGGCCAGAAGCGCCGCTTGCAGCTGTTGCTGTTGCTGCTCGACCAACCGAACGTGATGCTGCTCGACGAGCCGACCAACGACGTCGACGCGGACATGCTCGCCGCCACCGAGGACCTGCTCGACTCGTGGCCGGGCACGCTCATCGTCGTGTCACACGATCGCTACCTGCTCGAACGGGTCACCGACCAGCAGTACGCGATCCTCGATGGGCGCCTCCGTCACCTGCCGGGCGGCGTGGACGAGTACCTGGCCCTACGGCGCACCGCCGACCCGGGCCGGTCCCTTCTCGCCCCGTTCATGCCGCCGGACGGGACTGGCGCTGAACGGTCCCGATCGGGCCTGTCGGGCGCCGATCGCCGCAGCATCCAGAAAGAGGTCACCTCGATCGAACGACGAATCGACAAGCGCACCGCGCAGGTGCACGCGCTGCACCGACGCATGGCCGAACACGATCACACCGACCACGTGGGCATGCGACGGCTCGACGAGCACCTCCGGGCGGTCGAGGCCGAGAAGGCCGAGCTCGAAGAACGCTGGCTGGAGCTGTCCGAGCGACTCGGTTGACCGACCGGTCCACGCTCCTCGCCCCAGCGACTCGCCCGATGCTCCCGCCCCCACGGATCAGTCGATGAGCGCCTGGTACACGCCGGCCTGCAGGTGGCGTCGCAACGGGTAGGTGCTGGACGGCAGCAACTGGGTCATGAACACCACCGCCAGATCTTCGTGGCGGTCGACCCAGAACGCCGTGGACGCCGCGCCGCCCCATCCGGCGAGACCCGGCGAACCGAGCGCCCCGTTGGCCACCGGATCGAGCAGCACCGAGAACCCCAGGCCGAAACCGGTACCGGCCATGGCGACTTCCGAGAACGTGGCCTGACCCATGTCGTTCATCGTGGCGCCACCCGGAAGGTGGTTCCTCATCATGTGATCGACCGTCCGGGGCGACAGCAGGCGGACGCCGTCCAGCTCGCCACCACCCAGCAGCATCCGACAGAACCGCAGATAGTCGTCGGCCGTGCCCACCAGGCCGCCACCACCCGAGAGCATCGAGGCACTGCGGGTCATCGATCGTGCCGACGCGAGGCGCTTCATGCCCTCGTCGGGCGCGAACACGTACAACGGCGAACAGCGGCCGACGTCGGATTCGGGCGCGACGAAGCCGGTGTCGACCATGCCGAGCGGTTCGAAGATCTCCTGCGCGAAGAATTCGTCGAGCTTCATGCCGCTCATCCGTTCGACCAACGCACCACACACGTCGGTCGACATCGAATAGTTCCACGCGCTGCCCGGTTCGAACTGCAGCGGCTGCGCCGCGAGGCGCTCCATGGCGCCGTCGAGGTCGTAGTCGGGCGCCGTGAAGAAGTCGCCCAGTGCGGCCCGACGGTAGCGCTCGTCGACGGGATGCTGATACTGGAACCCGTAGGTCAACCCTGAGGTGTGGGTGAGCAGGTGGTGGATCGTCAGCGGCGATGTCAATGGACGGGTCTCGGGTGCGTCGGCGGTGCCCCCGGTGAACACCTCGGTGTCGGCGAACTCGGGAATCCAGCGCGCCACCGGGTTCTCCATGAGGAAATGGCCGCGCTCGTACAGCATCATCAAGGCGACCGACGTGATGGGTTTGGTCATCGAATACAGCCGGTAGATCGTGTCGTCGGCGACGGGGATGGCTGCATCGACATCGACGTAGCCGAACCGGTCCCGGTGCACGAGCCGACCGCGACGCCAGATCAGCGTCTGGACCCCGGGAATCGCCCCCCTGTCGACATAACCGTGCAGCACCCGGTCCAGGTGGGCGAAACGTTCGGTGGCGAAACCGGCATCGATCATGGCGTCGATCATGACATCCGGGCCACCCACCGGCGTTCGACGTCGGCCCGAAGGCCCGCGACGGGCGACGAAACGGGTGGCGCCGACCCGCACCGAATCGGATGTTCCACCGTCGACCGGGAGGCGTAAGGTCGTCATCCATGTCCGACGATGGAACCCAGGTCACGATCAAGTCACGCTCCGGTGAGGTCACCGACGGTTACGAGCGGGCACCCGCCCGGGCCATGTTGCGCGCGATCGGCATGGGGGACGACGACTGGTCCAAGGCCCAGGTGGGGGTCGCGTCGTCGTGGAACGAGGTCACGCCGTGCAACCTGCCCATGAAGCGGCTCGCCGAACGGGCCAAGGAAGGGGTGCGTGACGCCGGAGGGTTCCCGATCGAGTTCGTCACGATCGCGGTGTCCGACGGCATCTCGATGGGCCACGAGGGCATGCGGGCGTCACTGGTGTCCCGCGAGGTGATCGCCGATTCGGTCGAGACCGTCATGCACGCCGAACGCCTCGACGCGATGGTGAACTTCGCCGGTTGTGACAAGTCGCTGCCCGGCATGTTGATGTCGGCCGCGCGGCTGAACGTGCCGTCGGTGTTCATGTACGCGGGCAGCATCCTGCCCGGCCATCACAAGGGTCAGGCGCTCGACATCACCAGCGTGTTCGAAGCGGTGGGTGCCAAGGCCGCGGGCACGATCTCCGACGAGGACTTCGACGCGATCGAACACAAGGCCTGCCCGACCGAAGGCGCCTGTGCGGGCATGTTCACCGCCAACACGATGGCATCGATCGGCGAGGCCCTGGGCATGTCGCTGCCCGGTTCGGCCAGCCCTCCCGCGGTGGACCGTCGCCGCGACGACGACGCGTTCGCGTCGGGTCGGGCCGTGATGAACCTGGTGCGATCCGGGATCCGCCCCCGCGACATCATGACCAAGGGCGCCTTCGAGAACGCGATCGCGATCACGATGGCCCTGGGCGGCTCGACCAACGCGGTGCTGCACCTGTTGGCGATCGCCGCCGAGGCCCGGGTCGAGTTGCATCTCGAGGACTTCAACCGCATCGCCGCCAAGGTCCCCCACATCGCCGACACCAAACCCCACGGCAAGTACCACATGGTCGACATCGACCGGATCGGTGGCATCCCCGTGGTCATGCGCGAACTGCTCGAAGCGGGCGTCTACAACGGCGACTGCATCACGGTCACCGGAAAGACCGTCGCCGAGAACCTCGAAGCGCTCGACCCACCCGCTCCCGACGGTGAGGTCATCCACCCGATGACCGCGCCGATCCACGCCGAGGGTGGCCTCGCCATCCTCACCGGATCGCTCGCCCCGAAGGGCTCGGTGGTCAAGGTCGCCGGCATCGACTTCGACTTCTTCGAGGGCCCGGCGCGGGTGTTCGAAGGCGAGCAGGCCTGCATGGACGCGATCCTCGCCGGCAGCATCAACGCCGGCGACGTGCTCGTGATCCGCTACGAGGGGCCCAAGGGTGGCCCGGGCATGCGCGAGATGCTGGCGGTGACCGGCGCGCTCAAGGGTGCCGGTCGGGGAGGGGATTGTGCCCTGATCACCGACGGACGGTTCTCGGGTGGCACCCATGGCTTCTGCATCGGCCACGTCGCTCCGGAGGCCGTCGATGGTGGCCCGATCGCGTTCGTCGAAGACGGTGACGTGATCAGGATCGACGTGAACGCCCACACGATCGACCTCGACGTCGACGAGGTGACACTCGCCGAGCGGCGTGCCGACTGGAAGCTGCCCGAGCCCCGCTACACCTCCGGTGTGCTCGCCAAGTACGCCGCGCTCGCCCAGGGCGCCGAGCAGGGAGCGATCACCCGTCCCTGAGGTCGCGGTGGTCCCGCTCCCGGGCTGCGGTGACATCTGCCACGGTTCGGCTGCGATGCGGCCGCTCCGATGTGACATGCTGGTGCTTCCAGCTACATCGCATCTGGGGGTCAGATGAACGGGGACGAGAACCGAACCGACGACGCGCTCGGCGCTCGAGTCGTCGACGATGCCGAGGAGGCACCGAGGCCGAAGCGGCGTCGCATCCTCCTCTGGGTCGGGACACCGGTGGTGCTGCTCCTTCTCGGCGTCGGCGGATTCATCGCCAAGACCGTGTACGACGTGAACTCGTCGCCCTACAAGACCGTCGCCTACTCGGTGCCCGACGCGCCGACCCTGGTGGCGCGCCCCGACGAGTCGGTCTTCCGCATCGATCCCTCGAAGTCGTCGTTGTCCTACGAGGTGTCCGAGAAGTTCGCCGGCAGGAGCCTTTCCAAGGCCACGGGCACCACGAACGGCATCGCGGGCGACATCGCGGTGAACGCGAAGGATCCGTCCGCCAGCCGGGCCGGGGTCATCGTGGCGAACATCGAACAGTTCCACTCGGACAACCGCCTACGTGATGCGCGCATCCGCTCCGACTTCCTCCAGTCGCACGCCTTCCCGCTCGCCGAGTTCACCGTGACCTCGTTCGAAGGCTTGCCGGCGTCTCTCGCGGTGGGCGACACGGTCACCTTCGAGATCGAGGGCAAGGCCAAGGTGCACGGGGTGACCCATCCGGTCACCTGGGATGCCGAGGGAACCCTCCGCGACCACGGCATCGACCTCACGGCGACCGCGCCGATCAAGCTGAGTGACTTCGACATCGACCACGTGTCGATCCAGGGGCTGGTGTCTGCCTCCGACGACGCCACCATGACGATGAAGTTGCACGCGGTCGACCCGGCGACCGAACGCATCCCCGAGACGATCACCGGCCCGAACGCCAAGACCTCGTCCGCGAAGGGACCGTCGTTCTCCAAGGTCGTCATGCCGATCCTCGAGGACCACTGCTCGGAATGCCACAAGCCGGGCGAGGTCGGCGCGGTGCACTGGGAGCTGTCCGACGCGCAGGATGTCGCCGAGATCTCCGAAGGCATCCAGACCGTCACCGAAACCGGTTACATGCCCCCGTGGCCCGCATCCGACAAGGGCGTGCCGCTGGCGCACAAGAACACACTGACCAAGGCGCAGGTGACGGCGATCGCCGACTGGGCGAAGGCCGGCGGCAAGCTCGACGTGCCGGGCACCACTCGGATCAAGCCGTCCGCGAAGGTCGCCCAGAACATCCCCCGGGTCGACAAGAAGCTCCTGATCCCCACGTATCTGGGTCATTCGGACATGGAGAACGAGTACCGCTGCTTCGTGCTCGATCCCAAGCTGACCAAGCCCATGTTCCTGACCGGTTACGGTTTCGTGGCCGATCAGATCCCCGAACTGCACCACGCCCAGGTGTTCCTGATCTCAGGGGATCAGAAGAAGAACGCGTTGAAGATGTCCGGGAAGGACGGGAAGCCGGGTTGGAGCTGTTTCGGCACCGCCAACGTGCCCGGCAAGCCCGCCACCTCCGGATTCTCCAAACGGCGCGACGTCGGCTTCTCCGGCCAGTCGAACCTGGTCGCGGGCTGGGTGCCCGGGCAGACTCCCTCGTCGTTCGGCGATAACCTCGGCTTCTACATGGATCAGGACGACGCGCTCGTGCTCCAGATCCACTATCACCACGAAGGCAAGGCCACCCCCGACCGTTCGGGCCTGACCCTGCAGTTGGATCCCGTGACCGCGAACCGCAAGAAGATCCGTGTCGTGAACCCGCTCGCGCCGGTCGAGATCCCCTGCGCGCCCGGTGTCGAAGCCAAGCTGTGTGACCGCGATGCGGCGATCGAGGAGAACAAGAAGCTGTACGGGGCGAGTGGATCGTTCATCGAGAACGCCCTGTTGGGCCTGTGCGGGAAGACCCCCGAAGAGTTGACCAAGGACTTCGACGGTCAGGTCGCGCACACCGACTGCATGGCGACGGTGCCCGAATCGGGGACGATCCTGTCGGTGCTCGGCCACATGCACGTGATCGGCAAGTCGTTCAGACTCACCCTCGATCCGGGCACGCCCGAAGCCAAGGTGCTACTCGACCTGCCCGTGTGGAACTTCGACTGGCAGATGAACTACGACCTGGCCAAGCCGATCCACGTCGAGGCGGGGCAGAAGATCCTGATGCAGTGCAGCTTCGACCGTTCCCTCGACCCGAACCGTGCGCCGAAGTACATCATGTTCGCGGACGGAACCGAAGACGAGATGTGCTTCGGCACCTACGCGCTCGTGCCCGACAACCAGAGCGGGTCGTAGCGATCACCTCGAAGATCCGGGTCCGGTCACCCCATCGGTGGTGGTGACCGGGCTCGGAGAATCGGGTTGCCGTCGGGATCCGGGCGTGGCACACTGGTCGGCGATGTCCCCGTTCTCCGGCCTCGTAGTACGCACCTGACGCACGCCTCTTTCTCCCCGCGTGCGTCCACGACCTCCCAGACGGGAGGTCGTTCTCGTTTTCGGCCCGCACTTGGCCTAGCGTCGACTCCGGGTCGAACGAGGCCCGGCCCGCCACTGAACCTCCCGACCCGAACCGCAACACCCCACAAGGAACCACGATGAAACTGAACGGTGGTCAAGCCCTGATCAAGAGCCTCGAGGCCGAGGGGGTCGACGTCGTGTTCGGCCTTCCCGGCGGCGCGATCCTGCCGGTGTACGACCCGCTGCTCGATTCGCCGATCCGGCACATCCTGGTGCGTCACGAGCAGGGCGCGGGCCACATGGCCGAGGGGTACGCCCACGTGACCGGTCGACCCGGCGTCGCGATGGTCACGAGCGGCCCGGGCGCGACGAACATCGTGACGCCGCTGCTCGATGCCTACATGGACTCGGTGCCGATGGTGTGCATCACCGGCCAGGTGGCACGGCCTTCGATCGGGACCGACGCGTTCCAGGAGGCCGACATCACCGGCATCACCCAGGCGATCACGAAGCACAACTTCCTCGTGCAATCGGCCCAGGACATCCCGATGGTCGTGCGCGAGGCGTTCCACATCGCCACCACGGGACGGCCCGGTCCGGTGCTGATCGACCTGCCCAAGGACCTGGTCGACGCGAACAATCCGGCGTCCGCGATGGAATGGGACTGGCCCTCAGATGCCGACGTCGCGGCGGAACTGCCCGGCTACAAGCCCAACCTGAAGGGGCACCCGCTCAAGATCCGCGAGGCGGCCGAGATGATCCTCGCCTCGAAGCGGCCGGTCATCTACGCCGGCGGCGGCATCCTCAAGGCACGCGCCGCAGCGGAACTGCGAGACCTCGCCGAGCTGTGCGACATCCATGTGGTCACCACGCTGATGGCGCGGGGAGCGTTCCCCGATTCGCACCCACTCGCCCTGGGCATGCCCGGTATGCACGGCACCTACACGTCGGTCATGTCGATGCAGAAGGCCGACCTGTTGATCGCACTGGGCACCCGGTTCGACGATCGGGTGACCGGCAAGGTGTCGGGGTTCGCGCCAGAAGCGAAGGTCATCCACGTCGACATCGACCCGGCGGAACTCGGCAAGGTCCGTCAACCCGACGTGCCGATCGTCGGCGACTGCCGCCAGGTGATCGGCGAACTCGCCCACGTGCTGCGCGAACTGCGCGCCCAGGGCTCCGAGCCCGCCGACCGTTCGGCGTGGCGCTCGACGATCAGCGGGTGGCAGGAGCGTTACCCGATCGCGTACGAACCCCACGTCGAGGGCGATGCCCTCAAGCCCCAGGCCGTCGTCGAGCAACTGCACGCATCGGCTCCCGAAGGCACGATCCTGGCGGCGGGCGTCGGCCAGCACCAGATGTGGTGCAGCCAGTACTGGCGCTATGAGGAGCCCTACACCTGGGTGAACTCGGGTGGTGCGGGCACGATGGGCTTCGCGGTCCCGGCCGCGATCGGGGCGAAGGTCGGTCGACCCGACCGGACGGTGTGGGCCGTCGATGGTGACGGCTGTTTCCAGATGACCGCGCAGGAACTGGTCACGGCGTCGACCGAACAGATCCCGGTGAAGATCGCGATCTTGAACAACGGGTATCTGGGCATGGTCCGCCAGTGGCAGGAGATGTTCTACGACGAGCGCTATTCAGAGGTGTACCTGTCACTCGACGTGCCCGACTACGTGAAATGGGCCGAGGCGATGGGCTGTGTGGGGATCCGTGTGGAGTCGCCCGAGGAGGTCGCACCCGCGATCGACAAGGCGAACGACATCGACGACCGTCCCGTCGTGGTCGAGTTCCGGACCGACGACCGCGAGAAGGTGTTCCCGATGGTCCCGGGGGGTCGACCCAACGACGACATCGTCGTGCCCCCGTTCCAGCGAGCAGAGGAGGCCTGATGTCGGCACGACGGTTGCACACCCTGTCGGTGCTGGTCGAGAACCGGTCCGGCGTGCTCGCCCGGGTCGCCGGGTTGTTCGCACGGCGGGGTTACAACATCGAATCGCTCGCGGTGGCCCCCACCGACGACGAGAGGCTGAGCCGGATCACCGTGGTGGTCGACGTCGAGTTGACCCCGATCGAACAGATGGTGAAGCAGCTCAACAAGCTGATCAACGTGGTGAAGATCACCGAACTCGACTCCCGGGATTCGATCCAGCGGGAGCTGTGCATCGTGACCGTCTCGGTCGACCGGGACCGGCGCAACGAGGTGCTGGAACTGGCCCAGATCTTCGAAGCGCGTATCCTGGCGGTCGGTCACACCTCGATGGTCGTGTCACTCGAGGGTGAACCCGACAAGATCGACGATTTCGAGGAGCTCGTGCGGCCCTTCGGCATCATCGAGATGCAACGCACCGGCCGCATCGCGCTCGCCAAACTCGAGCGTGGGACCTCTCGTATCCGACCCATCGACAAAGCAAAGGCTTCCTAGCAGACATGGCAACCATCTATTACGAAAAAGATGCCGACCGCTCCGTGCTCGCGGACCGCAAGGTCGCGATCCTCGGTTACGGATCACAGGGGCATGCGCACGCGCTGAACCTGGCGGACTCCGGCGTCGACGTGCGGGTCGGGCTGCGAGAAGGCTCGTCGTCGCGGGCCAAGGCGACCGAGGCCGGTCTGCGCGTGCTCAGCGTCGCCGAAGCCACCGCGGAAGCCGACCTGATCATGATCCTGCTGCCCGACACCGAACAGCAGGACGTGTTCGAGGCCGACATCCGCCCGAACCTGAAGGCCGGCGACGCGATTTTCTTCGCCCACGGATTCAACGTGCGTTTCGGTTACGTGGTCGCCCCCGACGACGTCGACGTCGCCATGGTCGCCCCGAAGGGGCCGGGCCACCTGGTGCGGCGCACCTACACCGAGGGAGGTGGCGTGCCCGATCTGATCGCGGTCGCCCAGGACGCTTCGGGCAACGCCCACGCCCTGGCACTCGCGTATGCCGACGCCATCGGCGGCACGCGGGCCGGCGTGCTCGAGACCACCTTCGAAGAAGAGACCGAGACCGATCTGTTCGGTGAGCAGGTCGTGCTCTGTGGTGGCCTGTCCGCGCTGGTGCAGGCCGGGTTCGAGACCCTCGTCGGTGCGGGCTACCAGCCCGAGTCGGCCTACTTCGAATGCCTGCACGAGCTGAAGCTGATCGTGGACCTCATGTACGAACAGGGGATCAGCGGCATGCGCTATTCGATCTCGACGACCGCCGAGTACGGGGACCTGACCAGAGGACCGCGCATCATCAACGACGAGGTGCGGGCCGAGATGAAGAAGGTGCTGGGCGAGATCCAGGACGGTTCGTTCGCCGAGGAGTTCATGGGCGAGGTCCGCAGCGGCGGCAAGAACTTCGAAGCGCTCCGCCAGGCCGGGAAGGACCACCAGGTCGAACAGATCGGTGCCGAGCTGCGCGCCATGATGCCCTGGATCGCCGCCGGCAAGGTGCGCGTCGAAGACGCCTCGGGCGGCGACTGACCGGGGCCCGCTCGGCCGTCGGCGACGGATCTTCGGGCTCGACCCACCGGTGGGTGTGCGGACGCCATCGCGACCGGACACCCACTCGGTGGCCCGTCGACTTCGCCAGGGCCGATGCCGAGGAGTTCCCCGACGTGAGGGGATCGGCGCCCTCGTCCCCGACGGCGAGACCCATCACCCCGCGTAGTCGGGTTCGATGCCGACCGGCGTTGCCGGTCTGGCGGTGTGACCATCCTCGGTGGGTGTCGTGGTCGACGTCGACTCCGGTGTCGGCGCGGTGGAGGTCGTCGGTGCGGACGGTGCCCGGCACAGATCGGCGACGCC
>JBDZUV010000031.1:0-5890 GCA_040255345.1 Actinomycetota bacterium | reverse complement strand
CCGAACGCGTGGGCGAGCGCCGCGGAGGTCGGGTCGGCGACCATCGCCAGGTACGTGCCCGGCAGACCGGTCAGCGGGTCGATGGCGGGGGTCGTGTAGCCGACCATGTCCATCGACACCGCGCCGACGATGTCCGCGCCGCTCGCGGCGTCACGGGCCGACATGGCCATGCTGCCCACCAGGCCGTCCTCCTCGAACGAGAACGCCACGATCCGCACGGTGACGGGCAGGGGGTTGGCGCGCACGGCCCGGGCGATCTCCATGAGCGCCCCGATGCCCGAGGCGTCGTCGTCGGCACCCTGGTTGCCCGACGGGGTGGCGTCGTAGTGGGCGCTCACGATGAGGGTCTTGTCGCTGCAACCGGTGCCCGGCACCTGCGCGTAGATGTTGGGCATCGACTTGCCGTCGTGGGTGACGTCCTGGAACTGCGGGGTGAGCCCGGCGTCGTCGAACAGGCCGGCCACATGGTCGGCGACGTCGTCGAGATCGCTCTGGGGATCGTGGCTGTTGCGGGGGAACGTCACGAGTCCCTCCACGGTGGCCCGCGCCCGGTCACCGTCGACGGTGGCCATCATCGCCGGGACGTCCGCGAGCACCTTGGTCGGGTCGATGCCGAACTGGTCCGGTGTCACCACGAAGGGCGCCATGGGGCCGTTCAGCGAGTCGAACATGGCGTCTGCCGCGTCGTGCGGGTCGGCCGCGCCCGCAACGGCCTGCGGTACGGCGCCGGCGGTGAGCAGGGCGAGCGCGGCGGCGCCACGGGCGAGGGTCCGGTTCAGTCGCATCCGTGCATTGTTCCAGATCGGAGTCTTCTCGTTTGGCGGCCGGCGACCGGGGCAGTAGTTGATACATCATGCAAACCCTGATATGCTTGACGTATCAACAAGATTGCCCGATGAAAGGAAGCCCCTCATGGCTCTCGACCCCACCCTCCACGGCGACTACACGATCGACCCGGCACACAGCCGCTTCGGTTTCGTCGCCCGTCACGCGATGGTGACCAAGGTGCGCGGCACCTTCGACGAGTTCACCGCGACCGGCCACCTCGACGCCGAAGACCCCTCGAGATCGAAGATCGACGTGTCCATCGACGTGGCCAGCGTCGACACCGGCGTCGAACAGCGTGATGACCACCTGCGCACCAACGACTTCTTCGATGCGCCGAACCATCCCAAGATCACGTTCGAATCGACGTCGATCGAGGCCGTGGACGCGACCGAGTTCCGGGTCACCGGGGATCTCACGGTGAAGGGCACGACCAAGCCGGTCACCTTCGACCTGGAGCTGACCGGGCCGGTCACCGACCCGTGGGGCAGCACGCGTATCGGGCTGGAAGGGTCGCTCCAGGTCAACCGGAAGGACTGGGGCCTCAACTGGAACACCGCCCTCGAAGCGGGTGGGGTGTTGGTCAGCGAAAAGGTCACGCTGACCTTCGACGTTGCCGCGACCAAGGACGCCTGAGGAGGTACGGTGCGGTGATGGCGGCGGGCGAATCCCAATGGCTCGACGAGCGCGAGCAGCGTGCGTGGCGGGGCTTCCTCGACATGCACGCGCTCGTGAACCGTTCGCTCGCCACCCAGCTCCAGCGGGACACCGACCTGTCGCTCGCCGACTACGGCGTCCTGGTGACGCTCTCGGAGGCCAACGAGGGTGAACTGCGGTCGTTCGCCATCGCGGACATCCTGCAGTGGGAGGCGAGCCGGCTGTCGCACCAGCTCCGGCGCATGGAGGCGAGGGGCCTGATCGAGCGTCGATCGTGTCCAGAGGACCGGCGTGGCGTGAACATCGCCATCACCGAAGCCGGTCGCTGTGCCATCGCCAAGGCGGCACCGCTCCACGTCGCCGAGGTCCGCCGCGTGTTCATCGACCGCCTCGACGGCGCCCACCTCGACGCATTGGCCGATGCCGCCGAAAGGGTCCGGGGGGAGCCCGGACCCTGAGGCGACCCGCCGCGCCGCGCCGGCCCACTCCGTCGCCCGGGCCCGCCCGGTCCGACCCAGCGGAGTACCTGGGGCCGGGTCTTCTGCGAGAATGACTCGCATGAGTGCGCACGAGGCCGTGACCAACCCCGATGTCGCCGAGTGGCTGGCGCTCGGTCGGCACCTCGACACACCCGAAGGGCGGGTGTTCGTCGTCGACCTCGACACACCCGACGCCGCCGGCGACCCGGTCGTGGTGTTACACGGCTTTCCGACCAGCTCGATGGACTGGCGCGGCGTGCTGGACGATCTGGGTCGCGGCCGTCGCCGGGTCGTGCTGTTCGACTTCATCGGCTTCGGCCTGTCGGACAAGCCCGATCGTCGCTACGGCATCGACCTGCACGCCGACACGACCGTCGCCGTACTCGCCGCCCTCGGCATCGACCGGTGTGTGCTGGTCACCCACGACATGGGTGACACCGTTGGTGGGGAGATCCTGGCCCGGACGATGCCCGCTCATCACGTGCCCGACGACCCGGCCTGGTCGGCGCCGGCGGACGCGCCGGTGGCCACCTCGGGAACCGGTCGGCCACCCGAATCCTCTGACCTCGAGGTCACGCGGAGGGTCATCGTCAACGGCTCGATCTACCTGGATCTCGCCTCGCTCACCGACGGCCAGCACCGGCTCTGGTCCGCACCCGACGAGCCACTGCCCGACGAACTCGGTGAACTCGTCGGCGGCGAGGGCCTCGGTCACGGCATCGCCAAGGTGTTCCACCCCGACCACCGACCCGATGACGTGGAGCGCGCTGCGTTGGTCGCCGCCATCGAGTACCAGAACGGTCACCTGCTGATGCCGCGCCTGATCCGCTACCTGGATGATCGCCGTCGCGCCGAATCGCGCTACACCGGCGCGATCGAGACCCACCCGAGCCCGCTGCACATTCTGTGGGCCGACGAGGACCCGGTCGCCGTGGCGGCAATGGGCGCGCAGCTGGCCGATCGACGCCCCGACGCGACCTACCGCCCGCTCGCGGGTTTCGGCCACTACCCGATGCTCGAGGATCCGAAGCGCTTCGGCGGCGCGCTGGCCGACGCGCTCGCCGTCTGAAGCAGCTGATCGTGCCCGGCGACGCTCAGAGCCAGGCCAAGGAGATCGGAAAACTCAGACCGGTGATGGCCGTGTCCAGCGTCACGCCGTCCCAGGTTCTCACCGTGCCACCGATGAATTCGGCGATGTACAGGAGGCCACCATGCGACACGAGGCTTTGGGGGTTGCTCAGTCCGGTGATGACCGTGGTGGCGGTCGTGCCGGAGCTGGTCGGGTCCCAGGTGCTCACGGTGCCGGTGCCGGCGTTGGCAATGAAAAGAACGTCGTCCTGCCACGCCAGGCTCACCGGACTGGAGAGGCCAGAGGTGATGACGGTCGAGACCGTAGAGCCGTCCCAGATGCTGACCGAGTTGTTGGCGAAGTTGGCGATGTAGAGGAGACCGTCGTGCCACGCCAATCCCGACGGTTGGACGACGCCGGTGACGGCGGTTGTCAGCGTGGTGCCGTCCCACGAACTCACCGAGTCGCTGCTGGAGTCGGCGATGTAGAGGAGACCGCCGCGCGAGGCCAATCCCCACGGATAGCTCAGCCCGGTGATGGTAGTGGTGGTGCCCGTGCCGGGATCCCAGGCGCTCATCGTGTCGACGAAGGGAGCGGTGATGTAGAGGAGTCCATCGTGCCAGAGCAGGTCATAGGCAGACGGCAGCCCGGTGACCACGTTGCGGGTGAGGGTGGAGCCGTCCCACCTGCTCACCGAACCGGTTTGGTGGGCGATGTAGAGGCCTGGGGTGGGTGTGGGCGGCGGGGGAGTGGTCGTGGTGGTCGACGCGGTCGTCGAGGGAGTGGTGGGGTCACCGGGTGATGCGGCCGCGGCGATACCGGGTAGGGCGAGCGTCGCGATCCCGGCGGCAGCTGCGGCGCCGCCGAGTTGGAGAACCTGCCGTCGGGACCAGGTGGTGGTCTCGACGATGCCCGCTTCGATGAGCCCGGCCATGGCCGAGCAAAGGTGGTCCGGCACGTCGCCAACGCCACGACGGGCGGCGACGAGAGCTTCGGCCTCGTTTCCGGTGAGCCGGTGGACGTGGTCGGCGCCGTCCACGAGGACCAGGTAGCCGTCGACGATGTCCTCGACGTGCACGTCGCGTCGAACAGAGAATCCCATCTCACATCCCTCTCTTGTGGTTGGCCGACCGTGCCGCGTGTCGGGACAGCCGTGCCTGCTCCGCTGTGTGCGAACGAGCATAGAGAGTTCTGCGATGCCAGGTCGCAAAAGTTCATCGGGACGCGAGTTCACCGGGTCGGCGGCGAGGCGCCGGACCTGCCGACCACGGCCATGGCGAAGAGTCCGCCGGTCCTCGGACGACCAGATCTCGACCGATGGAACTCGAATCGGCGCCGACCATCGCCGGGAAACGAGCGGCTCCCATGGGAGCCGACGAGAGCCCGATCATTCCGCCGCGTCATCGACGCAGGGCAGGACGAATGCCAACACCCCGGCTGCCACGCACGGGCCCTCCTCGAGTACGACCACCAACAGCCTCACCCACTCGGCGGACCCACCACCATCGACAACTTGCAGCGTCTCTGTGGCCCCCACGACCGAGCCAAAGACCGGGCCGAAGTCGAAGGCAGAACCCGGTGACCTCCGACGGACTCGCCGAGGGCCGCTCAGTGAGTGGCTGTCTTCAAGTGCCCGTCGAGGTGGTCGACCAACTCGCGGGCGTCGGTCTCGGCGCCGTAGATGTAGGTCGACTTCCGGCGCCGGAGGAAGTTCAGGCCCATGCGGTAGATGCCGGGCGCGGCGGTCACCACCCCACCGTCGTGGCGGAGGCGGCCCTTGCGATCGAACACGCCGTCGAGGTCGAGCCACGAATAGTCGGCCTTGAACCCGGTCGCCCAGAGCACCGTGGTGAAGCCATCGGCGGCCAGGTCGATCATCGTCCGCGGATCGTCGGGAACGCGGGTGGGCGCGACCCGGAAGGCTTCGTCGACGGCCGGCCAGCCCTGGGCGTCGGCCCATTCGTCGGCCATCTTGAGGAAGCGATTCGCCTTCAGGTCGGCCAGGCGGCACACGTTGCGGAGCGACCCCGAGAACGAGGCACGGGTCCCGTCGAGTGAGGCGAGCTGACCGACCAGTTCGACTCCATGGTCGACCAGCACGTTCAGATCGAGCGTCGACCCGTCGTGGGTACCGACGAGCTGCGGAGAGGGCACACTGCGCGCCCGCACGAGATCGTCGACCTCGTCCCAGCGCTCGTCGAGCCGCCCCAGCGATTCGAGCCACCACATCGCATCACGGTCGCGGTAGGAGCGCGGGAGGCGCACGTGCTCGGCCACCGAGATCGTCACCTCGCGACCCGACTCGACGATCTCGGACGCCAGCTGCAACCCGGTCGCCGAAGCGCCGACGACGAGTACCCGGCCCGGTGCCAGCTGATCAGGACGCTTGTAGTCGTGCGCGGTGACCTGGGCGATGTCGGGCTTGAGTCCCTCGGCGATCGCCGGCACGCTCGGAAGGTTGTACGCACCACTGGCCAACACGACCGCGGCCGCGTCCCAGGCGCCCGCATCGGTCGAGACCAGGTAGCGACCGTCCCCTCGGGCATCGATCCGTTCGACGGTGACGCCGGTGCGGATGTCGCCGGGGTGACGTTGCGCGTACCGGTCGAGAAACGCGACCAACTCCGCGACGCTCATGTAGCCATCGGGATCGTCGCCATCGTAGGCCTGACCGGGTAGGCGGGTCATCCAGTTCGGGGTGAGCAGATGCAGCGAGTCCCAGCGTTCGTGCCGCCAGGTGTTCGCGATGTCGCCACGCTCGAGCGTGACGTGTTCGATGCCGCGATCGGCGAGGACGCGGCTCGCCGCGAGGCCGGCCTGGCCGGCCCCGACGACGACGACGGGGATGCGGGTGGCAGCC
>JBDZUV010000169.1:0-5142 GCA_040255345.1 Actinomycetota bacterium | reverse complement strand
GGCCCGGACGTCGCGGCCGCGTCTGACCGCTCCGAGGCCTTGGGGTGACCAGTCGACTCGGGCGCCCCGGCTGCCCTGGCCGGCGCAGGCAGCTTCGCCTGCCCGCCGTCGGCCGGCGACGCGGGTGAATTCGACTTCTGGGCTGTCGCCGCCTTCGCCGGGGCTTTCGCCGTCTCGTCGGGTTTCGGATCGTCTCCGGACTCGACGCCGGTCGCGTCCGGATCCTTCTCGGCTTCGGCGCGCAGCCGGGCGAAGATGCCCGAGACCGCGTCGTCACCGCCGGAAGCGTCGGCTCCGGCCGGGGGCGCTTCCGCCGCGGCCACTTCGTCGGGCAAGGTGGGCTCATCGTGGGCGGAGGTGGGCGGTACCGTCGACCCGGCCGGCCCGTCGGCCGCGTCGGAACCGGGCGCTGCTGCCGCTGCGGCGGCGTCAGCGGGCTCGGGGCCCGGCACGACCCGTACCCGCTCGAATGCCGCCGACGCCTCGACGGGCACCATCGGCACATCGGGCAACTCACCGCCGTCGAGAGGATCACGCCGATGACCGGATCGCCGCGAGTGACGACGGTGGTTGGTCGGTGACTCGCCGGTCGGCTGCGGCCGCACGGCCGTGTCGGCCTCGACCCGAACCGGTTCATCGGGTTCGGCGGAGGCGGCGTCGGAGTCGGAGTCGCTTGTTTCGGACGGTGCACCGGCCCCGGCGGTGACGGGCCCACCGGAAGGTCCGATCGACTCGGCCGGCTCGTCGGCCAGCCCCGTGCTGCCCGGCTGGTCGGCACCCGCTTCGTCGGTGCCCGCTTCGTCGGTGCCCGGTTCGTCGGTGCCGGGTCGGTCGGTCGAGGGCGCTGCGGGCGCGACGATCGGCAGGCCCGCCGACCGTGCGAGATCCAGCTCCGCGAGCATCTCCTCGGGGGTCGGGAGATCCTCGGCGCCGACCCGGCGGGCCGCATCATCCGCGATGCGCTTCGCATCGCCGAGCACGACGTCGAGCTCGCCGGTCGCCTGATCGGTCGTCGCCCGGATCACCTCGTAGGCGGTCAACAGGCGGTCGCGTCCGGCATGCAACTGCTCGAGGTGCTGGCGAGCGGCGCGGCGTTTGCGTGCCAGGTCGGCCAGGATCCGGTCGCGCATGCGTTCCGCCTCGGCCACCTGGGCCACGGCCCGTTCGGTGAGCGCTGCGAGTTCTTCTTCGGTCGCGGCCCGCCGCTCGGCGATCTCCGTTTCGAGGTCGGCGCGTCGTGCCGAGATGTCCTCGTGGGCCTCCGCACGGACCCGTGCCGCTTCCTCGTCGGCCTCGCGCCGGGCCGTGGCGGCGTGGTCCTGGGCGAGCGCGAGCTGCGACGCGGCCTCGTCGCGGGCGGCCTGGCGTTGCGCCGCGAGCTCGGCCTCGATCTCCTCGCGCTCGCGGGCGAGCTCGGCCTCACCGGCCGCCTGCACGTCGGCCAGGTGCGCCTCGCCGGCCGCCCGGGTGGCTTCGGCGGTCTCGTGCGCTTCGTTCCTGACCCGGGTCGCCTCCGCTTCCGCGTCGGCACGCAGACGCGCCGCGTCGTCGGCCGCCTGACGCGCCAACAGCTCGGCCTGCGCGGTCGCCTTTGCCTGGATCTCGGCCGCCGCTTCCCGGGCGGTCCGCAACACGCGCGCGGTTTCCTCGCCCAGAACCCGGGAGACCTCGTCGGGGTCGAGGCGGGTCAGATCGGCCCGCCGGGCCGTCACCTCGGCTTCGGCCAACAACCGTTCCAACTCGGCCTGTCGCTGCGTGAGCGAGCGGACGATCTCGGCCACGCCGACGAGGTGGACCCGCACTTCGTCGGGGTCCCAACCCCGGAACGAGTTCGAGAAACGGCGTGACGTGATGGCGTCGATTTCGGCGGCGGACGGCGTCGATGCAGCGTCGGGGGGTACAGCCATGGCACCTTCGATGCTACGGCCGATCGCGTGGTCGATGGGGGATGCCGAATCGGCGCCGATCGGCCCAGGTCAACGGGCCCCGCGGAGGGGAAACGTGCGTTCTCAGTTCTCTCCGCGACGCGGGAGCGCCCGCAGTTCCGCGAGGGCATCGTCGAGACTCTTCACCGGAATGATCCGCACTCCGGTGTGCGCGTCCCCGCACGCGGGGGTGGTCTTCGCGCCTGCTTCAACGCCGTTCGAGCCGTGCGCGGCCGCCGCATGCCCGGTCTCGGTCGGGTAGGGGTCGCCGACGGCGACACAGGCATCGGCGGCATTGTCGACCGGCACCAGGAAGTAGTGCACGCCGGCGTCACGGACGGCCGCCACCTTCTGGCGGATCCCGCCGATCGGACCGACCGAGCCGTCGACCCGCATCGTCCCGGTCACCGCGATCTCCCGACCCCCGGTGAGCCCTTCGGGCGAGAGCTTGTCGATCAGCGACAAGGTCAACGACAACCCGGCCGACGGCCCGCCGATGTCGCCGGTGTCGAATCCGACGACGAAGGGGAACTGGAAGTTGGGTCGGGTCTCCATGTAGATCCCGAGGAACGGGGCCTTCCGGCCGTCACGAACGGTCGAGCCGATGGTGAGGTTCACGACCTTGGACTGCGACACGCCGAGCCGGTCGACGACGACCCGTACCCGCTGCCCGGGTTTCGCATCGCTCATGAACCGGGTGATGTCGTCGACCGTGTGGATCTGCTCGCCGGCGATCCGGGTGATCGTGTCGCCGATGGTCAGGTGTCCGTCGGCCGGTGAATCGGGCACGATCTGATCGACGAACACCCCACCGCCGGTCATCTTCGCAGACTTTCCGAGCACGGCCATCGCCTGGTAGATCGCGGAGAGCTTCGCGTTCTGCATCAACACGAGCTGATAGCGCATCTCCTCGGCACGGGGCGTGTCGCCCACCACGTCGGAACGGGGAAACACATCGGACTGCGGGTCGAGCCAGGCGACGAGTGCCTGACCGAAGATCGCCTTGGCCGTCTCGGCCACCGTGACGAGTCGGAACCCGCCAGGGTGTGAGAACGACTCGACCGATTTCGGCACGGTCACCAGCTCGCTCGTGTCGATCGCGCTGCCGGGCGAGTCCACCAGGTACCCCGACGGCACGAACGTGATGACGAGTGCGGCGAGCACGGTGACGACCCAGAGCACGGTGGCGACCCACCAGATGCGGGAGAGCCGCGGCCGATCATCGGTGGCGACCGGCGGATGGGCCGGCGCGTCCCCCGGCGTGCCGGTCGGCCCGGACCCGAACGGCGGCGCGGTCTCAGTCACGCGCGCCCATGAACATCACCCGGAGTTCGTCATAGGACTCCACGCACCGACCCGCGCCGAGCACCACCGCCTCGAGCGGAGCGTCGACCAGGTGCACATCGATTCCGGTCTCTGACGCGATGCGCTGGTCGAGGCCCTTGAGCATGCCCCCACCACCGACCAGGTTGAGGCCTCGCACGATCAGATCCTGCGCCAACTCGGGCGGCGCACCGCCGAGGCAGGTGATCACCGACTCGATCATCGCACCGACCGGTTCGCCGATCGCTTCGCGTACCTCGGCCGGTGAGAGGATCACGGTCTTGGGCAGGCCGGTCATCAGATCCCGACCCCGCACCTCGGCCTTCACGTTCTCGGCCACCGGCCAGGCCGAACCGATCGTGACCTTGATCTCCTCGGCGGTCCGCTCACCGACCGCAATGCCGTATTCACGCCGGATGAACGTCTGGATCGCCGCGTCGATGTCGAACGACCCGACCCGCACGGCCTCGAGGGCCACGACCCCGCCCAGCGAGATGAGGGCGGTCTCGGTGGTGCCACCGCCGACGTCGATGACCATGTTGCCCACCGGTTCGTTGATCGGCAGGTCCGCGCCGATCGCCGCGGCCATCGGCTGTTCCAACAACTGGGCATCCGCGGCGCCGGCCCGTCTGGTGGCCTCGATCACCGCTCGCCGCTCGACCTCGGTGATCGCCGAGGGCACACAGATCACGACC
Source organism: Actinomycetota bacterium (assembly GCA_040255345.1). Classification (GTDB taxonomy): domain Bacteria; phylum Actinomycetota; class Acidimicrobiia; order Acidimicrobiales; family Iamiaceae; genus JAFDWI01. The sequence continues at coordinate 1,199 of JBDZUV010000169.1, read as the reverse complement.
CGGGGACGGTTGAACCGCGACACCCCGGACCGTTTCAGCAGCAACCGGATCATCCGCTCGGTCACGTCGAAGTCGGTGATCGCGCCCTGGCGCAACGGCCGTACCGCCACGATGTAGCCCGGGGTCCGACCGATCATCTTCCACGCCTCGTGACCCATCGCGAGCACCTCGGTGGTGCGCGAGTTCAGCGCGATGACCGACGGCTCGTTCAGCACGATGCCCCTGCCCTTCGCATACACCAGGGTGTTGGCCGTACCCAGGTCGATGGCGAGGTCGCGGGCCAGGGTCAGCCCTCTCCGGTGCGCGACTCGTCGCCGTCCTTGGGCGAGAGCGCGTCCATCTCACGACGGAACGAGTCGATCGACGATTCGGTCGACGACGGGCTCCGGTTGGTCAGCCACAACACGACCCCGCCGACCGCGACCACCACCACCACGATCGCGAGAAACCACAGCGCCGTCACCGCGTCGCCCCTTCATCGATCATCGGAGAGATCCCTCTGACCACCATCCGGTTCGCCGTTCGGTTCGACACGTACGCGCAGCCCACGACACGAAACCATGGTAGATGGTGTCGTGTGCGATCAACGGTGCCGACGACGTGCGAAGACCCCGACGCCCACCGCCAACCCGGCGGCGACCGCGCCGAGACCGCCGAGAAGGAGCTCCTGGCGTCGACCGGACGGGATCATCGACCAGGGCGCGGCCCGAAATGCGGCCACATAGGCCTGTTCGTTCGAGCGTGACGGCGCCCATCCGAGCGCACGGAGGCGATCGTTCGCCAGCAGCCATTCCTCGGCCAGATACGGCCGGATCCCCTCGGGGGTACCCGTGCCACCCAAGGCGGCGCGAACCGACGAGGCGAGTCGGGCCACCGGGTCGGGCACCCGGAGCCGCGGCCGGGTCTCCAGGGCCCGTCGGTCGGGCCCCGACAGCGCGCCGTCCGGCGCGGCATGGACGACACCGCCCGGTCCGACACGGAGCACCGTTGCGATCGCCGAGCCGAGGTCGTCCGCGTGCAGATACTGCAGGGGCGGATCACGATCGTCGACCGGGTAGGCCAGCGACCGGTGCAGTTCGGCCGCCAACCAGCCCGGCGACGCATCGGCGACCACCGGGGGCGTCCGCACCACGGTGATCGTCGCGTCGCCGGTCCGGCTCTCGGCGTTTACCGACCCGCGCACCCTGGCCGCCGCCAAG
>JBDZUV010000030.1:20164-28522 GCA_040255345.1 Actinomycetota bacterium | reverse complement strand
TCGCCAGCGCGAAGGGCAGATCGTGAGTCACGATGATCTGCGTGTTGTCGAGCGTGGGAAGCAGCTCGGCCAGTTCTCTCGTACCCGCCGGGTCGAGCCCCGAGGTCGGCTCGTCGAGCACCAGCACCCCGGGGTGCATCGCGAGGACCGTCGCGAGCGCGACGCGGCGCTTCTCGCCCTCGCTGAGGTGGTGGGGCGCCCGGTCGATGAGTGCCTCGGCGCCGACCCGCCCGAGCGCCTGGCGTGCCACACCCTCGAGTGCGTCACCTGCGACGCCGAGGTTCGCCGGGCCGAACGCGACGTCTTCTCCCACGGTGCTCATGAAGAGCTGATCATCGGGGTCCTGGAACACCAGGCCCACCTCGCGGCGGATCGCGCGCAAGGTGTCCGGGGCGAGAGGGCGCCCGTGGATCTCGATCCGTCCCGACTGCAACTCGAGCAGACCGTTCAGGTGGAGCGCGAAGGTCGTCTTGCCCGAGCCGTTGGCGCCGAGCACCGCGACCCGTTCGCCGACGGCGACCGCCAGTGACAGGCCCTGGAGCACCGGGGCACGACGACCGGGGTAGCTGAATCCCAGTCGCTCGACCCGCACCGCGGGCCCGGGTCGGCTCACGTCAGGATCGTCCACGCCACGAGTGACGCGGCGGTGACGAACGCGGGCACGAGGGCCCAGACCGATGCGACCGCTGTGGTCGTCGTCGGCGCGGCGGTGCCCGGGAGCTCGCCGTCGTAACCACGGGCGACCATGGCCAGATGCACCCGCTCACCACGTTCGTAGGTGCGGACGAACAGCGTGCCGACCGAAGACGCGATGGGTCGGACCTGCCAGATCCAGCGCGGATCGTGCCCCCGGGCGGTCATCGCGCGGCGCAGGCGAACGAGCTGCTCGGTCACGAGGCTCAGATAGCGCAACATGACCGCGACGATCGAGACGACCGGCGGCGGGACGTGGAGTCGGCGGAGGCCGCGGAGCAGCTCGGGCAGCGAGGTCGTGGCGGTCGTCAGGATGCCGGCGGTTGCGCCGAGCACCGCCTTCGCGATGATCCCCCAGCAGGCCCACAGTCCGTCGGTCGACAGCGAGATGCCCACGACATCGACCCGGTGCCCGGTGCCGATCACCGGAACGAAGACCGCGAAGGCGACGAACGGGGCGATCGCGGCCAGTCGGGTCAGGACCGTCCGTGCCGGCACCTCGGCGAGCCACGCCACCAGGGTCAGCGTCGCCGCCGCGACGGTGGGCACGATCACCGCTTCGCGTGGGGTGACCGCGACGAGCACCACGAACGCCACGAGCCCGACGAGCTTCGCGGCGGCGTCGAGGCGATGCACCGGCGAATCGCCGGGTCGGTGGAGCCGATCCGGGTCGACGACGCCGTGGCTGCCGCTCACGGGTCGATGGGCCGGGGTCGACGGGCCCCCCGGGTCGCGGACACGATGCCGTAACCGACGACCAGCGCCAGGGTCGATCCCGCGAGTCCGGCGACCGCCAGCGAGAGGGGTTCGTTGCCGATTCCCCGGGTCGCGTAGTGCGCGAAGGGCGCATGGGCGAACGCGTGCCCGTGTGCGCCGGCGAGCAGGCCGTGGTCGAGCGCGACTCGTTCGAGGCCGTCGGGTGCGCCGGACGCGAACTGGCTCACGACCGTGGCGAACACCGCCGCGACGAGCACGGCCCCGATCACGAACGCGCGCGCGGAGACCTCTGGTCGGTCCGCGACCGCCGTGACGGGCAGGTCGCGAGCGCCGTGCACGAGGTCGGGGCGCGACGCGAGCACGGCAGCGACGACCAGGGCACTGAGCGTCGCCTCGCCGATGCCGATGAGGGCGTGCACGCCGACCATGGCGGCGAACACCGTGTCGAAGGGGACCGGCGCGGTGGCGCCGAAGAGCCACTCGAGTGAGAACGCGACCGCCGCCAGCACGACCGAGAGGCCGGCCGCCAGGCCCGTGGCACCGACGACACCGCCGGCGTCGTCGGGGAGCATCCGTCGGAACAGCACGAACAGCGCCCAACCGCCGAATGCGGGCACGATGGCCATGTTGAGCACGTTGTAGCCCAATGCGGTGAGCCCACCGTCCGCGAACAACAACGCCTGGATCGCCACCACGACCGTCACGACGATCGTGGCGACGAACGGGCCCAACAGGATGGCGGCGAGTGCTCCGCCGAGCAGGTGCCCGCTGGTGCCCGACGCGACGGGGAAGGTGAACATCTGCGCGGCGAAGACGAACGCGGCGGCGAGCCCCGCCAGGGGAACGCGCCGGTCGTCGAGTTCTGCGGAGGCCCGCCGCAGGCACAGCCCGAGGATCGAACCGCTGAGCAGCGCGCAGCCGACGGCGACCCCCGGCTCCAGAAAGCCGTCGGGCGCGTGCATGGCCACGATCATCGGGGGGTCCTCTCGGTGCGCTCGGTCGCCACTGGGTGCAGCGGGTGCGCCGTTCCTATCACAACCGCATTGCGATAAGCACGGGCGAGGTTCGGCGGGGCGGTGAGCGCAGCGGGGCCGCCTCAGCCGGTCGAGCGGCACTCGGCACAGCGGCCCGTCAGCGGAAAGTGCACGAGGTCGAGTTCGATGCCGGTGCGTTCCTCGACGATCTGCTCGAGTGCGCGCACCGCGTCACGGTCCAACTCGGTGACGACCCCGCAGGACCCACACGCGACCGGAACGCTGCGCAGCTCCCGCCGCCGGTACACGGCCTGTCCGTGCCCGAGGTGCACGTGGGCGGCGATACCCAGCTCCTCGAACTGTCTGAGACAGCGGTAGACGACCGAGCGGTCGACCCCGGCCGCGGCGTCGGCGATCTGTGCCGCGGTCCGTGGTGGACCGGACCCGAACAACAGGTCGAGCACGGTCTGCTTCGCGGTGGTGACCCGGCCGCCGCTGGCACGGATCCTGGCGATCGCTTCGGCGACGTCGCCGGGTGCGGCGGGCGGATGAGCGGCAGGTGTGGTCATGGCTGCACGGCGGGCGCCGTGGTGGTCACGGACCGGTCGGGCGGAACAGCGCGAGCTTGCGTCCGTCGTCGAGGGTGTCCCAGACGAGGGTGACCGGGTCGCCGTTGTGCACCCCGTCGGGGTCGGTGTCGACGACGTTGCTCATGACGCGCACCGTCCGGCCGTCGCCGCCGCCGGCGTCGAGGTCGACCAGCGCGACCACATAGGGAACGAGCGCCGCCATACCCGGGTGAGCGGGACGGCCCTGCACGCTCATCGCGTGGATGGTGCCGGTGCCATCCGAGGGGCGCCACTCGAGCGGGTCGCCGCGCAGGCAACGCGGACACACTTCCCGTGGGTAGAACACCGGTTCGTCGCATGCGGTGCACCACTGCACCAGATAGACCTCGCGTCGGGTTGCGTCCCAGAACGCTTCGGTGGTCTCGGTGGTGGGCGGCTGGAAGCGTGCCACGTCGGCGGGTTCGTTCTCGTCTCGTTCGTTCACAGGGTCGCCTCCGTTCCGAGTACCGCGGTCGACATGCACGAGAGCACGATGCCCGAACCGTGGACGACGGCCACCTCGGCGTCGGTGACCTGCCGTTCGCCGCATTCGCCCCGCAGCTGGCGGACGGCTTCGACGACGAGGAACATGCCGTACATGCCCGGATGGGTGTAGGACAGCCCGCCGCCGTTGGTGTTGGTGGGCAACGTGCCTCCCGGGCCGGTGTCGGTCGACTCGACGAACGGCCCGCCTTCGCCCTTGGCGCAGAACCCGAGATCCTCGTAGTGCAGCAGTTGGGTGATCGTGAAGCTGTCATAGCCCATCAACACGTCGACGTCGGCCGGGCCGACCCCGGCCATCGCGAACGCCTGCGGGCCGCTGATCGCGCCGGGGGTGACACACAGGTCGGGCATCTGGGAGATCATCCGGTGCGTCGTGGCGGTCGCCGCGCCGAGGACACCCACGACCGGCTTCGCCAGGTCGCGGGCCCGCTCGGTCGAGGTGACGATGAACGCACCGGCCCCGTCGGTGACCAGGCAACAGTCGAGCTTGTGGAGCGGCGACGCGATCATCTCAGAGGCCACCACGTCGTCGACGGTGAGCGGGTCGCGGTATCTCGCCCGTGGGTTCAGCGCCGCCCATCGGCGCGCCGAGACCGCGATCTGCGCGAGTTGTTCCGGGGTGGTGCCGTACTGCGCCATGTGGCGGTCGGCGGCCAGTGCGTAGGAACCGACCGGGCCTTGCAGCCCGTAGGGGAGTTCCCATTCGGCCATCGGGTCGGGGCCGCCGAAGAGCGGACCGCGACGCCTCGGCGCACCGCCGGTACCGGTTCGCCGTGCTGCGGTGCGGTCGGCACGGGGGGTCTGCGCGAACACCACCAGCACGCATTCCGCGACCCCCGCCGCGATCGCCGCGGCGGCGTGTTCGAGATGGATCTCGAACGACGACCCGCCGGTGAGGGTCGAGTCGACGAATCGGGGGGCGATGCCGAGGAACTCGGCGAAGTCGAGCGCGCCGCCGACGTGGCAGACACCGTCGATGTCGTCGAGTGACAGTCCGGCGTCGTCGAGCGCGTCCCGGGTGACCTTGGCCTCCAATGCCCGGCCGCGGATCGGGAGCTCCCCGGTGGGTGAAACCTCGTCGGCCACGCCGACGATCGCGGCGGCACCTCGCATCGTCATCTCGGTGATCCCCTTTCACTCGCGATCCTGCAACGTATCGGAGTACCCGCCGACGGGACGAAGGGCGCTCCGGGTCAGGACGCGGTCGCGGTGGACACCGCGGCCGCCCCGGCGCCCTCGGCGGCGCCGCGATGCTCGGCGACCAGGCCGGCCAGGCGGGCCCGCGAGCTGATCTCGAGCTTGATGAAGATGTGTGACACGTGGGTCTGCACGGTGCGGCGGGACACGAACAGCCGCTCCGCGAGCTGCGGGTTGGTCGGGCTTTCGCCGACCAGTTCCGCGACGATCGATTCGGTCGGGGTCAGGGCTTCCCACCCCACTGGGAGCGGCCACGCGGACCGCGTGTGCCGCGGCGGACGCCGAGCTGTCGCAATGCCGCATCGACGCGTGCCCGACCCCGGCCGGCGTCGAGCTCGTCGAAGAGGCCGCTCGCCCGTTCGAGCAGGCGTCGTGCTGTCGACGCGTGACGGTTCGACCGCGATCGCCGAAGTGGACTGGCCGGCAGAGACCGCGGAGCAGTCTCAGTTCACCGGCGCCCGTCAGTCCACGGAGTCGGCAAGCCTGGCGACCAGCCGGTCGCGCACCGACGGCCAGTCCTCGGCGGTGATCGCGAACACCACGCTGTCGCGTACGGTCCCGTCGGAACGTCGCTGATGCCGGCGCAGGACCCCCTCGAAGTGCGCACCGAGTCGGGCGATCGCCTGTTGGGAACGGGTGTTGCGGATGTCGGTCTTGATCTGGACCCGACCTGCCGACAACCCGTCGAACGCGTAGCCCAGCAGCAGCAGTTTGCATTCGGGATTGACCGCGGTCGCCCACACGGCGGGTGTGTACGCGGTGGCGCCGATCTCGATGCCGGCGTCGCCCACTCGGGCGTCGAGGTACGAGGTGGTACCCACGACGGAGCCGCGTGGCAGGCCCGCGACGCGACGTACGAGGCGGACCACCCAGGGGTGCCAGTCCGCACGCGCCGTGAGCCCGGTCAGGAACGCCGCATAGTCGTCGACCGACCGGGGCGAGACGGGCAGATGGGCCCACACCCCTGGGTGATCGAGTGCCGCGAACAGGGCGGGCGCGTCGGCAGGCACATCGACCCGGTCGAGGCGCACGGTCGATCCGGTGAGGGTCACCCCGGGTGCGATCGGCCAGGCCAGTTGCGGCCACACCACATCGTGGGGCCGCGGGTCGCCCAGCGGCTCGAATCGCTCCGGGTCTGTGGCGGCCACCGCGTCGAGGTTACGGCGTCGCCCGAACGGTGACCCGGCCCATTGCGCCGAAGCGCGACCGCCGTGAACCCATCCGGCGGGCGAGGCCGCCCGGTTCGCTCGCGGCGCTCGGTCGTTCGACGGCCCGGTCGCTCAGCGGTAGGTGTCGCGGAGTTGCCGTTTGGAGACCTTGCCGTTGTCGGCGCGCGGCAGCGTCGTCACGAACTCGACCCGCCTGGGGCACTTGAAGTGCGACAGGTGGTTCCGGCAGTGGTCGATGAGCTCCGCGCCCAGTTCGGGCGTCGGCTCGACCCCGGCGCGCACTTCGACGACGGCCAGTACCGACTCACCCCATTCGTCGTCGGGGACGCCGATGACCGCGGCATCGGCCACCGTGGGGTGCTCGAGCAGCACGGCGTCGACCTCGGCCGGGTAGATGTTCACGCCGCCCGAGATGATCAGGTTCGAGCTGCGATCGGTCAGATACAGGTAGCCGTCGTCGTCGATGTAGCCGACGTCACCGAGGGTGAAGTAGTCGCCACGGTAGGCCGAAGCGGTCTTGTCGTCGTCTTTGAAATACGAGAATCGCTCGGCTCCCGGGCTGCGCAGATAGACGAGACCGACTTCACCCGGAGCCAACGCTTCACCGTCGGCGTCGCCGATCACCACCTGGCCGTCGCTCAGCGGTCGGCCGACCGTGCCGGGGTGTGCCAGCCAGGTCGCCGAATCGACGAAACTGCCGACCCCCTCGGTGGCGGCGTAGTACTCCCACACGATCGGGCCGATCCAGTCGATGAGGCGCCGCTTCACCGACACCGGGCAGGGGGCGGCGCCGTGCAGGACGTAGCGCAGCGACGAGACGTCGGCCCGGGCACGGCGGTCGTCGTCGAGGGCGAGGAGCCGGTGGAACATGGTGGGCACCATGTGGCTGTGGGTCACCTTCTGCGCCTCGATCAACTCGAGCGCCGCCTCGGCGTCCCAGTGGTCCATCAACACCACGGTCGCCCCGAAGGCGATGGGGATGTTGAGCGAGAACGCGAGGGGAGCGGCGTGGTACAGCGGGCCGGTGCACAGGTGCACGTCGCCGCCCTCTTCGCGGTAGCCGCCGACGTTCGCCACGGTTGCCGGTCGAGTCTCGCGGTACACGCCCTTGGGCCGTCCGGTCGTGCCCGACGTGTAGAGCATGGTGGTGCCCGGCGTGGGTGCGTGCACCGGCGTGTCGGACTCGGCCGCGCACGCCGCTTCGTAGGACTCCAAGCCTGGGCGGCCCGGCCCCGACCCGGTGACCAGCGCGACCCGGCACCGCGGCGCCGCGTCGAGGGCTCCGGCGGCGAGCTCGGCCAGCGCGTCGGTGGTGACCAGCGCCTTGGCTTCGCAATCGTCGACGATGTACGCCGCTTCGCCGGCGGTGAGGTGCCAGTTGACGGTGGTGAGGCGAAAGCCGCCGCTGCGACACGCGAAGACGGTCTCCGCGAACGCGGGTTCGTTCCCGGCCATGATCGCCACCGCGTCGCCCGGTCGTAGCCCACGGCGGGACAGGGCGTGCACGAGGCGGTTCGCGCGCCGCTCGAGTTCTGCGAAGGTGCGGTTCCCCGATGGCGAGATGATCGCGGGTCGCTCGGGTGTGGTGGTCGCCCAGTGCGACAGCTCAGGCATCTCGGAGCCCCCGCCCGGTCGGTGCCACCTCGTCGGGCATGCCGACGGTGACTGCACTGCGCGACGTCATCGCTGAGTTCCCCTTGGTCGAACGCGGCGCCGTGGCCCGACACCGTGTGCATGCCTAGTCGCCCCCGTCGTGGCCCTGCCACCGGTTGCGACCTCGCGCGCGTGTGCACGGCCGTCGACGGAGGTCGGGAGCCCGCGTCTCGCCGCCGCGACGCCTTGGCAGGCGGGTGAACCGGTACGGTGGCGATGAGACGACCGAGGAGCACCCATGACCGATGTCGAAGCGCCCGTCACCGCGCAGTTCCATGCCATGACCGAAGGCACCAAGGCCGACTGGGACATCATCGCCACCGAGGCGATCTACGCGGCCCAACGCCTTCCCGACCGGGTGATGGACCACCTGCGGCTGCTCGACGGTGACTTCGGCGGTTTCGCGGTCGATCGGCTGACCCACTCGCTGCAGACCGCCACCCGGGCGGAGCGTGCTGGGCGCGACGATCAGTACGTGTTGTGCGCGCTCATCCACGACATCGGCGACACGTTGGGGTCGTTCAACCATCCCGACATCGGTGCGGCGATCGTGAAGCCGTTCGTGCGCGACGAATACCACTGGATGGTCGAACATCACGGCATCTTCCAGGGCTACTACTTCTTCCATTTCCTCGGCCTCGACCGCGACGGTCGTGACGCGTACCGCGACCATCCCAACTACGACCTGACCGCCGAGTTCTGTGCCGAGTTCGACCAGGTGGCCTTCGACCCGGCCTATGACACCGAGCCGCTCGAACACTTCGAGCCGCTGCTCCGTGACCTCATGGCCAAGCCGCTGAACAGCATCTACCGCCGAGCCTGACCGGCCGAGTGTCGCGGCGG
>JBDZUV010000030.1:0-20064 GCA_040255345.1 Actinomycetota bacterium | reverse complement strand
CACCGCGTCGTCGCGTCGCGCTCAGGGCGACGCGGTGGGCGTCACCGCGTTCGACGGGTCCGAGGGGCCGCTGTCTCCGGCGGTGGTCACCGAGTTCACGACGAACTGGTAGGTCGTGCCATTGGTCAACCCGTCGATCGACACGCGGACGATGAGCGGGCTGTACGGATCATCGATGTCGAGGAGATCGAAGTAGCGCCGTGCGACCTCCACGCCGTCGACCATCGTCACGACCCGGAAGCCGATGAGTGGAGCCTGGTCGGTTGCCCAGGACGTGGCCCAGATGAGCGACGCCGACCCGTCGCCCGGTGTCGCCTCGAGCCGGGTCGGTGGTGGGGGCAGGATCGCCGGGGTCGCGACGACCGGGTCGGTCGGCGGCGATTCGGTGCCCGGATCGGACGCGTACAGAACGGTCACCGTGAAGGTGTAGGCGACCCCGTCGGTCAGGCCCGACACGATGTCGCCCCAATCGGCCGGGAAGGGGATGGTCCCGGGTGGCTTGGGGTGGCCGTCACCCTTCCACGCCGCGAGCAGGTCGATGTCCTGGGTGTGGACCACCGTCGCGCCCTGTCGGACGGTGATGCGGAAGGCGTCGGGGTTTTCAGGGCCCGGGAACCACGCAGCCGTCATGTCCCACCACACCCGCACCACGCCCGCATAAGAGTCCGCGCCGACCCCGGGAACGGGGAGATCCGGCACGACCGAGCGACTCGGCGCGCTCGGAGGTCCGTCTCCCCACGCGTTGCGTGCGGTCACCGTGAAGCGGTAGGCGCGTCCGCGGTCGAGGCCGGTCACGGTGCAGGTCGTGGCCGTGGTGGTCATACACCCGTGGGCGCCGTCGGCGTCATGGACCTCGTAGCCGACCACGGGCCCTGCGGACGCTGCGGCGGGCGGCGCCCACGAGACGGTGACCTCGCCGGTGTGGGGTTCGACCTCGACGTCGACGGGCGGCCCGGGCACCGCGGTCAGTTCGACGACGCGTTCGGGTGCACGGTCGAAGTATTCGGCGCTGGAGACCAGCCCAACGTCCAATGCACGGACCCCCCGCTCGGCCAGTTTGGCCGACCAGTAGACGAGCCCGGCGGCGTCGGCCGGCCGACCGAGCAGCTCGACGAAGGCCAGCTCGACCTGGCGACGACACGACTCGGCGGACCGTATCAACGCCTCGGCGACCACCCGGCGCCCATCGAGGCCCGCTCGGTGGGTCCAGTAGTCGACCCCCGCGGGATCGCCGGATCCGTCACGCCCGAGGATCGTGGCGTAGAGGCCCTGGACCCAGGTGCGCAGGTCGGAACCAGCGGCCCCGGCGAAGCGTTCCTGGGACGACGCCAGCGCGGCCTCCATCTGCCCGATCGTGGCTTCCCCGGCTACGAGTCGCGCCGACCAGAACGCGAGTCCTCCCGGATCGGCGGGCCGGCCGAGCAGCACGGTGTAGCGATCACCGACCGTCCGCGCGGCCCATTCCCCCGAGTGCACGATGTCGGTCACGACCCGGGCGCGTCCGGCGCTCGTGCCCAGGGGCGATGCTGCCGACGCGGCTCGTTCTCCATCGGTGGGATACCGACCCAACAGGTCCAGATGAACCGCATCGACGAACGCGGTGGCTGTTTCTGTCGGGGTCGACGCCAGGGCGGCCACGGTGGTCGCGGTCGCCGGTGAAGGCGGGATACTCACGAACCCCAGTGCCAGTGCCATCGAGGCGGCCACCAAGCGAATCCCCGTCATGACCCGTGATCTCCCGTCTCGACCCCTGCAAGCGTTTCAGGTATCTACCACATGGCCCGGTACCTCGCCGCCGGAGACGCCGACTTGCCGGTTCGATCGGCGGGCGGCGCTCGCCGCCCGTTGGAATCCGGTGGCGCCGCGCTAGGGTCACTGATACCCCCAGGGGTATAGCTCGGTCCAGGTCCCGAAAGGAGTCCGTTCATGAAGGTCTTCGAAGTCACCCTCGACGCCCCGATCCCCGCGGTCGAACCCGAGGTCGATGCCGCGCTCGCAGCCGAGGGATTCGGCGTGCTGGCCCGGATCGACGTCGCCGCGACCCTCGCCGCCAAGCTCGGTGTGGACCGTCCAGGGCTCAAGATCCTGGAAGTGTGCAGTCCACCCTTCGCTCACCAGGCGCTCGAGTTCGACCCGTCCGTGGCCCTCCTCCTTCCCTGCAAGATCGTGCTCGAAGAGCTCGACGACCAGCGCACCAGGGTCGTGATCGCCGATCCACGCGAAGTGCTCGCCGCCGGCGACCGTGGCGACGATCCGCGACTTCGATCGCTGGCGGGCGAGGTCGCAGAGGCCCTGGAGCGCGCACGCGATCGCCTGGCCCGATGACCGTTCGAGGCGCGTCGGATGGTGAGCCGGTCGCCGCCCGATCGGTGCTCGCGGTGTGTGCGCACCCCGACGACGAGAGCTTCGGCCTGGGAGCCGTCCTCGACACATTCGCCGCCCAGGGCGCGGCGGTGTCGCTGCTGTGCTTCACCGACGGCGCGGCCTCGACCCTCGGCGCGGACGGCTCACCGCTGCAGCAACGCCGTGCCGACGAACTCCGTTGCGCCGCCGCGGCGCTCGGGTTGGACCGGGTACAGATGGGCGACCATCCCGACGGGCACCTGTGTGAGATCCCGATCGCCGACCTCGCCGCGGAGGTCACCGAAGTGGCGACCAGGGTCGGCGCGGACCTGCTCGTCGTGTTCGACGACGGAGGGATCACCGGCCACCCCGACCACGTCTGTGCCACCCGGGCCGCGCTCGAAGCGACGCCGGCACTGCCGGTGCTCGCCTGGGCGCTGGCCGAGCGGGTGGCCGGTGCGCTCGCGGCGGAGTTCGGTGCGGGTTTCGTCGGGCGACCCGGCGCCGAAATCGACATCGCGCTGTCGGTCGACCGAAGCCGGCAACACCGGGCCATTCGGTGTCACGCCAGCCAGAGCGAGCACAACCCGGTCCTGGACCGCCGCCTCGAACTCGCGGGCGACACCGAGTCGTTGCGTTGGTTACGACGACCGGTCGCCGTGTGAGCCACCGCCGCGTTCCCTGTCTTGTGAGCCGCGTCGCACGACCGCGCCGCTCGCCCCCGGCGGCATCGGCAGCGGTACGCGTCCCGATCCGAGCGACCGTCGTTCCCCGAACCACACGGCAACCCTGAGGCGATGCGCGCCCTGCTGGTTTCACCCTTCGGTCTGCTCATCGGCCTCGCCCTCGGTGCGTTGGGTGCCGGCGGGTCGATTCTCGCGGTGCCGGTGTTGGTGTACGCCGCCGGTGAGGCTCCCCGGGAGGCGACGACCACCAGCCTCGTGCTGGTCGGCGTCGCCGCGATGGTCGGCAGCGTCCGCCACCACCGGGCCGGCCGGGTCCGTCTTCGGATTGCCGCCGCCCTCGCGCTCGCCGGGATGCCCGGTTCGCTGGCCGGGAACGCGGTGAACGGCGGCATCGACCCCGACGTGTTGTTGCTCGCGTTCAGCGGGTTGATCTTCATCGCCGCCTGGCGGATGGCGGTGAGTTGCCCGTCGTGTACCCACGCCGGAGACCCCGACAGCAGCACCGATGCGCGCGAACCTGAGCCCGCGGTCGGCGCGGCCGCCGGGGGTGTGCGGGCTGCGGTGTCCGTCATAGCGGTCGGTGGCGGCGTCGGCTTTCTGACCGGACTGTTCGGGGTGGGGGGTGGTTTCGTCATCGTCCCCGCCCTGACGCTCCTGCTCGGTCTCGGGATGGCCGAATCGATCGGCACTGCTCTGGTCGTGGTCGTGTTCAACTGCGCCGTGTCGCTTCTGGCCCGGCTGTCGACCAGTCACATCGACTGGGGCGTGACCCTGCCCTTCGTGGTCGCTGCGGTGGTCGGCGTGATCGCCGGCGAGCGCATCGCCGATCGGCTCGACCAGCATCTGTTGGTGCGGGTGTTCGCCGGTGTGCTCGTCGTGGTCGGCGTAGGGGTGGCCGGGGGAGCCGTCTCCGCTCTGGTGTGAGCACGTCGGGCGCCCGGCGTCACAGGTGGTCGAAGCCGTTGCCGGCGAGTACGAACCCCCGGCGCATCAGCTCGGGCGGATGCGAGTCGGTCCCCGAGGTGAACCACTGGCGCAACGCTGCCCGCATGATCGCCAGTGCGGTGCCGGCGAGCAACTGGGCGACCGTGTCGTCGACGACGTCGTCCCGCTCCGAGAGACGCTCGACGAGCGCGAACTCCCAGCCGAGTTGCAGCTCGAGGCTGCGGGCCCGCACCGAAGGGGCGGTGGCCATGATCGCGAAGCGCGCGCGGAGACGGTCGGCTTCGGATTCATAGTCGGCGGCGATCGCTTCGAACGACCCCTGGAGCGCTTGCCAGGCGGGTTCGTTCGCCGGGCGTGCCGCGAAGGCGTCGAGGATCCGCGCCAGGCGGTCGGCGTAGTCGGCGAGGACGAGGTCGTCTTTGGTCGGGAAGTACGAGAAGAACGTACGCGGAGCGATGTCGCAGGCCGCGGCGATGGTCTCGACGGTGGTGGCGTCGAAACCGTCGCGTGCGAACAGCTCGAGGGCCGTGTCTTCGATCAGTTTTCGACGCTGCAGCTTCTTGCGTTCGCGCAGACCCGGTGGGGCGGCCATGGATCCAGATTAGCGACGCGCAGGTTGTGAAAGAATGCAGTCACTGCAAGAATACAGATACTGCATTACGAGGATGCGGGGAGGTCGACATGTCGAACGTGCTGGATCGTCTGGGAAGGTGGGTGGCAGACCACCACCGTGCCGTGCTCGCGCTGGGGTTCGTGGCGATCCTGGCCGTCGTCGGCGCCGATCGGTTCGCGGGAGGAGAACCGGTCGACGACTTCTCGGTGCCCGGCGTGGAGTCCCAGCAGGCCCTCGACCTGCTCGCGGAACGATTCGAAGCGCGCGCCGGGGCAACCGCGATGGTCGTGTTCCACACCGATTCGGGCTCGGTCACCGATGCCGCACACGCCGGGACGATCACCGAAACGGTGCGCGAGGTCGAAGGTCTCGACCATGTCGCATCGGTGACCGACCCGCTCAGTGGGCCGAGGTCGATCTCGCCCGACCAGCGCACCGCCTTCTCGGCCGTCCAGTACGACGCCTCGACCAAGGACGTCGGACACGACGGCCTCGATGCGCTGGTCGCCACCGCGCCTTCCGAGCAGGCGACCGGGGTGCAGGTCTCCTACGGCGGAGAGTTGCCCACGGTGCTCAAGGAGCACTCCGAGGGCCCCGGCGAGATGATCGGTGTGCTCGTCGCCTTGGTCATCCTGATGGTCGCCCTGCGTTCGGTCGTGTCCGCGGGCACGCCGATCATCGCCGCGCTCATCGGCCTCGTCACCGGGCTGTCGCTGGTCGGGCTGGTCGGCGCGCTGGTCGACATTCCCTCGATCGCGCTTCGGCTCGCGACGATGATCGGGCTCGGTGTGGGCATCGACTACGCGCTGTTCGTGTTGAGTCGTCACCGTGATCAGCTCGCAGAAGGTATGGACCTGCGCACTTCGATCGGGCGCACGAACGCGACCGCCGGAGCGGCAGTGGTCGTCGCGGGCGGCACCGTGGTCGTCGCGATTCTCGGGCTGGGATTCGCCGGTGTCCCCTTCGTCGCCGCCCTGGGTTGGGCCGCGTCCATCGTCGTCGCGGTGGCGGTGCTCGTCGCGGTCACACTGTTGCCCGCGGTGCTCCGGGTCGCCGGGGCAAGGGTGCTCCCGAGATCCGCACGCGCACTGCCGGCCCGGTCGATCCCGAGCGCCTCCTCGACAGCGAACGATCCTGTGGCGGCAGTGCCGGCCGACAAGGCGCTGCGTGCATCGCCGGGCCATGAGATCGGCGAGCCGACCGAGCTGCGTGGTTGGATGCGTTGGGCCCACGCGGTCGCCCACCGTCCCTGGCCCGCCGCAGTCGGCGCCACCGTGGTCCTGGTGGTCATGGCCACGCCCCTGCTCGGGATGCGACTCGGTCAGGTCGATGCCGGGACCGACCCGGCCTCGATGACCCAACGCAAGGCATACGACTTGCTCGCCGTGGAGTTCGGGCCCGGCTTCAACGGCCCGCTGCTGGTCGCCGTCGACCTGACCGAGGCCACCGATCGGGGGGTTCTCGACGACATCGCCACTGCACTGCGCGATGAGCCGGGGGTGCGCGCGGTCGCCCCACCCGAGACGAACAAAGCCGGTGACACCGCTCTGTTCACCGTCGTCCCCACCAGTAAACCCCAGGATGAGGCCATCAGTGACCTGGTCCACCGGTTGCGCGACGACGTCCTGCCCACTGCCACGGCCGACACCGGGGCCGAAGCCCTCGTGGGCGGGCCGACCGCCGGGTTCATCGACCAGTCCGACCGGATCGCCCAGCGCCTGGGATGGTTCATCGCCGGAGTCGTCGCTCTGTCGTTCGTCTTGTTGCTGATCGTGTTCCGGTCGATCCTGGTGCCCGTCACCGCGGCGATGATGAACCTGCTGTCGATCGGCGCCGCCTACGGCGTGGTGGTCGCCGTGTTCCAGTGGGGTTGGGGGCGCGAGTTCATCGGTCTGGCCGAAGCCGTCCCGATCGCCTCGTTCGTTCCGATGATGATGTTCGCCATCTTGTTCGGACTGTCGATGGACTACCAGGTGTTCATCCTGTCGCGCATCCGCGAGGAGTACCACGCCGGCCACACCAACATCGCCAGCGTCGTGGTCGGCCTCGGCGCCACCGCGAAGGTCATCACCGCGGCCGCACTCATCATGATCGGCGTCTTCGTGGGGTTCGTCGCCAGCGACGACCCGGTGGTCAAGATGATGGGCATCGGTCTCGCCACGGCCGTCGCGGTCGACGCCACGATCGTCAGGATGATCCTGGTGCCCGCGGTCATGTCACTGATCGGCGACGCGAACTGGTGGTTGCCCCGCTGGCTGGACCGGGTCCTGCCCGACATCGATCTCGAAGGCCGGGCCATCGACGACGTCGTCGAAGGTACGGTCACCGATGGCCAGAACTCCGATACTTCGCAATCGGGAACGGCGCCCGCACCGGCGAGCGACACCGCCATCTGAACAGGAGGTGGGCGACGTCGACCACGCCATCGCTCGGCCGTGACACCGGTACCATGCGGCGCCGTGTGCACCTTCGACGTCGTCGGTGCCGGGTCGGTGCGATGCGTCGTGGCGAGCTGATGCGGCGACGACCCGACGCAGCTTGGGGTATCTGGTCGTCGATGGCCGAAGCGACCGTGACGCATCGCAACGTCAGGTCGCCCTCGTCATCCGTCGCAGGGCACTCAGTGCCTGGAACGCCAGTCCGGCGAAGGCGAGGGTCCAGGTCGTCGCGGCCAGCACCAGTGCAGCCGCGGGCAGCCACGACAGCACATCGAGGTCGATGATCTCGAGCATCCGGAAGGTCGATGCGGCGTACATGCCCAGGGGGAACACGAGCGCCCAGTACGACGGGTGATAGCGCAGCGGCAGCCGGCGGACCACATGACGCCACACGCCGATCGCGATCATCACGGGGAACCAGAACGTCGCCGTGGCCCAGGCCAACACGACGAGGACCTCGATCGTCGGGGCGGTTCTGGTCAGGAACCCCGACGTTTCGACCGCTTCCACCAGGTTCGAACCGGCCAAGACGGTGATCGCCACCGCGCCGGCGGCGATCCAGGCGGGAGGGTCCGCCTCGGTGGGTTCCAACGGGGCGAACACCCACCGGAGGAACACCAGGGTCATCACGATCAGGTAGGTGACCAGACCGAGCAGGAACACCGCGAGACACACGAACGCCAGTAGCTCGCTGCCGCCCCGGGCGAGTATGAGGGCGCCGAGCGCGGCGATGGATTCCGCCGAGACGGTGATGAGAAACCAGGTTCCGTTGATGCCGGTGGCGATGCCGGGCTTGTCGGCGCGGATCACCACCGAGATGAGCGCCGCGTACAGGATCGGTGGCCACAGCACCACGCCGATCCACCACAGCGCCTCGGCCGCTCCCCACCAGCCGTGCACCAACGCGGTGGCGCTGCCCAGCACGTTGGTGCCGGCGATGAACGTGAGGAACGCGAAACCCTTCTCGTGGCTGAACAGGTCGGCGAACAGGCGCCGTGGGTACCCGGCGAGCCGTGCCAGCGTGAGGACGATCAGCACCCCATAGCCGATCGCCGCCACGAGATACAGCGCGTCGGCGAGCCGGTGCAGATCCTGTTGCCCGGCGGCGATGGCGATGATGCCGGTCGCCATGACCAACGCGAAATACCCGGGGAACAGTGATGCGATGAGCGAGGTGCCGCCCCGGTCGCCGACCATCGCACGATTCTCGCACGCTCGGCCCGTCGAGGATCGCCTCGAGCGGCCACCCGGTGTGGCACCTGTCGGTTCAGTGGGCGAAGGTGATCTCGGGGAGGATCTTCGCCAGCCATCCGGGCAGCGCCCAACCTGCCCGGCCGGTCAGCCGCAGGAGCACGGGCAACAGCACCAGGCGGACGAGGAATGCATCGAGCAGCACGGCGATCCCCAAGATCACGCCCATCTCCTTGGGAGGGATGGGCCCCGACAACGAGAAGGTGAAGAACACTGCGATCATCACCGCGGCCGCGGCGAAGATGACCCGGCCCGTGTGGGCGAGTGACCCGACCATCGCGTCGTGGGGCTCACCGGAGCGCTCCCAGTGTTCCTTGGCCGAGGCGAGCAGGAACACGGTGTAGTCCATTGCGATGGCGAAGATCATCGCGAAGAAGAACACCGGTGCCCAGGCGTCGAGGAACCCTTGCGACTCGAACCCGAACAGCCCGGCCCCGATCCCGTCTTGGAAGATCAACCTGGAGGCACCGAACGCGGCAGCGGTCGACAGCAGACTCGCCAGGGTGCCCAACGCCGCGATCACCGGCGCTCGCAGGGCGACAACCAACAGCAGCCATCCCAGGATCATCACGATGCCGATCACCTTGGGGGTCGCGTCGCTCAACGCTTGTTGCAGGTCGAGGTTCTCCACGGCGGCGCCGCCCACGAGCACGGTGTCGGGCAGGTCGGCCCGGAGGCGTTCCACGGTCGCCCCCAGCGCAGGGTCGGACGGGTCGACCTGCGGCATCGCCGAGATGAGCTGCAGGCCCGAGGTGTCGGTGGCCGGCTGGGGCGGGAGCACGCCCCCGATGCCTGGGTCGTCGCGCAGCACGCGCGCGGTGTGTGAGGCGGCATCACCGGGGGTGACGATCTGGAGCATGCCCGGCGCCCCCGGCCCGAACGCGGACTGGACCCGGTCGTAGCCGACCCGCGCCGGCGCGTCGCCGGGGAGCACCTTGATCGAGGGCATCGAGGTGCGCAGCCCGCTGATGGGCGCGGCCAGCGCGACGAGCACGCCCAGAGCTGCAGCGCCGAAGGCGAAGGGTCGGCGCCACAGGTGTTCACCCCAGGCGGCGAAGCGCGCCGAACGGTGGCGACCGCTGTGTGACCACGGCAGCGCGAACCGGTCGATCCGTCCGCCCAGCTTGGCGAGTACCAGCGGCAGCAGCGTGAGCGTCGCCGCCAGCATGAACACGACCGAACCCATGATGCCGCCGGCCATCGACCTGAAGGCGGGGGACGGCACGATCTGCACAGCCGACAGCGAGACGAGCACGGTGATGCCCGACAGCAGCACGGCCTTGCCGGCGGTGTCCATCGTCTGAGCCACGGCATCGGCGACGGGCGTGTCGGGCACGGCGCTGGCGGCCCGGAAACGGGCGACGATCAGCAGCGCGTAGTCGATGCCGAGAGCCAGTGCGAACATCATGGCGAAGTTCATCGCCCAGATCGACACCGGCACCACCTTGTTGACGAGCACGAGTGCACCGGCCGAGGCGACGAGCCCGGCGAGCGTCAACAGCAGGGGGAGGCCGGCCGCGACCAGGGCGCCGAACGCGACGACCAGGATGGCCATCGTCACCGGCCACGACATGAGCTCGGACGTGATCATCGCGTCGAGGTTCGCGGCGTTGAAGTCGGCCCACAGTTGTGAAGATCCGGTCGGGGTGACCTCGATGCCGTTGCCCGAAAGCTCCTCGAGTGGGCCGGCGAGGTCGTCGGCGGCGCGCACCATGTCATTGGTCGATGCGCCGGCACCCCCGAGCACGACCGCGGTCTTCTGGTCGCGCGAGATCGTGGCGCCCGGTTGCGGCGGCACCACCGTGGAGATCCGGTCGTCTCCTCCCAGGGTGGCTTCGACCTGTGCGATGACCTCGGCACCCGGGCCCGACGTGACGGGCGCGCGGTCGGAGTGGACGACGATCTGGAGGGCGGAGCTGGCATTGCCTCCGAAATGGCTGCGGGCGAGTTCCCGGACTTCGACCGACTCGGAACCGTCGGCCTGCCAGCCCGCGCCCGACAGCGACTTTTCGACCTGGGGCGAGAACGCGCCGAGTCCGACGATGACCACCAGCCAGACCGTCACGGTGAGTCGGCCGTGGCGGATGACCGCGGACGCGAGCCTGCCGAGCAGACCGACGGTCTGCGTCTCACTGAGGTGCTGGGCGGTGGTCTCTTCGTGCACCAAGTCGGTCACGGATAGTCCTTTCGAAGGCGTGGAAGCTGTTCGGCTCATATACCCCGGGGGGTATGAGAGCGTCCACTTTAACCCTCGAGAGAGATCGCGCAACCCAGCAACGACGGTGTGCTTCTCCCGACGGCGATCTGGCGCGGTCGCCCACCACCGGGCACCACCACACCGCGCCCGACGTCTCGTGCCGTGCCCGGCGCGTTCGGCCTGCTGCCATGACATCGCAGATGCGCCGTGACGCGCCGTGACGCGGCACTAGCGTCGGTGGACAGGAGGTGTCCATGGCCGCTGATGCGGCGAGCAACGAGCACGATCACCGGTTCGCGTGCGTTTCACTGGTCCCGCTGTTCGCCCACCTGTCGAGTGACGACCGGGCACGCATCGCCGAGGTCGCCGTCACCCGGCACTATGAACGGGGCGAGCAGATCCACCGCCCGGGCGAGCGGTCAGGGCTGCGGATCGTGCACCGCGGCCGCGTGAAGGTCCTGCGCATCGGTGATTCCGGGGCGGAGCAGTTGCTGCGGATCGTGTCTGAAGGCGACTTTCTCGGTGAGACCACGGTGTTCACCGATCGCCCGGTCGATTCCTGGGCGATGGCGCTGGACGACGCCGAGGTCTGCACGCTCGGTGCAGACGGGATCGACCGGTTGCTGCGGGACCATCCCGAGATCGCGCTGCACCTGTTGGCAACACTGTCTGAGCGGTTGGAGCAGACCGAGCGGCGACTCGCTTCGATCACCGGTTCCTCGGTGGGGCGCCGGCTCGCCGACCATCTGCTCGAACTCGCCGACGGGTCCGGTTCGGGTCGTTTCCGCCTGCAGTCGACCAAGTCGGACCTCGCGTCCTATCTGGGCACCACGCCCGAGACGCTCAGTCGTCGGCTCGGTGCGATGCAGGACGCGGGCCTGATCCGGTTGGGGCCCCAGGGGCTCGTCGAGGTGGTCGACCGCGACGGGCTGCGAAACCTGGAGCACTGACGGCGCCGGTGTGCGGTCACAGCCAGTACTCCGATCATCTGACGATCAGTGGTGGTCGTGGCCGTGGCCACCGGTCTGATGATCGTGGGCTGCACCCAGGGCGGCGACGAGCGAGACATCGGGTGCGCTGAGCAGCAACGGCAGAATGAGGTCGTTCTCGAGGTCCTGGTGGTGCTCGAACGCCTCGTAGACCGCTCTGGCGTACGCCCCCGCAGCGGCGTCGTCGCTCTCGGCGAACAGGGCGACGAGGCGCTTGATGAAGACGTGCTCACGCGCCATCGCGTCGATGAGCAGGCGCCCCTCGGGGAGCGTGCCGGCCACCGCGTAGGTGGTGGCCTCTTCCTCGTCCGCGTGGGGGACCAGCACGGTCTCGAACCATGTGGCGAGGTGGTCACGGGCCTGGGCCCGATCGCCCGGTGCGGCGTCGCGTACGGCGGCCGAGAGCTGGTCGAGCTCGGCGACCATGGCGGCGTGGTGCTGTTGGACCTGGCGTGCTGCGGCTTCATCCGCACGCCGAGCCTCGTCGCGCTCGGTGTTCTGGGTCGTCTCGGTCATGATCTGCTCCTTTTCTTGCGGTCACTCTCATTCAAGAACGGTTCGAGACCGATTGCATTGACCGGGGTCAAGAGCCACCGCATCCACGCCGACGGGGTCGTCGCTGGGAACCTTGACGCGCCTCGGGGCGCCCCCTAGCATGACCCGGGTCACACACGGCCTCGATGCCGACGAACCATGAGGAGCGGATCATGTCCAAGGTCGGTTTGCGTCGCGTGCGGCTGGTCGCCGCTGCCCTGGTGTTGGGCTCAGCGTCGATGGTGGGTGTGTCTGCTCAGGCTGGTGCGGGTTCGTCGTCGCTGAACGTCGATCCGACCACGGTCGAGGCCGGTGGGCAGATCAGGGTTTCCCAGTACTGTTCGTCGCCTTCCACCGTCGACGTCGCCGTGTTCGAGGGGTGGACCGACCCCTGGACGGACCCGGCCGGCTCGCCGATCGTCGAAGCGACCGACATCGCCCCCGACGAGGGAGCACAGTGGTCGGTGGACCTGACCATTCCTCTGGCCGCAGCACCGGGTTCCTACACGGTGTGGGCCCAGTGCAGCAGCGGGTCCGAACAGTCGTACCGCTACGGGTCGATCGAGTTGACCGTGACCGCCTCGACGACGCCGACCACGACCCCGGTGACGCCGTCGACGACCGACCCGGGCACGACCGGGTCCACCACGACCGCGACCACGACCACGGTCGTCTCACGGCCCGCCGCGGTTGCCGCGACCCCGGTCGCGGGTCGACCCACCTACACGGGCTGAGTCCGGGCAGGTCCGCACTGCGGCGAAGTCACGCCGAGCCGCGCCCATGGGCGATCTCCCACAGGTGCGGCCAGGCGGCAGCGAAACCCGGGTGGAGCGGGAGGCGCTCGATTTCTGCGCCGGTGCACCAACGGACCTCGGCGGTCTCGAAGTTCCTGCGCGCGCCGAAGCGACGTGGCACGCGGATCACCGAGGTCACGTACTGCCAGTCGCCGGCCGGCGCGAACACGTAGTCGCCGAGCAGCTCATGGGGTTCCGGCGGAGCGCCCACCTCTTCGGTGGTTTCCCGCAGCGCCGCCACCAGCGGGGATTCGCCCTGGTCGATGGCGCCACCCGGACACGACCACGTGCCGCCCTCGTGGGCACGGGCGGATCGAAGCTGCATCAACGCTTCGGTGCCGTGCTCGCCCTGATGGACGAACAACGCCCCGGCCGCGCCGTAGCGGCCCCAGCGCACGTGGCCGTCGTCGCAGCGCAGAAACCCGTCGCCGGACCGTCCACGCCGCCCGGCCACGAGGCGCGACCGTGGGTGCTCGGGGTCTTCTGAACCGGTGGCCACAGGGGCGAGTCCACCACACGCGGCCGACCGTGCACGCAACCTGTCGACCGATCGGGCCGTTCCGGCCGGCTCCTCGCCGGCGTGAGCCTGCGCTGCTGGGTGTTCGAGCCCGACGCGGCGCAGGCGCGGGGCGGCTGTCCTCGTCGTCGTCGTCGTGTCCGGTGGCGTTGGTAGGGTCGGTCGGGCACCGTCACGTGACGGCAAGGAGCGAGAGTTGACGTCGACGTCGAACTTCGGTGTGAGCACGCGCGAGGGCCACGACGCGTCCGCGTTCTATGCGCGGTTCAGGCCTCCGGTGGTCAGTGCGGACGAGCGCGTGCTCGATCCGACGCCGCTGCCCGATCC
Source organism: Actinomycetota bacterium (assembly GCA_040255345.1). GTDB lineage: Bacteria > Actinomycetota > Acidimicrobiia > Acidimicrobiales > Iamiaceae > JAFDWI01. The sequence continues at coordinate 6,430 of JBDZUV010000030.1, read as the reverse complement.
GTTCTTCGCGGGCGACGCGCGCCACATGGACGGCGTCCAGGACGGCTCGGTCGCGTTGGTCGTCACGTCGCCCCCGTACTTCGCCGGCAAGCAGTATGAAGAGGAGTTGGAGCGTGACGGCGTGCCTTCGACGTACCTCGACTACCTGGATCTGCTCCGCGACGTGTTCGCCGAATGTGTGCGCAAGTTGGAGCCGGGCGGGCGGATCGCGGTCAACGTCGCGAACCTGGGCCGTAAGCCGTACCGGAGCCTGTCGGCGGACGTGATCCGGATCTTGGAGGACGACCTCGGCTTGCTGCTTCGGGGTGAGATCATCTGGCAGAAGGCCGAAGGTGCGAGTGGGTCGTGCGCGTGGGGTTCGTTCCGGAGCGCGTCGAATCCGGTCCTGCGGGACATCACCGAACGGGTGGTCGTGGCCAGCAAGGGCCGCTTCGACCGGGCCAAGACGGTCAAGCAACGTGCGTCGGCGGACCTGCCGAGCGAAAGCACCCTGATGACCGACGACTTCATGGCGTTCACGCTCGACGTCTGGTCGATCCCTCCGGAGAGCGCGCGCCGCGTGGGGCACCCCGCCCCGTTCCCGGTCGAACTGCCAGAACGGCTGATCCGGCTCTACACGTTCAAAGACGACCTCGTGCTCGACCCGTTCATGGGGAGCGGTTCGGCGCTCATCGCCGCCGCGAAACTCGGCCGCCGATACGCCGGCTACGACCTCGACCCCGAGTACGTGGCGATCGCTCGGCGGCGCTTCGCCGAAGCGATCGGCGCACCCGACGCGGAGCCGAGCCAGCCGCGCACCCGGCGCGCGATCGACCCGCCCGAGCCGTCGCCCGACGACAGCTTCAAGCGGCGAGCGAGCCGGGAAGGAAAGGCGGCACAGAAACTCGCGCTCGAGATCCTCGAAGACGCGGGGTTCGTGGTCGTCGAGACGAACAAGCGCATCCGACAGACGGGCGTCACCGTCGACTTCATCGCCCGGGACGCGCAGGGAGACCGGTGGTTCTTCGACGTCTCGGGCGCGTTCACCAGTCGCCGGGGCGGACTGCTCCGGACCGACACGGTCTGGAAGTCGCTCGGTCGGGCGCACGCGCTGCGGGGCAAGGGCATCGATGCGCCGCTCGTGTTCCTCACGACCAACCTGCCGAAACGTTCGAGCGAGGGTGACGCCGCCCTACGCGCCGCCGGGCCACAGGCCTTCTTCGACGCGATCGAGCTGCTGTCAGACGCGGGACGTGCCCGCCTCGGCCGCTATGGCGCCGGCGGTTTCGTCGGTGCCATGCCCGCGTTGGGCTTCTGGACCGACCGGGATCTCGCGGATCTCTCCGCCTGAGGGGTCCCGGTCCGTCGCGGTCGCGGTCGTCATCGATGTCGTCCTCGATGATCCACCTGATCGAGCCGGGCGGTGACCGGGTGCTCAGGCCGTGTGGGATCGCCGCTCGACCTTCGGGTGGGTACGCATGTCGATCTGCAGCTCGCGGTCTGCGCCCGGCGCCCTTTCGGCGAACTCCCTGCTGCGCTCGCGCTCGGCGTTGAACTCGGCGCCGAGAACGACCGCGATGTTCGTGATCCACAGCCACACCAAGAAGGTGATCACGCCTCCCAACGTCCCGTAGGTCTTGTTGTACGACCCGAAGTTAGCGACGTACACGGCGAACCCGGCCGAGGCGATGAGCCAGAGAACCATGGCGACGATCGCGCCCGGAAACACCCACGTGAAGCCGCGCAGCTTGGCATTGGGCGACGCGTAGTACAGCACGGCGATGGCGAGCAGCACGGTGGCGGCCATGATCGGCCACTTGGCGATGTCCCACACGAGCACCGCGGTGCTGCCGATGCCCAGGGCCGATCCGACCTTCTCCGCCACCGGCCCGGTGACCACCAGAGCCAGACCAACCGCCGCGAGCAGCAGCACCTGGAGCAGCGTCACCAGCATCTGGAGTGGGCGCATCATGACGAACGCCCGCCCTTCCTCCACTTCGTACATCTCGTTCGAGGCGCGGAAGAAGGCCCCCACGTAGGCGGACGCCGTCCACAGGGCGGCGACGACGCCCACGATCAACAGCACTCCGGCCGTGCCGCGGTTGGCGGTGATGCTGTCGATGGGGCCCTTGAACGTCGACGACGCCGTCGACGGGCCGAGCTCGTTCACGATGTCGGTGAAGTTCTCGGTGACCTTCTGGGGATCACCGACCAGGCCCACGATCGACACCATGGCGATCAGAGCGGGGAAGATCGACAGCACCGAGTAGTAGGTCAGCGCCGCCGCCCAGTCGGTGCCGTTGTCTTCCTTGAACTCGATCGCCGATCGCTTCACGGTCTGAAGCACACTGCCGGACGGCTCGTAGGCGGGGCCCTCCGGGTCACGGGCGAGACGCTTTTCAGGCTTGTGCCGGTCCACCGTTGCCTCGTCGCGCACCGGCCGGCGCCGCGCGGTGGCGAGCCATCAGGGGTCGCCCGCTTGCCGGTCGCCGGCCTAGCCCTGCATCTGGTCGGCGACGTCGTTCTTCGCCTCGCCGGCCCGCTGGGAGACCTCACGTGCGGCGTCCCTCGCATGCGACGTGACCTCGCCGGTCGCCTCGCTCACGGCTTGCCGGGTCTGATCCATGCCGGAGGTGGCCTGGTCCTTGGCGGACCCGACCACCTCTTGCGCGATCGCCTGGGCCTCGTTGCGCACCGGCTCCATCACCTGCTCGGCCAGCTGGGTCTCTTCGCGGCTCGGTGGGGTCATCGAGCCGATCAGGACACCCAGACCGAACGTGACGGCACCCACGACCAGAGGCGCACCCTGCGTGGTCGATTCGATCTTGTCCGGTGCCGACGTGACGGCGTCGCCCGCGGCGTGGGCGACATCCGATGCCGAATGGGCCAGGTCGCCGAGGTGGTCGCGGGCCGATCCGACGCCATGGCGTGGCGTGCCCATGAGCCGTTCGTTGAGGTGGCGGGCCTTGTGACGGGCGCGATCCCATCGGCGTTCCACGATGCGTCCCGGGCTCACCCGGTCGCCGATGGCGTCGAGGGTGCCGCTCATGTGTTGGCGGGTCTGTTCGATGTCGCGCCTCAGTTCTTCTGTTCGTGCAGCCACCGTGCGTCCTCCTTCAGGGTTTCGATGGTCATGTCGGGTTTGGGGTCGAAATGCTCGAGGTCGCTGCGCCCCTTCCGGGCGAGAAGGGCGGCGAGGGCCCCCAGTACGGCGGTCACGATGAGAAATGCGGCCCATCTCGGTAACGCGACGTCGAGCGCGAAACCGAGGGTGAGCACCAGCGCGAATCCCGCATACAGGGCCGCGGCGGCGGCACCGGCAAACCCTTGGCCGACCTTGCCTGCCTGCTTGGCATCGGCCCGGAGTTCCTCTTTCGCCAGCTCGACCTCCTTGCGGAGCAGCGTGGAGACGTCCTGTGACATGGAACCGACGAGCTCGGCCAACGACTGGTCCGCCTGTTTGGGTTGAACCGATGACATCAACGCACCTCCGGTGCGGTTCCGTACTGCGGAGCGCCGTGGGGCATCGGACCGCCGGCGTCGGGCGTCGTGGGCACCGAGGGCACGGGCGGCCGGTCACCTGCCGGTGCGGTCGATGGCGCGGCGAGGCCCGTGAGGTCTTCCTCGCCGACCTGGGGCCGCGGTTGCTGCCCGACCGGAGGTGCTGAGCGCGCCGGTGTCTGGTCGGTCGACGTCGATGCCGGGGTGTCGTCCGACAGCTCCTTGCCCGCTCGGGCGAGCCGCCCGACCATGATCCCGAGCGCGGCGGCCGAGACCAAGAACGCGACGGGCCGCCGACGGGCGAAATCGGTGATCTCGCCGGTGACGCCTCGCACGCCCAGTTCGTCGACCCGGTCGGCGAAGCGCTCGAGACGGTCACCGGCCTGTCGGACCAGTTCGCCGGTCCGGCCGGCGTCCTCGACCCGGCCGTCGGCAAGTGCCTGTAGCTCGCTGGCCGTGGTGCGCGCGGTCTGTGTGGCACCGTCGAGCCGTTGCTCGAGCTGGTCGTTCAACTCCGAGGTGGCGCTGGAGACGACCTTGAGCGCCTGGTCGCGGGCCTCGTCGACGACGGTGCCGAACTGTTCCTGCGCGTGCTGCGCGACGTCGCGCATTTCCTGCGTGGTCGCGCCGGCGACCGCGCTCGCCCGGTCTGCAGTAGCCGACGCGGTCTGTGTCGCGACCCGGTTGGTGGGCTCTTCGGTGGCCTGCTTGGTGGATGAAGGGGAACCCGAGGTGGGGTTCGAAGGTAGGGACATCTGCATCTCCTGTGGTCGGTGCCGACGGTGTCGCCGCATCGGACCGGTCAAGTGGTCCTCGCCGGTCACCCTTCCGGTCGACGGACCCCGGCTCCGAGGCTGCGGAGTTCTTCCCTTGCCCCGGCCGTGCCAAACAGCCCTTCACGAAAAAACGGCGGCACGGGCCTGGGTGGGGTCGGCGGCCGTACCAGGGGTGTCGCTCCGGCCGTCGTGAGGCCTCACGAGTTCCCGCCACGGGCCGATGGTTCGATGATGGGAACCGCCGTGCCTCGAGCAGCATCCGACGCGCCCGTGGACGGGTCCCTGAGGCGCGCCGGCGAACGCCGGACCGAGACCGAGCTTGCCCACCGGCGCATCGCCTTCGAGTACCCGCCGGATTTCGATCCGATGTGGGCACCGCAGTTCCCCGAATTCGCCGCCGCAGCAAACGGGATCTCCCTCGGGATGCCCTACGCGGAGCCCCAGTTCATCCGAGCGGTCACCTCCACCTTCGACCGGTTGGATCCGGAACTCCGTGCCCGGACCGAGGCCTACGTGCGTCAGGAAACCGGGCATTTCACCCAACACGCGTGCCTCAACGCGATCGTCACTGCCCGTTATCCGGGCCTGCGGCGCGTCGAGCGGCTTCTCGCGCTGAACGACGCCTGGGTCGAACGGCGCAGCCCCCGGTTCAAGGTCGCCTACGCGGCGTCGGGCGAGACGATCTCCTACGGCGTCGCACGCTGGACCGAAGCCCACCTGGGCACCCTGATGGACCGGTCCGACCCGGTGGCGGCCACCCTTTTCTGCTGGCACCTCGCCGAAGAGATCGAACACAAATCGAGCACCTATGACGTGTTCGAAGCCACCGACGGCAGCCGGCTGCGCTACGCGTGGACCGCGATCGTCGGCTTCGTGACGATCCTGTTCTTCACGTTCATCGGCGCACTCGTCCAGATGCACGGCGAGAAGCGGCTCCGGTACCCGGTGTGCTGGTACCGGCTGATCAAGCTCGGGGTGTCGGTGGCCTTCGAGGTGATACCGACCCTGGTCGTGTCCTCGCTGCCCGGACACCATCCGAGTGATTTCGTGGACCCGATCTTCCTGCCGGTATGGCTGGGCCAGTACGACCCGGTCACCGGCACGATGCCCCTGTGGCGTTCCCATCCTGGCGGGCCGACGACCGCACCGGTCGACGCACCGACCACTGCACCGACTACCGGACCGACTACCGGACCGGCCACTGCCCCGGTCGACGACGCGCGCTGAGAACGCTCGCGTCTTCAGGAGACGAATCGACAGGCGTTTGCGGCGCCGACGATCGCACCGGTGGGTTTGTCGGTCGCGCCTCGCGCCGTATCGTCGGAGCAGCACGAGTCGTCGAGCGTCGGCATGCTCATCAGCCGGTTCTCCCGATCGCATCAGCGACATTGTCGGAGTCGGAGTCTGAACCATGGATGCTCACATCGACCACCTGCCCGAAGCAGGCCTGTCGTCGCCGGAGACGCTCACCGCGTTGGTCACCGGAGCGACCAGTGGCATCGGACTCGAAACGGCGCGCCAGTTGCTCGCGCGAGGTGTCACTGTGTGGGTTGCCGCCCGTGACCTGGACAAGGGAAAGGCCACCGCCGCGCACTTCGGTGGCGACGCACGGGTGGTCCAGCTCGACGTCACTGACCCCGCTTCTGTCAGCGCCGCCGCTCGACAGGTCGACGAGCTCGACATCCTCGTCAACAACGCCGGCATCAACCCGGGCGGCGAGGACATCGCCGACACGACCGTCGAGCACTTTCGCCGCGCGTACGAGACCAATGTGTTCGGGGTGATCGCCGTGACCCAGGCGTTCCTTCCAGCCCTCGAGCGATCTGCGCATCCACGCATCGTGAACGTCTCGAGTGGAACCGGCTCGTCGACGTGGAACGCCAGCCCGAACCCGCAGTTCGACTGGGAACGAGTGAAGGGATCGGGGATCGCCTACCGAAGCTCGAAGACCGCGGTGAACGCCGTGACGCTGCTCACTGCGCAGGCGCTCGGTGACCGGTTCAAGGTGAACGCCCTGGCACCAGGGCTCCGAGCCACCAATCTCTTGCCGGGGATGACCCAGGGTGGCGACCCGGCCGAAGCCGCGGCCGGCGCCGTCAATCTTGCGCTGCTGCCCGACGACGCGCCGACTGGCGCCTTGTGGTCGTGGGACGGCACCCGCGTGCCCTGGTGAT
>JBDZUV010000029.1:12442-28603 GCA_040255345.1 Actinomycetota bacterium | reverse complement strand
ACCCGGTGGCGGACCGCCCTGCCCGTACCCCGATTCCCCATCGAACTTCGGGACGTTTCCGGTAGTACTGACACGGATCCGCGCTGCATTCGGCACGCATCCCGCTTGCAACTGATGAGCTCGCACGGTTTCGTGCGCACTCTGCATGGCTCGACAGCACGAGCACCGAATTTGTGGGATGATGACGAACCGGACCGGGGTACCGATCCTCATGGCCCCGGCGAGACGAGAAACGGGGTCGAGCATGAACGTTGCCGAAATCCTCGCGTACAAGGGATCCGACGTTGCCACGATCGGACCCGACCGGTCGATCCGTGAAGCCGTCAGGCTGCTGTCGGAGCGAGCGATCGGTGCCGTGGTCGTCACCGACGACGCCGGGACGTTCATCGGGATGCTGTCGGAACGTGACCTGGTGCGCCGTGCCGCCCGCGACGACGGCCTCGACCTCGATGAAGCCGTTGGCTCGGTGATGACCACCAAGTTGAGCACGTGCCGGCTGAGCGACCGGAGCGAAGAGTTGATGAAGATGATGACCGAGCGGCGGATCCGCCACCTGCCCGTCCTCGACGATTCCGACGAGCTCTGCGGCATCATCAGCATCGGCGACGTCGTCAAGGAGCGAGTCAACGAACTCGAGACCGCGCACGAACAGCTCGTGGACTACGTGCGCTCGGGCCGCTGAACTCCCGCGCCGAACTTCGGGACCTCTGCGGTAGCCAGAGCACGGCACTGCGCTGCATGCAGCGAGCAGCCAACGCTCGGACGCCAATTCGCTTTCCCGTTGCACCGTCGACGAGTACCGTGCCACGATGTCCGAATCGCCCGTCGCGCCGTTCACCGGGGCCACGACACTGCAACACGACGAGGCGGAACCCGGTCGTTACCGCGGCGTCGTGGACGACCACTGGCAGCTCGCGGTCGTTCCCCAGGGGGGCATCGTGGCCGCCGTGGCAGCACGAGCCATGGCAAACGAGCTGGCGACTCCGGAACAGGCACTGCGGTCGTTCACCGCAGTGTTCGCCGCCCAGGTCGCCGTCGGGCCCGTCGACGTCGACGTGCAGGTGCTGCGCCGTGGCCGTTCGCTGTCACAAGTGGCGGCGACGGTGCGGAATCCCGGGGCGAAGGCCGGACTGACCGCGCTCGCGGTCTTCGGTGCCGTCCGCCCGGGATTCTTCTTCACCGACCGGCCCTACCCCGAGGGTCTCGACGCTCCCGAGTCCTACCCGTCGATGCGCGATCCCTGGCCCGATGACGTCGAGCCTCGCCGCTTCGACCCCATGCCGTTCTGGGAAGACGTGGTCGAGACCCGGTTCATCACCGGCCACCCGCCCTGGGAGGACTACACGCCGACGAGTTCCGAACAGCTCTACTGGACCCGCTTCGACGCCCCGCCGTTCGCCCACGACGGCAACCTCGACCCGTTGGGACTGCTGGTGTTGGCCGACGCGATGCCCGGAGCAGTCGGCGAGCGCATGGGCAACGACAGTCCACCCTGGTTCGGGCCGAGCGCGGACCTCACCTTCCACTGGTTCGGCCACACCCGCTCCGAGTGGTTGCTCGTTCGCAATCAGGCCCGCCACGCAGGTGACGGCTACGCGTCGGTGGATGCGGAGCTCTGGGATCCGATCACCGAGAGCCTCGTGGGCTACGCCACCCAGCAGATGATCTTCGCGTTCGCCGATGAAATCCCCACCGGCGAGCAGATCTACCCCGTCGACCAGCGTCACTCCTGACCCACCGGCGGCCATCCCCAAGACGAACTCCGGGACGTTTCCGGTAGTCAGGACACGGAATCGCGCTGGATCTGGCAAGCGCCGGGTCGACGGGACGAAAGTCGGGACGGTTCCGGCACAGGCGCTCGGAAAGGTCCCGAAGTTCGAGAAGGGGTCGATCGATGTGCTTCGCCGCCCCGAAGGCCGGCCCGATCCGGGGCAGGCACCGTGGCGACTGGTCGGCAGTACGCTGGACAGTCGTGACCCTGCGCGACACCACCGACGACGTGGCGACTGCCCGTCGGGCCCGTGTGGCCGTGAGCCGTCTGAGCGTGTCGGCCGGGCTCCTCGACGCGCTGGCGATTCTCGTGTTCGTGACCATCGGCCGGTCATCGCACGAAGAAGGCATCACCATCGCGGGTGTGGCCTCGACGGCGTGGCCCTTTCTGATCGGTGCGATCGTCGGCTGGCTTGTCGCCCGCGTCTGGCAGCGGCCGATCAGCCTCGCACCGGGAGCACTCGCGGTGTGGCTGGGGAGCTTCGCCGTGGGCATGGCACTGCGGGTCGTGTCCGGTCAGGGCACCGCGGTGTCGTTCATGATCGTCGCGTGCAGCTTCCTCGCGGCGACCCTGTTCGGGTGGCGTGTCGTCGCTGCTCGGATCGTCTCGCTGCAACAGCGCCGTGCCCGCGGGCGCACAACCCCCTGACTGCTCTGCGACGGCGGTCAGCTCAGGGCTTGCGGGACAGGAACCGGCGGTTCTTGAACTTGGCCCGCAGGTAGTCCTTGTTCATCAACGCGATGAAGTCGACCGAGATCTCCTTGGGGCATGCGGCTTCACACTCCCGGTGGTTCGAGCACGAACCGAACAGGCCGTCCATGGTGTCGACCATCGCCTCGACCCGCTCATAGCGTTGCGGTTCGCCCTGGGGAAGCAGGTTCAGGTGGGCCACCTTGGCGGCGGTGAACAGTTGCGCTGCGCCGTTCGGGCACGCCGCCACGCACGCGCCGCAGCCGATGCAGGCGGCGGCGTCGAAGGCGGTGTCCGACACGGTCTTGGGCACCGGGATCTCGTTCGCGTCCGGCGCCGAGCCCACCGACACCGAGATGTAGCCGCCGGCCTCGATGATCCGGTCGAATGCTGAGCGGTCGACCACGAGGTCCTTGACCACCGGGAACGCGGCGGCACGCCACGGCTCGACGCTGATCGTGTCGCCATCGTGGAACGAACGCATGTGCAACTGGCAGGTCGCGGTGCCGTGCTCGGGACCGTGGGCCTGGCCGTTGATCATCAACGAGCACGAACCGCAGATGCCCTCACGGCAGTCCGAGTCGAATGCGATCGGCTCTTCGTCGGTGTTCACCATGCGCTCGTTGACCACGTCGAGCATCTCCAGGAACGACATCTCCGTCGAGATCCCCGGCGCGTCGATCGTCTCGAATGCTCCGGGGGCGTCGGGCCCCGCCTGGCGCCAGATCCGCAGGGTGAGATCGAGCGTGCCGTGCGGTGATGAGGCGACTGGGGCGTTGGGTTCGGTCATGGTCATGGCTACTTGTAGCTCCGCTGCGCGAGATGGATGTTTTCGAATTCGAGCGGCTCTTTGTGCAGGACCTCGGGCTGACCGTCTCCGACGAACTCCCAGGCGGACACGAACGAGAAGTGCTCGTCGTCGCGCAGGGCCTCGCCGTCTTCGGTCTCGTGCTCACTTCGGTAGTGCGCCCCGCAGGACTCGTCGCGGTCGAGGGCGTCCTGGCACAGCAGCTGGCCGAGCTGGAAGAAGTCGTCCACCCGGCCGGCCCGCTCGAGCGACTGGTTCAGCGACCGGTCGTCGCCGAGCACCCGCACGTCGGTCTTGAACTCCTCGTACAGGGCGGGGATCTCCGACAGGGCCTTCTCGAGGCCGGCACGGTTGCGTTCCATGCCGGCGTACTCCCACAGGATCTTGCCCAGCTCACGGTGGAACCAGTCGACCGAACGCGAGCCCTTCACCGACAGGTAGCCGGTGTAGCGGTCGTGCACTTCGGCCTCGGCGGCCCTGAAGGCCTCGTGCGAGGTGTCGGGCACGGGTTCACCCAACCGCGGGGCGAGCGAGTCACCGATCGTGTAGGGCAGGATGAAGTACCCGTCCGCGAGCGCCTGCATGAGCGCCGAGGCGCCCAGGCGGTTGGCACCCTGGTCGGAGAAATTCGCCTCGCCGATCGCATACAGGCCCGGGATGGTGGTCTCGAGGTGGTAGTCCACCCACAGCCCGCCCATGGTGTAGTGGATGGCCGGGAACACCCGCATCGGCACCCTGTAGGGGTCCTCCGCGGTGATCCGTTCGTACATCTGGAACAGGTTGCCGTAGCGCTGGGAGATCACGTCCGCACCCAGACGCTCGATCGCATCGGCGAAGTCGAGGTACACACCGTTGTGCAGCGGACCGACACCCTTGCCTTCGTCGACGGCGATCTTCGCATTGCGCGACGCCACGTCGCGGGGCACCAGGTTGCCGAAGCTCGGGTACTTGCGCTCCAGGTAGTAGTCGCGCTCGGATTCGGGAATGTCGCCAGGGTGGCGATCGTCACCTGCCTTGACCGGCACCCAGATCCGTCCGTCGTTGCGCAGCGACTCGGACATGAGCGTGAGCTTCGACTGGAACTCGTCGGACGACGGGATGCAGGTCGGGTGGATCTGCGTGTAACAGGGGTTCGCGAACAGCGCGCCGCGTCGGTGGGCCCGCCAGGCGGCCGACACGTTGCAGGCCATGGCATTCGTCGAGAGGAAGTACGCGTTGCCGTACCCGCCGGTGGCGAGCACCACGGCATGGGCACCGTGCGAGGTGATCGCCCCGGTGAGCAGGTCGCGCACGACGATCCCGGCGGCCTGACCGTCGATGACGACCTGGTCGACGTACTCACAGCGGTTGTACAACTCGACGTTGCCCTTGCCGATCTGCTCGGCGAGCGCCTGGTAGGCGCCGAGCAGCAACTGCTGGCCGGTCTGGCCCCGGGCGTAGAACGTGCGGGAGACCTGGGCGCCACCGAAGGACCGGTTGGCGAGCAGCCCGCCGTATTCCCGGGCGAAGGGCACGCCCTGGGCGGTGGCCTGGTCGATGATGTTCACCGAGAGCTGCGCGAGGCGGTACGAGTTGGCTTCACGTGAGCGGAAGTCGCCGCCCTTGACCGTGTCGTAGAACAGTCGCCAGACGCTGTCGCCGTCGCCGTGGTAGTTCTTGGCGGCGTTGATCCCGCCCTGGGCGGCGATCGAGTGCGCTCGGCGGGGCGAGTCGTGGTACGTGAACACCTTGACGTGGTAGCCCAACTGGGCGAGCGTCGCCGCCGCCGATGATCCGGCGAGCCCGGAGCCCACCACGATGATCGTGTACTTACGCTTGTTCGACGGGTTGACCAGCTTCATGTCGAACTTGTGGCGATCCCACGCCTCTTCGATGGGATGGTCGGGGACCTTGGAGTCGAGCGTGATGTCGGTCATTTCTCATGCTCCTGCGGGCAGGTGGCCGACGACGCCCAACTGGACGAAGATCGGGAAGGTGATGTTGGCGCCGCACACGACCACAGCGAATGCGACGGCCGTGCCGCGCCGCCAGCGGTTGAACCGGGGGTTGTTCCAACCCATCGACTGAAACAGGCTCCACACCCCGTGGTAGAGGTGGAAGGCGAGGGCGACGTTGGCGACGATGTACAGCAACGCGACCGGGACGCGCGACAGGCTGAGGACGACGTTCTGGTACACCGCGCCACGCACGAAGTGGTAGTCGGTGCCCGTCCAGCTCAGGTCGAACAGGTGCCAGATGATGAACAGGGCGATGATGATGCCGCTCCAGCGCATCGTACGGCTCGCGTAGTCCGCGGCGATGTAGTCGCGCTTGGACGCGTAGGTGACCGGACGGGCTCTGCGGTTCTGGAGGGTGAGGGTGACCGCAGCGTGGATGTGCAACACCACGGCGACGATCACGCCGACCCGCAGCAGCCACAGGGTGACGGTGCGGGGGAAGAACGGCACGAGCAGCTCGCGCAGCCATTCGGCGTAGTGGTCGAAGTCGCCCGGCCCGATGTACATCTTCAGGTTGCCGAGCATGTGGACGGTCACGAATCCGAGGCCGACCAGCCCGGTGATGGCCATCACGTACTTCTTGCCGAGCGCCGAGCGGTAGAACTCGATCGGAAACGGCGCCCGTTCGGTTTGGTCCGGGTGGGCCGCGGTGCCGCTCACCGGCGGTCGACTCCGCACGTTTGTCGATGGGGTGGTTGCTGACATCGGATGAACCGGACCCTCCGGGGGACGGACAACGTTTCTGGCGATCCGCGTCGACATCAGCCGGCGTACGGCGCTGTGAGCGACGCTAGCCCCGGGCGAATCGTCGAGGTCAAATGTCACCGGTCGTGCGATGACCCATCAGTGCTCGTGCCCGTGCTCGTGGCCGTCGCCCTGGCCGTGGACGTGGACCGGCACCGTGTAGTGGGATCCCGTGTCGACCGAGTCTCCGGTCAGATGCACCGCGGCGTCGATCCGTTCGATGCCATCGGGCACGTCGAGGGCGATCCGACCGATCAAACCGACCGAGTCCGCGGCGAGGTCGCCTTCGAATTCCCATCGCTCGCCGCCGCCGACCCAGCTCAGTCGCACCGCGCACCGGGCACCGGCGAGATCCGACCGGGTGTCGTTCACCAGGTGGACCTTGAGTTCGAGATGGTCGTCGGGGTGGGTGCAGCCCGGCCACGGGTCGAGGGTCACCAGCATCGGCGCACAGACCGCTCGCAGCGTGTCGAAGGCGGGTTTGCGCGCACCGGTGTGGTCGATGAGCGCCGGGGACAGCACCGGGCGCAGGTCGGCCAGATGGGCGACCACGAACCCGCCGGTCGGCCGGTACTTGAGTCGCCGCAGCGTCTCGACCTGGGTACGGATCAGCAACGACTGGTACCCGAGCGTCGCCCGGTGCCATTCGTCGGCGGAGTCGAAGGCGTCCGGGGGGAGGCGCGCCTGGAGCACCTCGGGATCGACGGGTGAGTCGCCGACGAGGTCGTCCACGGTCGCCGGTGGCCAGTTCACCGCCAGGTGAGCCGGCGGGGGGTCGGTCGATGACGGGCTGGGCGTGACCTGCACGAAGCGCACGGCCCGGGGGATGGTGCGCGCGACCCTGGCGAGGTCGTCGACGTCGCCGCCGGACCAGCCAAGATCGAGGTGCGTGTCGGTGCCGGCCAGCGACGGCGGATGCGGCCACGTCCCCGACGACCCGATGACCGGGCGAGAGGGGTCGGCGCCACCCAGCGCACGTTTGACCGATCGGTCCAGCACCGACCGGTTCCAGTTGGGCAACTGATGGGCAACCAGACGGCGTCCGAACCCGACGGTCTGCCCGTCGCCGGTCGCGTCGTCGGGTTCGTCGTGCCCGCACCACACGACGACGGACGGGTGAGCCCCGAGTCGGTCGACCGTGGCCTCGGCGGTGCGCACCGCGGTCCGTCGGACGCTCCGACTCTGACCCCGATACAGCGGGAGGTCCTGCCAGACGAGCATCCCGGCACGGTCGGCCGCGTCATAGAGCGCGTCGGGTGCGAGGTGCGCGTGGACCCGGATCAGGTTGCAGCCGAGCTCCTCGGCGGCGTGTACCGGTGCGGTGACGACGTCGTCGGGGGCGGTCGCGAGATCCGGCGCCGTGGGGCCGACGAGCACGCCACGCACGAAGAGCCGCTCGCCGTTGACGGTGAGGATCCAGTCGCGTAGGGCCACCTGCCGCAGCCCGCAGCGGGTGCTGAACCCGTCGCTGACGATGAACCCGTCGCCGACGGTCGGGGCATCTGCCTGCTCGGTGGGCGCGGCCACGTCCACGGTGACCTCGGTGAGTGGTTGTCCGCCGAGTTCGCCGGGCCACCACAGATCGGGGTCGGGAACCGCCACGGTCCAGGTGACCGAGTTCGACCCGCGGGCCAACGGCTGGCGACGCTCGTGGTCGACACCGGCGACGGTGGTCCGGATCTTCACCTCGCATGCGGTCTCGCAGTCGAGTTCGCAGGTGATCATCACGATCGCCCTCGTCGATGTCGCCGCGGTGCACAGCACCCGGTGCGAGGCGATCGCCACCGGGCCGGTGCGATGAATCGTCACCGGACGCCAGATGCCACCGGGGTTCCACCCGGGGCTCACGTACGGGCCGTCCTGCAACGTGCCGAGCAGGCCACGCTTGGACGAGCGGTCACCGACCGGCGGGCTGGCCACCTCGATGCCCACCACGTGATCGTTGCGCGCGGCGAGCGCGTCGGTCACCTCGAAGCGGTGCGGGACCCAGGCCCCCTCGGTGTTGCCGAGATACGCGTCGTCGAGCCAGACGTCGCCCTGGGTGCACACGCCGTCGAGCAGCAGCCACGCCCGTGTGTCGGCGCCGGGGGTCAGCGTCGAGAAGCGTCGTCGGTACAGCAGCGGCTCGTCGTCGGCGACGAAGCGGTCGTTGTTCCGCCAGTGGCCCGGCACGTCGATGTCGACGAATTCCGTGTCGTCGAAGTCGTCGGAATACCAGGTGCGTCGGAGTTCCTCGTCGGCCACGCCGGCACGCCATGTCCCGGAAAGATCGAGGTCTTGGTCGGTGCCGACGGGGGTCATGAGAGCCAAGAACCTACCGGTTCTGCGCCGACGTCGACCCGCCAGGTCCGCAGGGCGCACGGTGCATGGGTCATCGCCGGTAGCGTGCGAGCCATGGCTTCCACGGACTCACGAAACCACCAGTCACGTCCGGCGACCTTGGGGCAACTTCGTGCCTCCGGATGGCAATCGGTTCCGGTCAAGGACGAACTGCGCCGCAACGCCGCGGCGCTGATCCGCGCTCAGAAACCGCTCGTCGACGGTGTCGCCGGTTACGAGGACACGGTCCTGCCACAACTCGAGCATGCCCTGCTCGCCCGCCACGACATCGTGTTCCTGGGTGAGCGGGGTCAGGCGAAGACCCGGATCATCCGCTCGCTCGTCGATCTGCTGGATGAATGGCTGCCGGTGATCGCCGGTTCGGAGATCAACGACGACCCGTTCGCTCCGGTGTCGCGGTATGCGAAGGACCTCGTCGCCGAGCACGGCGACGACACCCGTGTCGACTGGGTGCACCGCTCGACGCGTTTCGGTGAGAAGCTCGCCACGCCCGACACGACGATCGCGGACCTCATCGGTGAGGTCGACCCGATCAAGGTCGCCGAGGGCCGGTACCTGTCCGATGAGCTGACGCTGCACTACGGCCTGGTGCCCCGCACCAATCGGGGGATCTTCGCGATCAACGAGTTGCCGGATCTGGCCGAACGGATCCAGGTCGGTCTTCTCAACGTGCTCGAAGAGCGCGACGTGCAGGTGCGCGGCTACAAGATCCGGCTGCCGCTCGACGTGGTGCTGGTCGCGTCGGCGAACCCAGAGGACTACACGAACCGCGGTCGGATCATCACCCCGTTGAAGGACCGGTTCGGGTCGCAGATCCGCACGCATTACCCGCTCGACACGGCGACCGAGGTCGCGATCGCGGCGTCCGAAGCCCAGCCGCTCGAGGTCGACGGCGTCGAAGTGGTGTTGCCCGATTTCATGGCCGAGATCGTGGCGGAGGTGTCACAGTTGGCCCGTGCATCCCATGAGGTGAATCAGCGCTCGGGAGTGTCGGTGCGCATGACCGTGGCGAACGCAGAGGTGCTCGTCGCCAGTGCGGCCCGCCGGGCGCTGCGCTTGGACGAGAAGGTCGCGGCGCCCCGCATCTGCGATCTCGACGCGTTGGCCGCGTCGACGGCCGGCAAGATCGAACTCGACACGATCGATGACGACGCCGGGGATGCGGTGTTCGCGCATCTGGTCTCGGCCGCGGTGCTCGGGGTGTTCAAGGAGCGGGTGCCGATGGAGACCCTCAACGATGTCGTCGCCGGATTCGACGACGGTTCGATCGTTTCGACCGGTGACGACGTCGCGGCCGACGACTACGTGGCGCTGGTGGAAGGGAACCCCGCGCTGGCCATGGCGATCGATTCACTCACCGACGGCGATTCGCCCGACGCGGTTCGGGCGAGCGCGGTCGAGTTGGTGCTGGAGGGCCTGCACCTGTCGCGGCGTCTCAACAAGGACGCCGACGGCGTGCGCGCCGACTACCGCTCCCGCCGCTGACCTGCGTCGCACTTCGGGAGGTCTTTCGCGCAGAGCGCGCATCTTCTCCCGAAGTCTGCAGGTGCGTCGCTGCGGCGGTCAGCGGGCGGGGACATTGCTGCGCGCCGCGAAGCCGTGCGCGAGGGCGTCGACGTCGTCGGTGGGTTCGAACGACGCCGGTGTCGCCGCACAGTCGGCCTCGAACGGGTTGACCCCTTCGGGGATCTTGTCGGCAGTCGGCACGTTGACGAGTTCGTGTGGGCTGCCCTTGGTGCAGCTCGGAACGTTGATGCTCACGACACGGCCCGCGGCCATGCGCCCGTCGGCGATCCGGGCACGGTTCGCCTTCACCCACGCGACCACGTAGGCGGCTCCCCGCTCGTAGTCGGGATCGGTCAGCCCGGCGCTGCCCGCGATCGCCGGGATGCCCCGCCTGGCTCCGGTGAGGGCGGCGCCGACGGTGCCCGAGATCTCGGCGAGAGGCCCGACGTTCTGGCCCTGGTTGATGCCGGATGCGATCAGGTCGGGCTTCAGTCCCAGCTCGTCGAGCGCGACGTTCACCGAATCGGCGGGAGTGCCGACCACGGCGATCCCGTCGATCCCGCTCGCGGTCCTGCCGGGGCGGTGTTCGACCTTTCCCTCGGTGGTCTTGTCGCCGCTGCCGCTCTGGTTGGTGGCCGGAGCGACGACCTTCACGGTCACCGCCTCCAGGTCGGTGAGTTGCCGGGCGAGTTCATCGATGCCTGGCGCGTCGATGCCGTCGTCGTCGGTCACCACGATGGTGATCGGCGCCGGACCAGGAGTGGTGGTCGCCGCCGCGGTCGAGGTGGCCGGACCCGACGGGGCAGCACGCGACGGATCAGAGGACGAACAGGCACCACCACCGAGAAGAACCGTGACGACGGCCGCCCAGGTGGCCAGTGTTCGGGTCGTGGTCTTCACCGGGCTCCTCGTGGGCTCGTCAGTCGCCGGTGGGCAGCGTGCCGACCGTCGGGTCGTCGCCGTTCTCGGTGCGTCGGTTGCGCTCCTCGACGAGTGGCATCCACTCGGGGTGGGTCAACACGTAGAACCGGCGCGTGCGCACGGCGTCGAGCACCAGGGCTGCCACGTCGGCCGGGTCGAGGCCGTCGGCGACCAGGCCTTTGACGATATCGGCGAGCCCCGCGGCCTCACGGGCGCGGTCGTCGACCTCGCCGTCGGCGCCGGCCGATCCGAGCCCGCCTGCGCCGTAGCGAGCGGCATCGTAGATGCGCGTGTTGACCCACCCTGGGCACAGCACCGACACGCCGACGCCCGGCGCCACCGACGCCAACTCGGCGAACAACGTCTCCGACAGGGTGACCACGCCGTGCTTGGCGATGTTGTACGGGGCCATGAACGCGGCCGACAACAGCCCCGCCATCGACGCGGTGTTCACGATGTGTCCTTCGCCCTGTTCGACGAGCAGGGGAGCGAAGGTGTGCACGCCGTGGATGACGCCGAACAGGTCGACCCCGAGCACCCATCGGTACTGTTCCAGGGGCACCTCCCAGCTGAGCCCGCCGCTCCCGACTCCGGCGTTGTTGCAGACCACGTGCACCGCTCCGTGGGCGGCGAGCGCGGCGTCCCGCAGGGCGTCGACCTGGGCGGCGTCCGAGACGTCGGTCGGCACACCCGACACGACGGCCCCGGCCTCGGCGAGACGCCGCACCGCGGCGTCGAGTTCGGCCTCGTTCACATCGGCCAGTACGAGCTTCGCACCCGCCCCGGCGAACGCTTCGGCCATGGCGTAGCCGATGCCGTTGGCGCCACCGGTGACGACGGCGACCCGACCGTCCAGATCGTGCATTGCAGTTCCCCTTGCGACTTCGATGCGGATTCCCCGGCCCGCCTCGAACGAGTCGAACCGGGCACGAGGTTACCTGCCACCGGCGACGTGATCGGCCACCGGGCCGGTACCGTGGGCGGCCATGGAGTACCAGCCAGCCAATCGTCGCTTCCGCTATTCGGCCTGGGACGGGACCCAGACCGGCTTCGACCTGAACGCGCGCGACGTGATGGCCGACATCACCGACGACGTGTTGTACCACGGCGACCTCGACGCCGCGCTGCGCCGGCTGTTGCAGGACGGGATGGAGACACCCGACGGGGAGCGCATCCAGGGGCTGCGTGAGTTGATGGACCGCCTGCGTGACCGGCGCCGCGACCTGCTCGATCAGCACGATCTGGGTGGCGTGTACGACGACATCGCCCAATCCTTGCGCGACGTGGTCGACACCGAGCGTGCCGCGCTCGACGCGCAGCTCGCGGAGGCCGAGGCGTCGGGCAACGAACGGCGGGCCGACCTGGCCCGTCAGAGTGTCGAGGCCCATCGGATGGACCTGGATCTGCTGTCGCCCGATCTGGCGGGCATGGTGCGCGATCTGACCGACTACGACTTCACCTCGGCGCAGGCTCAGAAGGACTTCGCGGAGTTGATGGACAAGCTGCGCTCCCAGCTCATGGCCAACCAGGTGAACCAGATGATGGGCCAGATGCAGCAGATCACGGCCGACGACCTCAAGCGCAATGCCGACATGATGGCCGAGTTGAACGAGATGATCGCCGCGCGCGAACGGGGCGAGGAGCCCGACTTCGACGGCTTCATGGACCGCTACGGCGACCTGTTCGGCGAACCGCCACCCCAGAATCTCGATGAACTCCTGGAGCAGATGGCGCAGCGGTTCGCGGCGATGCAGGCCATGTTCAACTCGATGACCCCCGAGCAACGTGCACAGATGCAGCAGCTCACCGAGCAGCTCCTCGAAGACCTCGACCTGTCGTGGGAGTTCCAGCGGCTGTCGGAGCAACTGCAGAATCTGTACCCGCAACTCGGGTGGCAGCGCAGCTACGAGTTCTCGGGCAACGACCCCCTCGACTTCGCCGGTGCGCCAGGACTGTTCGAGCAACTCGGCGACCTCGACCAGCTCGAGAATCTCATCCGGTCCGCGGCGAACCCGGGAGCGCTCGCGGAGGCCGACATCGAACGGGCCAAACGGCTCCTGGGCCCCGACGCGGCGCGCAGCCTCGAACGTCTGGCGGAACTGACGAAACTGCTCACCGAGGCGGGCCTGGTCGAACAACGTGAAGGTCGCCTGGAGCTGACCTCGGCCGGACTCCGCCGGATCGGCAAGAACGCCCTGGCCGAGTTGTTCAGTGCCCTGTCCGAGGACCGGTTCGGCGCGCACCGGATCGAGCGCACCGGTCAGGGGCACGAGCGTTCGGACGAGACCCGACCCTATGAGTTCGGCGACCCGTTCAACCTCGACATCCAACGCACGCTGCGCAACGCGTTGGGACGCCGGGGCCCCGGCGTGCCGGTGCAGCTCGAGCCCGACGATTTCGAGATCGCCCAGACGACCCGCAGTGTGCGCACGGCCACGGTCCTCATGGTCGACCTGTCGCTGTCGATGCCGATGCAGGACAACTTCCTGCCCGCCAAGAAGGTGGCGATGGCGCTGCACTCGCTGATCTCGTCACAGTTCCCCCGCGACTATCTCGGCCTGGTCGGTTTCAGCGAGGTCGCCCGCATCATCGAGCCGCACCTGTTGCCGGCGGTGTCGTGGGACTACGTGTACGGCACCAACATGCAGCACGGGCTGCTGCTCGCCCGCCAACTGCTGGCGCGCGAGCGGGGCACCAAGCAGATCATCATGATCACCGACGGTGAGCCCACCGCGCACATCACCGAGTCGGGCGAGGTGCTCTTCAACTACCCGCCGATCCGGGCCACCGTCGATGCGACGCTCACCGAGGTCGCTCGGTGCACCCGCGTCGGCATCACGATCAACACGTTCATGTTGGGCGGATCCCACGGGCTGGGCATGTTCATCGAGCGGCTGACCCAGATGAATCGGGGTCGGGCGTTCTTCACCACCCCGCAGAATCTGGGCGACTACGTGCTGGTCGACTTCCTGGAGTCGCGGCGGCGGCTCACCCGCCGTCGCGCGGGGTGACCCACCCCTCGATGCGTACTCGACGACGCGGCCAGGTGCGGCCGAGGTCCCGGTTTTTCTGAAATCCCCTTGCATTTCAACGAGAAAACCGTCATGCTTACAGCGTTGTAATTCCACACCCGTGGTTTGGAGCTCGCACTCCGGGCCCTGGTCGTGGTCGACGAGATCAGGGGTGACGGCGCCAGCACCACTCGCCGGAACTCATCGTTTGGGAATCGACTCCGCACCGGGGAGGTCCGATGACAGCAGAATTCGAAGTGGACAACGAAGGCCTCGAGTGGCACCAGTACGCGAACTGCCTGGGCGTGGACCCTGATCTGTTCTTCCCTGAGCGCGGGGCGTCCACGCGCGAGGCGAAGGAAGTGTGCCGAGGCTGTGTCGTACGCGCCGAATGCCTCGAGTACGCACTCGACCATGGCGAGAAGTTCGGGATCTGGGGCGGCATGAGCGAGCGGGAACGCCGTCGGATCCGTCGCGAGCGGGCCATCGGTCGCCGGGCCGTCCGCAGCGCCTGAGCACCGCCCGCCACCGCCGTTCGGTCGTCGCCATCGGTTGGATCCAGCGCCGCTCACCGGCTGCGCGGAGGGGTCCCGTCTCGTCCGGCCTTCCGTGGTCGTTCGCCGAGCCACGGTTGAAGCAAATGCGAGGGGCTTCCGGATCGGATGCGCCTATCGGCGCAGCCCCTCGGCGGCCAGCAGTCGGAATTCGATGGTGCGGTCGGTCGACAGATCCAGCCGGGCCAGATCGAGTCGGTCGATGCGTTCGACGACCCGGCGGGGCACCAGACCGACGAGCTCACAGCCGACGACGGCGACGTGCTCGGCCGGGCCGTGCAGCCGGACGGCTTCGGTGACGGCCTCGGGCCCGGTCACGTCGGGGGCGATGAGGTTGCACGAGACCTGGAACCGGTCGCCCACGGCCAACCCGAGGGTCCGGACCGTCGGGCTGCGGACCGCGGTGGCCACCCGGCGGACCGCCGCCAGGTCGGGGGCGGTGACCCAGACGTTGTAGGCGACCAGCACCTCACGGGCGCCCACCGCGCACGCGCCCGCCGTGGGATGTGGGTCGGGCGGGCCCGTGTCGGGTGCGAGCGTCGTGAACGCGCCCCGTCGCACCTCGGGAAGGGTCCGTTCGGTTCCGTACCGGAAGCACGGCACCCCCAATTCGTCGCCCATCCAGTCGCTGAAGGCGTCGCGTGCTGCCACCGCGTCTGCCATCGTCGAGCCGTCGAGTGGCACGAAGGGCACCACATCGACCACCCCGATGCGCGGATGCACGCCGCTGTGGCCACGCAGATCCAACAGTTCGACCGCGCGGCTTGCCAGGCGCCGCGGCGCGTCGGTGCCCACCACCGAGAACACCGACCGGTGATGGTGGCGATCGCGGTGCAGATCCAACAGATCGTCACCGCAGGAACGCGCCAACTCGGTGAGCTTGGTCTGGTCCCGTCCCTCGGCGATGTTGACCACGCATTCGAGCATGTGCGCATGGTGCCACACCGACGGACGGGGGTAGCCGACGGGTGGTGCAGTGTGTACGCTGTTGGCGTGTCATTCTCTCCACTACTCGCGTTTCTCGAGGGCCCCGAGCTGATCATCATTCTGGCGATCCTCCTGATCCTGTTCGGAGGGGCGAAGCTTCCCCAGCTGGCACGTTCGGTCGGGTCCGCTCAGCGGGAGTTCAAGAAGGGACTCGCGGGCGACGAATCCGACGTGCCCACGAACTCCTCGCAGAACGCAGCGCAGACCCCTGGGAACAGCACAGCTTCCGACAGCGACAAGACCTGACCGTCGGCCCTTCGGGCCGTGGATGTGCCCGTCGGGGCGGTTCGTAGCTGCAGCGCGTCGGTCTCCTAGAATCGACCGACATGTCCGAGATCGCTGCCGAGTCCGCTGAACCACCACGCGGCCATGCCCGCATCGTGTACCTGGGTCCGGTGGCACCCCATTGGGAAGTCCAGTCGGACTTCGGCGACCGGAGCTTCATCGAGGACTTCCGCGCCCGGGTCATGGCCCGACTGCAACTCGTACCGCCTCACGACCCCCAGTTCCGCCGGAACCGTGAGCGCTGTGTGCGCGACGCCGAACGGGAGAACATCCTGCTCGAATGGGATCTCGGCTTCACGACCGAGTGAGACGGCGTCGTCGCGAACCGCCGACGAACGCTCGGCGATTCGGCAGACGGCATCGTTCGACGGCCCCCTAGGCTGAACGCCGATGGTACCTGGTGAATCGACCGCCGCCGAATCGGCCGTCACCGAATCGGCCGCCACCGAATCGGCCGCCACCGAATCGGCCCGGAGCAGCGCCGACGTCGGTGGCGAACCGGCGAGGTTCCTGAATCGGGAATTGTCGTGGCTCGACTTCAACGAGC
>JBDZUV010000029.1:6275-12342 GCA_040255345.1 Actinomycetota bacterium | reverse complement strand
GGCGAACCGGCGAGGTTCCTGAATCGGGAATTGTCGTGGCTCGACTTCAACGAGCGGGTCCTGTCCAACGCCACGTTCGACGACGTGCCGGTGCTCGAGAAGGCCAAGTTCTGTGCCATCTTCTCCGACAACCTCGACGAGTTCTTCCAGGTGCGGGTCGCGGGCCTGAAGGACCAGGTCGCCGCCGGCTTCGGCCAGCTCTCTGCCGACGGACTCACGCCGGCCCAGCAGCTCAGCGCCATCGCCGGCCGGGTGCGCGACCTCGTGGAGCGGAGCGAGAAGATCTTTCTCACCCAGGTCGTCCCCGAACTGGCCGACGCGGGGGTGGTCCTGTCCGACTGGGACTCGCTCGACGACGACGACCGCCGGTTTCTCGTCACCGAATTCGAGGACCGGATATTTCCGGTTCTGACCCCGTTGTCGGTCGATCCGGGGCACCCCTTCCCCTACATCTCGTCGCTGTCGTTGAACCTCGCGGTGCTGGTCCGTGATCCCCACACCGGTGAACGCCGCTTCGCCCGCGTCAAGGTGCCCGCCACGCTGCCCCGCTTCGTGGTCCTACCCGACGGACAGCGCTTCCTGCCACTGGAGAAGGTGATCTCGGCCCACCTCGACCAACTGTTCGAGGGCATGGAGATCGTCGAGCACGTGCCGTTCCGCGTGACCCGCAATGCCGATCTCGCGGTCGAGGAGGAGGAAGCCGACGATCTGTTGGTCGCCGTGGAGATGGAGCTCCGTCGCCGTCGGTTCGGCCGGGCGGTCCGCCTCGAGATCGACGCCCGTGCCTCTGGTGACGTCCGTGATCTGCTCATCCGCGAACTCGAATTGACCGAAGAGGACGTGTACGCATCGTTCGGTCCGCTCGACCTCGGTGGGCTGTGGGCATTGGGCGACCTCGACCGGCCCGACCTCAAGGAACGCCCGTGGGTGCCGGTCACCCCCGGGCCACTCACGCCGGGCGACGACGAGCATTCGGACTTCTTCGCGACGATCCGAGCCGGCGACCTGCTCGTCCACCATCCGTACGAGTCGTTCGTGACCTCGGTGGAGGAGTTCATCCGCCAGGCGGCACGCGACCCGCAGGTGCTGGCGATCAAGATCACCCTGTACCGCACCTCGGGTCGAAGCGCCATCGTCCAGTCACTGATCCGTGCCGCGGAACACGGCAAACAGGTGGCGGCCCTGGTGGAGCTCAAGGCGCGCTTCGACGAGGCGGCGAACATCGAATGGGCGCGTGCGCTCGAAGAGGCGGGCGTGCACGTCACCTACGGGCTGGTGGGCTTGAAGACCCACTGCAAGACGACCATGGTCGTGCGCGACGAGGGAGGCGCGCTGCAGCGGTACTGCCACATCGGTACCGGCAACTACAACGACACCACCGCCAAGACCTACGAGGACCTCGGGCTGTTCACCAGCAGTGAGACGCTGGGTCGCGACATCACCCAACTCTTCAACTTTCTCACCGGTTACTCCCGCAAGGTCGAATACGACCAGTTGCTGGTGGCGCCGCACACCTTGCGTCAGGGGTTGTACGACCTGATCGACAACGAGATCGCAGCGGCTCGTGCCGGGCGCCCGGCCGCCATGTTGATGAAGATGAACAGCCTGGTCGACGCGCCGATGATCGACCGCCTCTATGCGGCGTCGCAGGCGGGCGTCGACATCGAGCTGATCATCCGGGGTATCTGCTGCCTGCGACCCGGGGTGCCCGGGCTGTCGGAGAACATCAGGGTCACGTCGCTGATCGGCAGGTACCTGGAACACTCGCGGATCTTCCGGTTCGCGAACGGTGCCGGCCCTGCACAGCCGGCCGTGTTCATCTCGTCCGCGGACCTGATGCCGCGCAACCTGGATCGTCGGGTGGAGATCATCGCTCCGGTCCACGATCCGGTCTGCGTCGAGCGACTTGGGCGGATCCTCGACACGGAGCTGGCCGACAACCAGCTCGCCTGGACCCTCGATGCCGACGGGTTCTGGCACCGGGTACGCGACGGCGTCGACCAATCCGCCGAAGGCCCCGGAATCCTCCCGCCGCCGGTGAACGCCCACCGGGTCCTGCAGCAGGTCGCCCTGGGGCGCACCCGGCGACATGAGTTGGACGAAGAGTCGACGGCGACCACCGGCGGGACGCGGTGAGCAAGGCGGACGTCGTGGTGCGTGCGGCCGGCGGCGTCGTCTGGCGCGACCGCGGCATGCTCGAAGTCGTCGTCGTGCACCGACCCCGTTACGACGACTGGTCGTTTCCGAAGGGCAAGTGTGAACCGGGAGAGACCGATGAGGAGTGCGCCGTGCGCGAAGTGGCCGAGGAAACGGGGCTGGCCTGTGCCCTGGGGCTCGAGCTGCCACCGGTCCGCTACCACGATCGCAACGGACGGCCCAAGCAGGTGCGCTACTGGGCGATGGAGCTGCGCGGCGCGGCGGAGAGCTGGGACGACGAGGTCGACGTACTGTGCTGGTTGCGTCCGACCAGAGCGGGGCGGGTCCTCAGTTACGAACGTGACGCCGCCGTGCTCGACGCGTTCTGCCGCCTCGCTCACTGATCGCACGAAGGCGTCGGGACGACCGCCCTCGGCACGGCGGTGGAGGCGGGTTCGCCGGTACTCGAGATGAACTTCACCTGAAGTTCACCTGGGTCGGGGGTGCGTGTTCACCTCGGGTTTCTAGCGTGGCGCGCATCGGAGACCACGCGGATCCGCCGCCGGTCACCCGCCCCGAGGAGGGCCCGACCAACCCATGCAAACGCTGCATCTCTCACGCATTCGCCGAATCGGAGTCGGCGTCGCGATCGCCGCGCTCCTGGCCACGGCGGGCGCCTGTGGCAGTTCCGGATCGTCCACTGACGGCAACGGCGAGGCGGCCTCGACGCCTGGAGGTACCACTGCTGAAGGGACGGCTCCGGACTTCGACCCGACCGCATACGGGAACCTGAAGGCCGACCTGAAGGCATCGGGCGCGACCTTCCCGCAGAACTACTACAACGCGGCCATCGACACGTTCACCTCGGTGCTGCCCGGCATCAAGATCGCCTACGGCGGCGGTGGTTCGGGTCAGGGCAAGTCCGACCTGGCCGACGGCGTCGTCGACTTCGCGGGTTCCGACTCGTTGATCAACCACGAGGACAAGGGCGGCTACGACGGAAAGGTGCTCTACTTCCCGACCGTCGTCGCCCCCATCACGGTGTCCTACAACGTCGACGGCGTCGAGCACCTGAAGCTCGACGGCCCCACCCTGGCGAAGATCTTCACCGCCGGAGTGACCACCTGGAACGACCCGGCGATCGCCGCGCTCAACAAGGACGCCAAACTGCCCGCGACGCCGATCACGGTGTGCCACCGCTCGGACGCCTCGGGGACGACGACGAACTTCTCCAAGTACCTGGACGCCGCGGGTGGCGCGGACTGGACCTTGGGTTCCTCGGACTCGATCGAGTGGCCGGCCCGAACCCAGGGCGCCTCGGGCAACGGTGGCGTCGCCCAGTGCATTGCCAAGTCCGACGGTGCCATCGGCTACGTCGACCTGTCAGACGCCAAGAGCCAGAAGCTGACCTTCGCGTCGATCGAGAACAGAGCCGGTGCGTTCATGCAGCCGACGCTCGGGGGCGCCTCGGCAGCCGCGGCAGGAGCCGACGTCGCCGATGACCTGACCTACAGCCCGATCGACACCGAAGGTGAAGGCGCCTACCCGATCACGTCGCCGACCTGGATCATCGTGATGGCGAAACAGGCTGATGCGACCAAGGGTCAGGCGGTCAAGGCCTTCCTCCAATTCATCCTGACCGACGGACAGGACGAGAGCTTCACCTCCAGCGTGAACTACGCCCCGCTGCCCACCGAGCTCGCCCACAAGGCCATCGCCCAGCTCGACCGCATCGAGGTCCCCTGACCTCCATGGCATCTCATGGTGAACCGGAAACCCCGGAGGTGCCGCTCGCGCGGCACCTCCGGGGGTCCCGTTCGTCGCGGCGCGCCGATCGCATCTTCACGTCGGTCAGCCTGGGATCGGGGCTGGCGGTGCTGGCGGTCCTGACCGGCATCGTCGTCTCGACCACGACCTACGCGTGGCCCGCGATGCAACGGGAAGGCTGGGGCTTCTTCACCGGCACCACCTGGTCGTCGGCGTCGAACACCTACGGCGCACTGCCACTGGTGTACGGCACGATCG
This sequence comes from Actinomycetota bacterium, assembly GCA_040255345.1. Lineage (GTDB taxonomy): Bacteria > Actinomycetota > Acidimicrobiia > Acidimicrobiales > Iamiaceae > JAFDWI01. Next base: position 8,181 of record JBDZUV010000029.1, on the reverse strand, counting down.
TGACCGCGCTGATCGCTCTGGTCATCGCGGTGCCGATGAGCATCGGTGTCGCACTGTTCGCGACCGAGTTGTGTCCCCGCCGCCTGCGCGGCCCACTCGTCGCACTGATCGACCTGCTGGCCGCGGTGCCTTCGGTGGTGTACGGGCTCGTCGGTCTGCTGGCGTTCCACGACCCGCTGCAGCGGATCTACCGGACCTTCGCCGGACCTTCAGCGAGCGGGTCGAGCCTGCTCACCGCGGGCATCGTCGTGGCGTTCATGATCTGCCCGGTGATCACCTCGATCACCCGGGACGTGGTCGCGACCGTTCCCCGGCCGACCGTCGATGCCGCCTGGGCGCTCGGCGCCACGCGTATGGAGGTCGTGCGGACCGCCATCCTGCCCTCGAGCGCGGCCGGCATCACCGGGGCGGTCATGCTCGGTCTGGGGCGCGCCCTGGGTGAGACGATCGCGGTCGCCCTCGTGGTGGGCTCGTCGGTCCAGATCACCGCGAACGTGACCGAACCGGGCTACACGATGGCAGCGATCATCGCGAACACCTTCAACGGTGAAGGGAACATGCTGAATCAGCGGGCACTCATGGGACTCGGCGTGGTGCTCTTCGCCATCACGATCGTCGTCAACGTCGGCGCACGGGTCATCGTCGACCGCTCCCAACGGCGTCTCGAGGGAACCGCGTGACCGCCACCGACGAATCCGTGATCTCGCCGGGAGTCGATGGCGCCTCCCTGCCGCTTCTCGACGCGGCGACACGTGCCGACGTCAGGGTGCGCACGGTCAGCGGCCGCCGTCGTTTCGCCGATCGGGCCGGCAGGACCCTGCTGTGGTCGGCCGCGATCCTCACCGCCGTCCCGCTGGGGTCGGTCGTGATCGTGCTGATCGCCAAAGGCGCCCACCTGTTGAGCTGGCACTTCTTCACCGGCGACATCCCGGCCGTGACCGGTCAGACCGTTCAGGGCTGCGCGGACATCTCCGAGGCGTTCCGTGCCAAGTACGGACTCGACTGCGCTCCTCCCCGGCCGGCGATGGGCCCGGCCATTCTCGGCACACTCGTCTCGACCGGGATCGCCGCGCTGATCGCGATTCCCCTCGGGGTCCTCGGTGCGGTGTACCTCAACGAGTTCTCTCCCGAGGCGCGACTGGCCCGGGTGATCCGCTTGTTCTCCGACGTGATGACCGGGGTGCCCTCGATCGTCATGGGAATGTTCGTCTACACGGCGTGGGTGGTGCACTTCGGCACCGACGGCCGCTCCGCGTTCGCCGCGGCGCTCGCCCTGGCGTGCCTGATGTTGCCGATCGTGGTCCGCACCTCCGAGGAGATGCTTCGCACCGTGCCCGACGAACTCCGCCATGCCGGGCTGGCACTGGGCGGCCGTCGGTGGCACGGGATCGTACGGATCGTCTTGCCGGCAGCGCTGCCGGGTCTGACCAGCGGAGCGATACTGGCGGTTGTGCGGGCCGCCGGTGAGACGGCGCCCGTGCTGTTCACGATCGGTGTCACCCTCACCCCGAATCCGAGCCCGCTGGGTGGCAACACCACCCTGGCCCAACAGATCTACAACGGTGCGAAGTCCGGTGACCCCCTCGCCAACGATCTCGCCTGGGGCGCGGCCATCACCCTGGTGCTGGTCGTGTTCGTGCTCACCGCGATCGCCCGTTTCGCGACGTCCCGATTCACCGCAGCACTGGAAGGATGAACCCGTGTCCACCCGTACAATCGACCTGCCGGGCCCCGGCGCCTCGACCCACGCCTCGGAAGGTCAGACCTCGTTGATCACCCGACCTGTGACCCGTCCCGAGTCTCTGAGCGACGACGACGCCGTCGCCGAGGCTCTGCCACGACCACCCGACGCGGTGTTGTCGATCCGCGGGCTCGATGTCGCCTACGGGGCGAACGTGGTGGTCCG
>JBDZUV010000029.1:0-6175 GCA_040255345.1 Actinomycetota bacterium | reverse complement strand
CTGTGGGACGAGGTGAAGGACCGGCTCGGCTCGTCGGCACTCGGCCTGTCAGGTGGCCAGCAGCAGCGGCTGTGTCTCGCGCGGGCGCTGGCGGTCGACCCCGAAGTGCTGCTCATGGACGAGCCGTGTTCGGCACTCGACCCGATCGCCACGGCCCGCATCGAGGACCTGCTCGCGGAGCTGGCCACGACGGTCACGATCGTGATCGTCACCCACAATCTCGCCCAGGCCGCCCGGACCGGCGACCGCACCGCGTTCCTGACCGCCGAGGTCGACGACGACGGTCGGCGGTGGGGGGTACTCGTCGAGGTCGACGACACCGACCGCATCTTCGGCAATCCTGCCGACGAGCGGACCGAACACTACGTCACCGGTCGATTCGGGTGACCGACCAGCCGGCCCGCAGGGTCTATGGCGAACAACTCGACGCAGTCCATGACGCCGTGGTCGAGTTGGGTCACCGGGTCTGTGATGCGGTGGTGGAGGCCACCCGGGTGTTCCTCGAACACGATCTCGACGGGGCACGGCAGGTCGTGGAGGGTGACCTCGCGATCAACACCGCGACCATCGACATCGAGGAACGGTGTTCGGAACTGCTCGTGTTGCAGGGGCCGGTGGCCGGTGACCTGCGCGCGGTGCTGAGCGCCCTACGGGTCGCGACCGAGATCGAACGCTGCGGCGACCTGGCCGCCAACATCGCGAAGACGGCCCGACGGCTCCACGATGTGGACCTGTCGCCGCGTCTACGAGGAATGATCCAGCGGATGGACACCCTCGCGGTCCGCCACCTGCGCTTCGCGCTCGGCGCGTACGCAGCCGCGGACGAAGGCCAGGCGGCGGCACTCGACGATCTCGACGACGAGCTCGACGACCTGCACCGTGAGTTCGTGGCGGAGCTGCTCGAATCGCGTTCGTCGGACACCGTGGATCTGCGGGTCGCGGTGCAACTCGCGTTGTTGGGTCGCTACTACGAGCGGCTCGGGGATCATGCGGTGAACGTGGGCGAACGGGTGCGCTACCGGGTGAGTGGGTGGCAACCGAACTTCACCGGGCCGCGCTCCGAACGCGGCCAGGTGACTCCGGCGGTCACCGCGGCCCTGGCCGAGAGCGGCGAGGGAACCGTCGACGCCGAAGTCGCACGCCGACGGGTCGAAGCGCTCCGTCGTGATTTCGTCGCGAACATCGGCCACGAGTTGCGGACACCGGTCGGCGCGCTCGTCGTGCTGGCCGAAACCCTCGCGTCGGAGATCGAAGACCTGGACGATCGGGAGACCGCGGCGACGATCCACCGACTCAGCACGCGGTTGTCCGAGGAGGCGTCGCGCCTGGGTTCCACCATCGACGACCTGTTGGAGCTGAGCCGGATCGAGGCCGGTGAGCCGCCGGTCCGCACGGCCGAGTCGGTGGCCGACCTGTTGGAGGCCGCGCGGGAGCGCACCCGACCGGCGGCGGCCCTCGCCGGGGTGAAGGTCGCCGTTCGTGGTCCGGCAGCCGACGTGACCCTCGCGGTCGACCGTCGACAACTCGTCTCGGCGCTCGCCAACCTGGTCGACAACGCGATCAAGTACTCCGGTGCCGACGGGGTCGTGGCGCTCGAGTCAGAGGTCGACGGTGGCTCGGTTCGCTTCATGGTCCGTGACCATGGCATCGGCATCCCCGCCACCGATCAGTCCAGGATCTTCGAACGCTTCTACCGGGTCGACCGTGCCCGTCGTCGTGACACCGGCGGCACCGGTTTGGGGCTGGCCATCGTGCGGCACGTGGCGCTGAACCACGGGGGCACCGTCTCGGTGTCCTCCGTCGAAGGCGAAGGGGCGACGTTCATGCTCGTGATCCCCCGGCCGTCCGCTACCGAGGATGCCGGCAACCCGGAAGCGTCGCCCACGTGAACGAGACCCGCCAGAAGGTGCTGGTCATCGAAGACACCGAGTCCTATGTCGAGGCACTCACGATCGGACTGGGCCGCGAAGGGTTCCAGGTCGAGGTCGCCCGCGACGGCGCCGAGGCGCTGGCACTGTTCGCCGAGGTCGACCCGGATGTGATCCTGCTCGATCTGATGTTGCCGAAGGTGTCGGGTCTGGACGTGTGTCGGGAGATCCGGGCCTCCTCGACGGTGCCGATCATCATGGTCACCGCCAAAGGCGACGAGGTCGACACCGTGGTGGGACTCGAAGTGGGGGCCGACGACTACGTGGTCAAGCCCTACCGGATGCGTGAGCTCGTCGCGCGCATCAGGGCGGTCCTGCGGCGGCGGCTGCCCTCGGAAGTCGCATCCGAACCATCCACCGACGCGTCGACCTTCACCGTGGGTGACGTCCACCTGGACGTCACCCGCCACCGCGTCACGGTGCGCGGTGCACGCGTCGAGCTACCGCTCAAGGAGTTCGAGCTGTTGGCCGTCCTGCTCGAGCGAGTCGGTTTCGTCATGCCCCGTGACCGGCTCATCGAGCGCGTCTGGGGCTATGACTACGTAGGCGACACCAAGACCCTCGACGTGCACATCAAGCGGTTGCGCGCTCGGATCGAACCGGACCCGGCGCATCCGAGCCGCATCGTCACCGTACGTGGGGTCGGCTACCGCTACGAGGAACCCGCCGACTGAGATCTCGACCCGGCCGACCCGGCCGAGGGAACACGGGGGAGCCGACGACGCCCACTTCTACACTGCACCTACAGTGAGCACCGTCGGCGATCAGCAGGGCTGGGGACCACTGTCGCCCCCGGACGAACGCACACGCGTGGTCGTCACGCCGGCGTTCACGCGCCTGGCGCGGGTGCATGCACTGTCCGCGGCCGCGGACGCCCTGTTCGCCACCGCGCTCGCCGGATCGCTGTTCTTCTCGATACCGGTCGGAGAGGCCCGCACCAAGGTGTTCGCCTATCTGGCGGGCGCGATGGCGCCCTTCACCGTGCTGTCGCCGCTGATCGGTCCGGCCATCGACCGCGTCGTCGGTGGGCGGCGGCTCATGGTGATCGTGTCACTCGGCCTGCGGGCGGTCTTCGCATTCCTGCTCATCACCACCTTCGACGACCTGGCCGTCTTCTTGCCGTTGGCGTTCGGGATCCTGGTGTTGCAGAAGGGGTATTCGGTGGCGCGGAGTGCCCTGGTGCCGACCACCGTGGCTTCCGACGACGAACTGGTCAGGGCGAATTCGAAACTGTCGGTACTCAGCGGGGTCATGGGTTTCGTCGCCGCCGGACCGGGGGCGCTGGCCCTGTGGCTCGTCGGCCCCGAAGGCAGCCTCACCATCGCCTGTGTGGTCTATGTGGTGGGTCTGGTGTTCTCGTTCCGTCTCCCTCCCGCCCAGGTGGCGCGTTCGGCGCCGAGCCCCGGCGAACGATCGGGGTTGCACTCCGCGTCGATCCTGCTCGCCGCCGGGGGGATGGGCCTGTTACGGGGCATCGTCGGGTTCCTGTCGATCCTGGTGGCGTTCTCGTTGCGCAGCGGTGGCGAACCGCTGTGGCACTACGGAGTGGTCGGCGCCGGTGCCGTGGCAGGGTCGCTCGTCGGGTCGCTCGTGGCCCCCCGTCTGCGGGAGGCGATGCGCGAGGAGATGATCCTCGTCACCGTCCTGATCGCGACGGTCGTCGCTGCCGTGCTGTCCACCTTCGTCTTCGGCGGGGTGGTGGCGCCGATGGTGATCGCCACGACGGTCGGCATCGCCGCGGCGGCGGGCAAGCAGTCGTTCGACGCGATCCTGCAACGAGACGCCCCCGAGGCGAACCGGGGACGCGCCTTTGCGCGCTTCGAGACCCGCTTCCAGATCTTCTGGGTGATCGGTGCCTCGATCGCCGTGATCCCGATGGGCCTCGAGTTGGGCTTTTTCGTCGTCCTGTGCGTGTCGGTGTTCGCGGCGTTCACCTACGGGGTGGGGCTGTTGGCGGCACGTCAGCGTTCGGGGGCGCCGCCGACGGTGGCCTCCGCGGCGGCGATCGAGGTCGAGGCCCGCATGTCCGCGATGTCAGGAGCCGCACGTCGCCACGCCGGCCGTACCGCGCACACGATGTGGCACCGATTCAGACCCGGGCGCGGCGCCGCTGACGACGACCGCGCCCCCGAATCTCCCGAGGTCGATCCGGTACTCGACGATGGTCGCAACGTCGGGGGCGACCGTGGCCGCCCCCCGGAGGGTTCGGCATTCTGACCCGAGCCCGGTGGGCCCGGACGTCGGTCAGTCGTCCGACGTGTCGAGGTCGATGCGTGCGAGCCACAGGCCCGGAGCATCGACCTCGGCGACGGTGGGCAGGTGATCCGGTGATTCCCACAGCCGGTTCAGCCCTTCGTCACCGGCACGCTCGACGACACCAGCGACGAAGGCGCGGCCTCGGTCGACCAACTCCTGGCCGAGTTCGATGCCGAACAGTCGGCTGGTGAAGTCGTCCGCGTCCGATTCACCGACGCGTCGTCGCAGCAGTGCCTCGGCGACCCGCGGGTAGCCGTCGATGAGCCGGGCGCCCACGGTGTTCACCACATGATCGACGTAGCCGACGATCACGGCGACCAGCGCGGCGATCCGGGCACGTCGCTGCTCTTGCCCGGGCCCGGCCGTCGCGCCGACGATGATCTCGGGATCACCCAGGATGCGCTGGAACGACGCGAGCGCTTCGGGGTTCATCGGGTCGATCTCACCCAGGTGCCGCTCCAGCGCGTCGGGGTCGGGGTGGAAACCGGCGGCGTACTCGGCGAGCAGATCATCGAGCGCCGCTCGCACGTGGGGCGTGCTCAGCACCGCGTGGCTGGCGAGTTCGTGGAGACAGATGGCCAGGCGGACGCCGTCACCGTCGAGGTCCCATTCGGTGGCGAACGCATCGATCACCGCGGGGAGCACCATGATCGGGGCCCCTGGCGGGCGGGGTAGCGGCAGGTCGTAGGAGCCGAAGTCGCGACGTGACAGGTGCCCGACGAGCGAGCCGGCGGTCATGCCGAGCAGCATCGGGCTCAGCATGGAGAGCATGCCGCTCAGCCACGATTCGACCCCCTCGTCGAAGTCGTCGGGGTCGACCCCGTCGGGCGGACGGGCCGACGGTGGATCGTCGCTCCGGGGGGTGTCGAAGCGGCTGAGTTCGTCACCGAGGCCGACCAGGTCCTCGAGGCCCGCCACCGGTGGTTCGTCGTTGCCCCTGGCGGGGTGCCCCTCGGCTCCTGTCGCCTCGTCGGGCCGGCGCCGGTCCCCGGCCTCCGGCTCGGGTTCTTCCTCGGTCAGTTGACGAGCGAGCGCCTCGAACCGGGGTTTGTAGGCCTCGAGCGTCCGCAGCACCCACGTCGACCGGTTCACCGGCTCGATCGTCACGGGTTGGCCTCCGGTCGCGACCGACAGTCCGGTCGCGCCGTTGATCTGCACCTCGGCGACGCGGGCGAGCTGTTCGAGCCGGATCCGCTCGAGCGGATCCACATTGGATTCGGGGACGCCTTCGGTCGCGATCGCCAAGGCCAGTTGCGTCGCGGGTTCCCACGCCACCGGCCCCTGGCGGCCCACCAACTTGGCGAGGTCACCGAAGAACGGGATCCCACCGAACGGGTTGTCCTGGCTCACGACCGGCACCCCCGGGTCAGGTGGCGCACGCGATGGGAATCGTGCGCTGATGGCGAATGCACACCTGCCATCCTAAGGCCTGTCGCCGAGATCACCCCTGCCGGTGTGCGATCGCCGCCGGACCGGCCGGTGGATGCGGCCCGCCGGTGCCCGAGGAGGCATCGTGGATGAGGTGCGAACCATCGTCTTCACCGGCGCGGCCGGTGCCGCGGTGACCTCGGTCGTGGCGGCCGTCCTCGAGCGAATCGACACCGCCTCGGCGGTGGTGCTGGCCCCCCGGGAGATGACGGTCACCCGAGGACGGGTGCACCTGATCGACCTGGTCGCTGCCGACCTCGACGTGCACTTCACGGACGTCGACGCAGTGGTTCACCTGGGCTGCCCGGTCGACGAGCACGATGCGTACCTGATGCCCGAAGGGCGGGCCGTCGACGAGGCACGCGCGGTGCTCGACGCGGCGGCCCGCTGTGGCGTCGCCGATGTGGTGATCGTGTCGTCCGCATTGGTCCTCGGTGCGCTGCCGTCCAATCCGGTGCCCCTCACCGAGCAGGCCGTGGTGCATCCGGCACCGGGTTTCCGTCCGGCCGTGGAGATGGCCGAGATCGAACGGGTCGTCGCCGAGAGCCGGACCGGCGACGCCA
>JBDZUV010000168.1:2093-5191 GCA_040255345.1 Actinomycetota bacterium | reverse complement strand
GATGCCCCGCAGCGACATGCACAGGTGCTCGGCCTCGATGAGCACGCCCACGCCCTTGGGCGAGAGGTTCTCACACAGCCAGTCCGCCACCTGGGTGGTCAGGCGCTCCTGGTTCTGCAGGCGCCGCGAGAAGTGGTCGACGACCCGGGCGAGCTTCGACAGGCCGACGATGCGCTCGCCGGGCAGGTAGGCCACGTGGGCGACGCCGATGAAGGGGAGCAGGTGGTGGGCGCACAACGAGTGCATCGGGATCGATCGGGCGATCACCATCTCGTCGTAGCCACCGTCGTTCGGGAAGGTCGTGCAACTGAACGGCTCGGGCGTCAGCAATTCGGCGAACGCGTCCGCGACCCGACGTGGCGTGTCGTCCAACTCGGGGTCGGACTGGTCCTGTCCCAGTGCGTCGAGCAGGTCGGCGACGGCGTGCCGTGCGGCGATCACGTCGATCGGTCTGCCGGCCGGTGGTGCCGGTGGGGTTGCGACGGTCCGGTCGGTGATGTCCCGGTCGGTGATGTCCCGTTCGATGATGTCCCCGTCGAGGTCGAGCAGATCGGTCATGTCGGCTCCTTCTAGAATCAATCAATACTGTCGATAGAATGCATCAGCGCGCCGTTCTATGTCAAGACCAGAGTGACTATAGAGTGGACGACGATGCCGACGAGCCAACTCGGCACCACCATCGAACAGCACTGAAGCTGAGGTCACCGCATGCCCAATGAGGATCTCGATGCCGTCAGCGCCCTGGCCGAACCCACCCGCCGAGCGCTCTATGAACACGTCGTCGCCCAGCACGACTGGGTGAGTCGTGACGAAGCCGCGGCAGCGCTGGGGCTCCGCAAGGGCATCACCGCGCATCACCTGGATCGGCTCGAGTCCGAGGGGCTCCTCGCCAGTGACCATCAGCGTCGCAACGGACGCACCGGGCCCGGGGCCGGGCGCCCCTCGAAGGTCTACCGACGGGCCGGCGCGGACTTCGACGTGTCGCTCCCGCCGCGCCGCTACGACCTCGCCGGCCGCGTGCTGTCGGTGGCTGCAGACCGTGCCCGCCTCGAGGGCATCGCGATCGACGACGCGATCGACGATGCGGCACGTGCCGAGGGGATCCGGGTCGGCTCCAGCGCCAGGGAGCGCGCCGGCGAGAACCCGACGGCCGAGCAGCGACGTGCGGCGTTGTTCGACGTCCTCCGCGACGACGGCTTCGAACCGGTCACGGGTGACGATGACGTGACCGTCCTGCACAACTGTCCGTTCCACGAGTTGTCTTCGACGCACACCGAGCTGATCTGCGGCATGAATCACACCTTGCTCACCGCCGCGGTCGAAGGCTGCGGTGCCACCGAACTGCAGGCCCGGCTCGAACCCCACGCCGGGACGTGCTGTGTCCGGTTCCATCCCGATGGCAGCGGCGACCGGGCCTCTGGGGCGTGCGACGCCGAGCGCCCGGCCGACGCTTGTTGACCCGAATGGGTCCGCGCCCCGGCCATCATCCGGGAGCGCGTGGCGCGTTCTCGTCTCCGACGCACGGCCGAGCGCCCTCGGCCCACCTGTTCGTGTGCAACGATCCCGCCTCGCCGGGGCCAGCACAAACGATCCTGACACGGCGCTAGGCTCCGTCTGTCGACCGCCGGTCGGCTCGACCGTGAAGTGCGAACCCGGTAGAAAACCAAGTGGACCGATCGATGTGCAGAGGCGACATCTCGGTGGTCATCGAGGCCGCCGTCAGCGGTGACGAAGATGCCTTCGTGTTCCTCTGGCGCACCTATCAGCCGATGCTGCTGCGCTTTCTCCGGTCGCAGGTCGCCGCCGAAGACACCTTCGACGTCACGTCGGCCGTGTGGATCGACGTCGTCCGTCGGCTCCACGAATTCGTCGGCGGCGAAGGCGAGTTCCGCGCCTGGGTGTTCACCCTCGCCAGGCGGCGTGCGATCGACCTGCACCGGTACCGTTCGCGTCACCCCGAAGATCTCCAGGCCGAAGTCGACGATCGGCTGCTCGATGAGGCGACCGACGGGCCCGAAGCCGAACTCGACAGCCGTGAAGCGACCGATGCCATCCGTGCGCTGATCGAGACCCTGCCCCGCAGCGAGGCCGAGGTGGTGTTGCTCCGCGTCGTCGCGGACCTCGACGTGCCGACCGTCGCCGGCATCGTCGGGAAACGAACCGGCACGGTCAGGGTCCTGAGCCATCGCGGGATCCAACGGCTGCGTTCGGCGATGGCCCACCGTGAACTTTCACCGACGGCGAATGCGCCAGGACGATGACCGACGGGAGGCGATCATGAGTCGAGTCCGGGAAGTTGCCGAAGACGTGGACGAAGCGGTGAGCGAGGCACTGCTCTCGGGCCAGATCGACCCCGACGTCGAACCGTCGTCGGCGACGGCGGACCTCGCTCGTCTGCTCGCCGAGGTCCGCACGGTCGACCGATCCGAACCGTTGGCCGGTGAACAGGCAATCCGTGTGCTGTACCGGCGGGAATTCAAAGGATCCACCGCGTCGAGCGACAACGCGCCGATCCCGCTGTACGGCTCGAAGTCGTCGCGCCGGCTCGCACGCCGGGCCGCGGCCCTGGGGGCCGTCCTTGCTCTGGGCGCCTCGGGCGTGGCGGCGGCGGCGGGTGCATTGCCGGATCCGGTCCAGCGCCGGGTGCACGACACGCTCGCGATGGTGGGGATCTCGGTGCCCGATGGCAGGCCCGGTGCCGACCATCCGAGTGGGCCGGGTACCGAGAGCCACCCGGGTTCGACCGCGGTCGAGTCGACGCCGAGTGTCCCCCTGCGAAATCAGGGGAGTGGCGAGACTGATTCTCCGGGGCACCGGGAAGCGCCGGGCTCGAAGGGCGATGGCGCGGGCGGGCACTCGAGTGATCCCGCAGACCGGAATGCGGCTGGTCCGGGAGATCCGAATTCGAGTGGTGCTGTGGACCAGGGTGGCGCCGCGAACTCCGATTCGGGTGGCATCGCGATGCCCGGCGTGGCGTCGAACCCGGGAGGGTCCGCGAACCCGCATGCCGGTGGGTCGGCCGATCCGAATTCGGGCGGATCGGGGAGTGCGGGCAGGCCGGCGAATCCGAATGCAGGAGATCGGACGGAACCGGGTCG
>JBDZUV010000168.1:0-1993 GCA_040255345.1 Actinomycetota bacterium | reverse complement strand
AGTGGTCGCGCCGTGCGTCGAGGATGGCCGTGTTCGTCGGTGCTCGGCAGGGCGAATGCCCTCAAGTCGATCGTGAAACCGGCCGACATGCAGAAGTGAGGACCGTCGGAGAGGCGGTCGAGTCGGCCCCGGTTCGGCGATCACTGCTGTGCAGTGGTGATTTCGGCACAAACTCGACGGCTGATGTAACGCTCAGGGTGTCGCCGACGGTTACCACATCGCCATGATGTCGCCAAGTCGAAGTTCGGATTCAGGAGCGGAGATGACCGATCGGTTCAGCAATCGTTCCAAGGGCCGAGGGCGACGGTGGCGTGACCGACGTCGAAGAGCGCGAGACGAGCGCGGTGCGACCATGGTCGAGTTCGCGATCATTGCGCCGCTGCTGTTCTTGCTGTTGTTCGGAGTCATCGACTTCGGCTGGCTGCTCAATCAGCAACAGGACGTCCGTTATGGAGCACGTGAAGGTGCCCGCATCGCGGCTGTCTCGTCCCAGTACTCGGCGACTCCGAGCGCCAAGAGCATCGTGAAGGCGGTATGTGAACGAATGGACTCGTCGACCCCGGACATGCGCGTGTCCATCGTGGCGACGCCCACCGCGCCGAGCACCACGGTTCAGATCGGTGACCTCGCGAAGATCCAGGTCTGGAAGCCGGCCCAGGACATCACCGGATTCTTCACCGACGTCATCGGCGACTCGGTGATCAAGTCCAACCTCACGTTCCGCCTCGAACAGCAACCTGGTGGGTGGGGAACCGACCCGGAGCTGCGGACCCCGTTGTCCGAGTCCGGCGGAACCATCACTGGCGGCATAACTTGCGCCGCTGCCGAGACGTGATGCGACGCGGGGAGCTGTGATGCGACACCGTGTGGATGCACGCAGAAGTGATGCGCGCACGCGGCAGCGTGACGACCGCGGCGTGACGGTTGTTTTGCTCGGGATCGTCCTCGTGGTCCTCATGATCTTCGCGGCGTTCTCGGTCGACATCGGCACGGCGTATGCCCAGCGGCGTCAGAACCAGGGCTCCGTCGACACCTCCGCCCTCGCCGGCGGTGTCAAGTTCGTGATGACCGGTAGCTTCGAAAAGGCGATCATCGATGTGAAGGCCCGCGTCGCCGACGACATGGGCACCACGATCACTGCCGCCGACTGGGCGGCGTGCACCGACCCGAACGCGTTGGCCACCTCGTCGTTGGTGTACTCGCCGACCGAGGGCAGCCCGTGCATCAGCTTCGGCGAAGACCCGCAGTCTGAAGAGTTGCAGATGCGGGTCCGACTGCCCGACGTGTCGAGCCCGACCGCGTTCGCCAGGGTCATCGGCATCGACACGCTGCGCACCCACGCTGTCTCCATCGTCGGAATCACTCCGCCGATTCCGATGTTTCCGTCAGCGGTCACGACCGGGCTGACCGCCGGAAGCGTCCTCTGCGTGGTGACCGATTCATCCGGTCAGTACGCCCCATGTGTCGGTCAGACCAGCGGACAGTTCGGAAAGCTGTTCAATCCCGTGTACTACGAGTCGACTCCTCCTTGCATCACCAACATTGGAACGAACAACGGGACCGACTGGTCGACGTTTGCGCCGGCGATGGCCGAGGGCCTCGACCATCAGCTCATGCCCGACCCGGACTACGACGCGGCGAATCCGACCGCCAACGAGCGACGGAACGGGGGCAACAACTGCACCGTGTGGGGGCCGAACGCCGTCGAAGCGGTCACTGGAAACCCGACCTCGGCCACGATCACAGCAGGGATGATTCTCGGTCGCAGTGGCAGCGAGCCGACCTACAAAGGTCGGCTCGCCGGAGGGCCGTACTCCCTCGGTGGCACGTACAACCCGGCGAAGATGGGCGGAGTCGCAATCGACAATGCACCCTTGTGGTCCTTCCTGGCCGACCCACTACCTGCGGGGGTCCCACAGGAGTGCGTCGACGCTGCGGCAATGCCCGTGAAGCGAGTGTCAGGCCCTGTGGTGAGTGGCACCACTACCTACAA
>JBDZUV010000028.1:0-28639 GCA_040255345.1 Actinomycetota bacterium | reverse complement strand
CCTGAACCGGCTGCACGACGCCACCGGCGGCACGGTCGAGGTCAACGGCGTCGATGTCGGCTCGTTGAGCTCCAAGGAACTGCGCAAGCTGCGCGCCGAACAGATGTCGATGGTCTTCCAGCACTTCGCCCTGCTGCCGCACCGCACCGTGCGCGACAACGCCGCGTTCGGCCTGACCATGCACGACCTGTCGCGAGCCGAACGGCTCGAACGGGCCGACCGGGCACTCGTGCAGGTGGGCCTGGAAGGCTGGGGGGACTCACTGCCCGACGAACTCTCCGGTGGGATGCGCCAACGCGTCGGTCTGGCCCGGGCACTCGCCACCGAAGCGAACATCTTGTTGATGGACGAGGCGTTCAGCGCGCTCGACCCGCTCATCAAGCGGGAGATGCAGGACCAGATGATCGAGCTGCAGTCCGAGCTCAGGCGCACCATCGTGTTCATCACCCACGACCTGAACGAGGCCATGCGCCTGGGCGATCGGATCGCGGTGATGCGCGACGGCTCGATCGTGCAGATCGGCACCACCGAAGAGATCCTCACCAACCCCGCGGACGAGTACGTCGCGTCGTTCGTACAGGGCGTCGACCGCTCCCGCGTGCTCACCGCGGACGGCATCATGCGCCGCCCGGTCGCCACCATCGGCGCCTGGGAAGGCCCCACCGCGGCCCTGCACAAGATGGAGGAGCTGCAGGTGTCGGGCCTGTTCGTGTTGTCACGGGCCGGTCGGCTGCTCGGCACCGTGAACGACACCGGTGTCGCCAAGGGCATCACCCGGGGCACCCACCAACTCGAAGACCTTTTGCATGACGGCGAGGTGGCCAAGGTCGCCCCCGACACGTTGCTGGCCGAACTGTTGATCCCCTCGGCGGCCAACCCGCTGCCCCTGGCCGTGGTCGGCGCGAACGGCGAACTCGTGGGTGTCGTGCCCCGTGCGGCGCTGCTGGAAGGGCTCTCTGATGAGACCACCGGCGAGGTGCCACCGGTCGGCGCGGACCCGGCTGATGGGGCCGACGACGCCGGAGCCGTGATCGAAGGAGGCGCGGCGTGAACGCGCTGGTCATCGCGATCGAACACATCGAGATCGGCAAATGGGTCGAAGACACCCTCGTGCCCTGGCTCGAGGACAACCTCGGTTGGTTCTTCGACTGGATCAAAGAGCGGGCCACCTCGTTGAACGACGAGCTCACGACGTTCTTGAGCTGGCCGACACCGCTCGTCTTCGCGATCATCCTCGCGTTGGTCGCGTGGCGGATCCGGGGCTGGATGATGGCGGTTTTCACGTTCGTCGGGTTGATGCTGATCGACAACCTCGGCTACTGGGACCACGCCATGATGACCCTCGCGCTGGTGTTGATCTCGGCTGCCGTGGCCGTCGCGATCGGCGTGCCCACCGGCATTCTCGGCGCGCGGTCCAAGATGTTCAGCGCGATCGTCCGGCCCCAACTCGACTTCATGCAGACGATGCCCGCGTTCGTGTACCTGATTCCGGCGGTCACGTTCTTCAGGATCGGTGTGGTGCCCGGCATGGTCGCCACCGTCATCTTCTCGATGCCCCCGGCCGTGCGGCTGACCGAGCTGGGGATCCGCCAGGTCGACGAAGAGGTCGTCGAAGCCGGCCAGGCCTTCGGCGCGTCGCCGCTGCGCATCCTGTTCAAGATCCAACTGCCACTGGCACGTCCGACGATCATGGCCGGGGTCAACCAGGTGATCATGCTCGCGCTGTCGATGGTGGTCATCGCCGGCATGATCGGCGCTCCCGGACTCGGGACCGACGTGTACCGCGCGGTGACCAGGGTCAGGATCGGTGACGGCTTCGAAGCCGGTCTGTGCGTGGTGATCATCGCGGTGATCCTCGACCGGTTCACCTCGGCGTTCGGCAGCGATGCGAAGACGCCGAAGCCTGCGCTGACGACCCGTCTGGCCGGCCTGTTCTCGAAGAAGACCACCGATACGGCAGATGCCGAGTCCGAAACGACGAAGCACCCCACCGCCGTGTGACCAGCCGTGGCGACCATCCCGTCCTCCCCAGAAAAACAAGCAACCATCAAAGGAGCTGATACCTCGTGATACGAGGAACCACCAAGACGAGACGACCGATCCGTGCCATCGCGGCACTCCTCACCGTCGGCGCACTCGCGCTGTCCGCGTGTGGGAGCAGTGGAGACGACGCTTCGTCGGACACCAAGGCGTCGGGCAGTGCCACCACGACCGCAGCCGCCGACCAGCCGCTCGGGGCCGACTGTGATGCGATGGACGCGACCGGGTCGGCATCCGACGCCGGGAAGTGGGAGCTGCGCACCTCGTCGACTCCCGCGATGCTCACCGAACTCGAAACGTCACTCGAGAACTGTGAACCGATCGTGGTCACGCTCTGGCATCCGCACTGGGCGTACGCCGCGTACTCGCTGAAGGACCTGAAGGACCCCAACGGTTCGATGGGCAAGGGCGAGCAGATCTGGACGACGGCCAACAAGAAGTGGGCCGGCGACAACCCCGAACTGGTCGACGCCCTGAAGGGCTTCGAGATGAGTGACGCGCAGCTCGCCTCGCTCGAGAACTTCACCGCCAACCAGTACAAGGACGACCCCGAAAAGGGCGCCGAGGAATGGCTGAAGGTCCCCGAGAACAAGTCACTGGCCGACGGCTGGATCGACGGGCCCTCCGGTGACGGCGACTCGGTCGACATCGGGCTGATCGCCTGGGACGAGGACATCGCCGTCACGAACCTGTGGAAGGTGCTGCTCGAAGGCGCCGGCTACGAGGTGAACGTCACCGAACTCGACGCCGGGCCGCTGTTCGAAGGCATGGCGTCGGGCGACCTCGACTTCTTCTTCGACACCTGGCTGCCGACCACGCACGAGGACTACTGGGCCCAGTACGGCGACAAGCTCGAGAAGGTGTCGCAGTGGTTCGGTGGCAGTGCGACGCTGAACATCGCGGTGCCCACCTACATGAACGTCGACTCGCTCGACGAGTTGGCCAAGTGGGGCTCTGACGTCGATGACACCATCATCGGCATCGAGCCGGGTGCCGGGCTGACCCGCATCACCCAGTGCACGATGATGCCCGCCTACGAGCTGGCTGCGAAGCCCGACGCGTCGACCTGCGACGCCGGCTGAACGAGCCGAGGGCCCGAGTCGGGCCCGGTGCAGTACCCGGTGGGGCGCCCGCGTGGCGCCCCACCGGCGCGTCTGGCTTCGCATCGTCAGGTTACTGACGGGTAACTTGGGGGGAGTTCGCGTCCATCACGCCCAACCACGAGGTACCCGTCGCCATGGCCGAGTTTTCCCTGTCGCTCAACGATGACCAGCTTCAGATCCAGTCCTGGGTGCACGAGTTCGCCGAGAACGTCGTGCGGCCCGCCGGAGCTGAGTGGGACGAGAAAGAGGAGTTCCCGTACCCGATCGTCGAAGAGGCCGCGAAGATCGGCTTGTACTCGATGGACTTCATGGCCAACGCCATGATGGGGGACGAGACCGGGCTGACGCTGCCCGTCGCCATGGAGGAGCTCTTCTGGGGCGATGCCGGCATCGGCCTCGCCATCTTCGGATCGGGCCTGGCCGCCGCCGGGATCGCCGGCAACGGTACGCCCGAGCAGATCTTCGAGTGGGTGCCCCAGTGCTACGGCACCCCCGACAAGATCCAGCTCGGCGCGTTCTGCGTGTCTGAACCCGACGCCGGATCCGACGTGTCGTCGCTGCGCACCCGGGCGACCTACGACGAGGCGAAAGACGAATGGGTGCTGAATGGCACCAAGGCGTGGATCACCAACGGCGGCATCGCGGATGTGCACGTGGTGGTCGCCTCGGTCGACCCCGAACTCAAGAGCCGGGGCCAGGCCAGCTTCATCGTGCCGCCGGGGACGCCCGGGCTCAGCCAGGGTCAGAAGTATTCCAAGATGGGGATCCGTGCCTCGCACACCGCCGAGGTCGTGCTCGAAGACGTCCGGGTGCCCGGCGCGTGCCTGTTGGGCGGCAAGGACAAGCTCGACGAGAAGCTCGCCCGGGCTCGGGAGGCTCAGAAGAACCCGAGTGCCGGGTCGAGCGGCAGGCAGCCGGCGATGGCCACCTTCGAGGCCACCCGCCCCGCGGTCGCCGCGATGGCACTGGGCATCTCCCGCGCCGCATGGGAGTACGCCCTGGACTATGCCAAGGAGCGCAAGGCGTTCGGCAAGGCGATCATCGAGAACCAGGCGATCGCGTTCATGCTCGCCGACATGAAGACCGAGATCGACGCCTCCCGCCTGCTGGTGTGGCGGGCGGCGTGGCTGGCCC
The DNA here is from genome assembly GCA_040255345.1 of Actinomycetota bacterium. Lineage (GTDB taxonomy): Bacteria > Actinomycetota > Acidimicrobiia > Acidimicrobiales > Iamiaceae > JAFDWI01. The sequence continues at coordinate 24,362 of JBDZUV010000028.1, read as the reverse complement.
GCAACGGCGGTGGCTACGTGCACGCCGAAGGGTCGCAGTCCAAGCTGAAGGCCGCCCGCACCGCGGTGTGGGTGACCGAGCGGGCCATCCAGATCCTGGGTGGCTACGGCTACGTGCGGGAGTACCCCGTGGAGCGCTGGCACCGTGACTCGAAGATCATGGACATCTTCGAAGGCACCGAGCAGATCCAGCAGCTCGTCATCGCCCGCGCCATCTCCGGCATCCGCATCGAGTGATCTGACCGGCACTTTCTCTGTGCGGAAGGCCCGCCGAAGACGGCCACTCCAACGGTGACTACCTGGGGTGGCTCACCTACCTGCTGCTCTCTCCATGGGGATCGGCTTCAGAACGGCGTTGGTGCTTGCTGAATGCAGCGCGAAAACCCGCGGCTACCGCCGGAAACGTCCCGAAGTTCGGGTGGGGTGGGGTGGGGGTCAGGGGGCTTCGATGCCGCGGAGGCCCGACCAGGCCAGTGTCGCCACCTGGGCGGCGAGCGCATCGGGCGACGGGTCGAGGGCGGCATCGGCCGAACGCAACCAGTTGCGTGAGGTGACCTCGGCGATGCCCACGATGCCCTGAGCGAGCAGGCGCCGATGCCCGGGACTCAGCCCCTCGATCACGATCAGGTCCGCGATCGTGTCGGCCATGTCGGACTCGAACCGGCGGACGATCGCGGCGAACTCGTCGTCGCGGGACGTCCCCGCACCGAACAGGACGAAGAACGCGTCACGGTTCCGGGCCATGAACGCGAAGTACGCGGCGAAGCCGCCGGCGACCTGCGCCCGCGGCGTCGTGGCGAGGGCGGTGGCTTCGACGATTTCGGCGGCGAGTCGTTCGCCGACGTCGGCGAGCACCGCGCCGAAGAGCGCGCGCTTGGACGCGAAGTGCTGGTAGAGGACCGGCTTGGTCACCCCCGCCGCCTCGGCGATGCGGTTCATCGACGTGCCACGGAACCCGTCACGGGCGAACTCGACCAAGGCGACGTCGAGCAACTGGCGGTGGCGTTCGGCTGCAGGGAGTCGATTGGACACGGGAGGATCCTGAGAAGCGGACTGCGAAGTTCGGCAAGACGCGCCGAACGGCGAAGTTACCCTTCGGTAACCTCGCCGTTCGAACAGAGCCCGATCACGTCAGGCGATGTCGGCTCACTTGTAGCGGAGGACGCCCCGGATGTTCTTGCCGTCGCGCATGTCCTGGTAGCCCTCGTTGATCTCGTCGAGCGAGTACTCCCTGGTCACCATGCCGGCCAGGTCCAACTGGCCGAGGCTGAACAGCTCGAGCAGCTTGGGAATGTCGGCCTTCGGGTTCGCCGAACCGAAGATCGTGCCGATCAGCTTCTTCTCCATCAGGGTCAGGTCGGTCAGCCCGATCTGGATGTGGTCCTCGCTCATCGGGTGGATGTTGGTGACCACGACCCGGCCCCGCTTCGCGGTCAACGCCATGATCGCACCGATCTGCTCGCCGTCACCCACGCCCATCGCACAGACGATCACGTCGCAGTTGCGACCCCAGGTCGCCTCGGCGATCACGCCGGTCGCCTCGGCCAGGTTCGCCGCGGTGTGCGTGGCGCCGAACTTCTTGGCGAGCTCCCGCTTGGACTCCACCGGGTCGATGGCGATGATGTTGCGCGCCCCGGCGAGCTTCGCGCCCTGCAGCGCCGCGGTGCCGATCCCACCGATGCCGATCACCGCCACGTTGTCACCCGGGCGGACGTCGCCGGCGTAGACCGACGAACCCCACCCGGTCGTGACCCCGCAGCCGACCAGACAGGCGAGCTCCAGGGGAATCTGCGGGTCGATCTTCACGCAGCTGTACGAGTTGACCACGGTGTGATGGGCGAAGGTACCCAGACAGACCATCGTGTAGATGTCTTCGCCACCCGAGCCGTGATGGCGGGTCGTGCCGTCGAGCTGAATGCCGAGCAGCAGTGCGGCGCCGTTGTCACAGAGATTCGAGTGGCCGCTCGCACAGCTCGGACAGTGCCCACACGACGGGACGAAGCTGAACACCACATGGTCGCCGGGTGCGACGTTGGTGACCCCTTCGCCGACCTCCATGACCACACCGGCACCTTCGTGCCCACCGATCATCGGCAGCGCCGCTGCCAGGTCGCCGGTGACCAGATGTTCATCGGAGTGGCACATGCCCGAGGCGGTCAGTTCGACGAGGACCTCGCCGGCTTTGGGTGGGTCGAGGGTGATCGTCTCGACGCTCCACGGTGCGTGCAGCTCACGCAATACGGCAGCTTTGGTCTCCATTGGATGTTGTCCCCTTGTCGATGCTTCGGATGGGTGCGGCTCGATGCAGGTCACACTATCGCTCCGGCCGGCTCCCTTGCCCGCTCCCTCGCCGGCCCCGCCGTCGGCTCTCCGCCGACCCGCCGTCGACCCGAAATCGGCCCTCCCGCCTGCCCCCCATCGACCCTCGGGTATCGCGTCGACGTCACGTCGACCCGACCCTGGGCCACGCCGCCCGGCATCACCCCGGACGCGCCACGCGGGAGTGCCGAGAAGATCGACACCCCCGCGTGGTCACGAAGTCTGGAAGACCGCAGTCGACGCGAGCGTCATGTGCGGCCTCGCCGAGTCAACTCTCGGGGTTCGGCTGCGTCTGGGCGAGTGCAAAGCCCTCGTCGGAGGCGAGCATGTAGGTCCACATGCGGAAGGTCTGGAACTCACCCGGACCCATCAACCAACCGACCCAGAAGTCCATGCCACCGGTGTCGGGGGCGCGGTGGAACGCGGCGCCGAGCGCGGCGGCGGTCCAACCGGCAGCGTTCTCGGCGCTGTGCTCGAGGAGCATGGCGACCTGCTTGCGCTGTGCGGTCGTGGGCGAATCGCCGAGCATCAGCCCGAAGTAGGCGCCGCCCGCGGAGTCTGCGTCTCGTTCGAGGATGGCGTTGTACACCGCGTTGAGCCAGTCGGCTGCGGTTTCGAAGTTGTCGGCGAACTCGGGGCTCGCGTACAGGCTCGACAGCAGGAAGGCGTCGCCGTGGGTCGCCTTGATCGATGCGACCGCCGTGGCGATCTCATTGTCGGTCGGCGCACGGTGGAAGACCCGCTGGTACAGGTCGACCGCGTTGTTGTCGACGAGGTTCTCCGGCGACATGTCGAGCATGTCGGCCACGGTTGCACGCGGCACGCCGCTGTCGAGCAGGCCCTCCCAGTACGTCGCACCGGCCGCATCGGGGCAGCGGTACATGATGTTCAGGTACAGGTAGCGGACGAACTTGCCGTTCGCGGTGGTCGCAGGGCAGATCGGCCCGGGGGCGGTGGTGGTCGGGGCGGTGGTGGTCGTCGGGTCTTCCGCTCCTGCGGACGTCGCGACGACGCCGAGGCCGGAGCCGATCAGGACGGCGCAGCCGACGACCGCGCCGATACGGCGCAATCGATGATGGACATTGAGCATGAGGGTTCCTCCATTGAGTCCAGCGAGCCGAGAAGGTGATCGGCGATGCGGAGGATCGCCGCAACCTGCGACATCCGGCCACCTCGCCGTCGAGTCCTCGGGGCCCGGGAGTTGAATGTTCCCGGCACGTCGCCGTGCCGACCTCTCCGAGGGTCACCGACGGTGGCGGACGAGGGGCCTGTGCAACCTAGCGCTTCGGGACGGACGTGTCAGGCGACCGCGAACACTCGGTCGAGGTATTCACCACTCAGCGCGCGCCACTCGTCGAGCTGCCCATTCCTCGACGGGTCACCCGGTGTACGCCGGTCGTCCGACGATCGGGGCGGCCGGTGGCGCGGTCTGCCTGCCAGGTACCGACTCGGCCGAGACGATCACGCCACGCGGCCTCGTGGTGGGTGGCCGGGCCGGACCGCTGGTGCTCGGAAGAGGCACACTGGTCGACGCGGATGTCGACGTGGGCGGGTCGGTGGTCGACGTGGTGGTCGACGTGGTGGGCGCCGTGGTGGTGGTCGACGTGGTGGGCGTCGACGTGGTGGGCGTGGTGGTGGTCGACGTGGTGGTGGTCGAAGTGGTGGTGGTCGAAGTGGTGGTCGACGTGGTGGTCGACGTGGTGGGCGCCGTGGTCGTGGTCGTGGTCGGTGGCTGCGTGGTGGTGGATGTCGTCGTGGACGGTGCCGCCGGCTCGACGCGCAGCGCTGCAGCGTGGCTGCTGCCGCTGTCGACGTCGGTCCAGTTCGCCTCGGTACCCACCCTGGTGGGTGTGTGCCGATCGACCGTGTCACCGAGGCCGAGTTGGCCGTCACCGTTGGCGCCCCACGTCCAAAGGCTGCCGCCGGTCTTGATCGCTGCGGTGAAGCGGCTGCCGGGGCTCACCTGGCGCCAATCGGATTCCGTGCCCACCCTGGTGGGCGTCGTGCGGTCGACGGTGTCGCCGACACCGAGCTCTCCAGAATCGTTTCTGCCCCAGGCCCAAAGGGTGCCATCGGTCTTGATCGCTGTCGTGTGTGCCGGAGCGGAACTGACGAGCGCCCAGTCGGCGCCTGTGCCGATCTGGACGGGGGCGTTCCGGTGCTCGGTGTCGCCGACACCGACCTGTCCGCCCAAGTTGTGGCCCCAGGCCCAGAGGGCACCGCCGGTCGTGATCGCGACCGCATGATGAGCACCTGCCGAGACTCGTGCCCAGTCGGTGGCGGTGCCGACCCGATGCGGCGTGTTGCGGTTGCTGCCGGGGCCGCTGTCGCCGAGACCGAGTTCGCCGAAGCCGTTCCCACCCCACGTCCACAGCGAGCCGTCGGCCTTGGTCGCCGCCGTGAAGCTGGCCCCTGCGCTGACCGACTTCCAATTGGAGTCGGTGCCTACCCGGGCGGGCGTGGAGCGGACACTGGTGTCGCCGAGGCCGAGCTGCCCGGAACTGTTGTCGCCCCACGTCCACAGCGTGCCGTCGGTCTTGATCGCAGCAATATGGTTGTTACCGGCGGTGACGTGGGCCCAGTCGGTGTCGATGCCGACCCGGACGGGGGAGTTGCGATCTACTCTGTCGCCGACGCCCAGTTGCCCGAGGTAGTTGTAGCCCCAGGCCCACAAAGAGCCGTCGGTGCCGATCGCGGCCGTGAAGCCGCCGCCGGCACTGAGGAGGTTCCAGTCGGTTCCGACTCGGGTGGGGGTGTTGCGGCCGGTGGTGTCGCTCAGTCCGAGTTGCCCGAACGCGTTGCTGCCCCAAGCCCACAACGTGGTGGCCTCGGGCGCTGCGGTTGCCGTATCGGGGCCGACGGGGCTCCAGGTGACGGTGGCGGCCACGAGGGCGACCGCGGCTGCGACCGTGACGGTGGTCAAGCGCATCCGGCCCCGGCTCGCGCGTCGATGACGACTCATGATTGCGTTCAGGTCCTCTCGGGTTCACAGGGCGGCTCGGCAAGGACCCTAGGCAAACAGGACGGTCGTCGCTGTCACGGCCGGCCTCATGGCGGCCATCGCCGGCCGCGATGGGATGGCACCATGGGGAACGGCGGCCGGTAAGGTCGCGTCCACACCCTCGGGGTCGGTGTCCTGGCCAGACGAGCTCCGGGGAACATTGCATCGTCGATTCCAAGGGGTCCCGAACATGTCGATCACCGAACCCGTCACCGAAGACACGGTCGAAGTCGCGGAGGAGCCGACCGGGGAGGCCGAAGTCGAGGTGCTCGTCGAGGAGATCTCGATCGACGGCATGTGCGGCGTGTACTGAAGCCGCGCCCCGAGAACGCACCGACGTCGACATGCCCGTCACCCTCGACCGGCCCTACCGCCTGAGCCGCAGCGTCGCGCTGCGCCCCGAGCCCTTCGGCGCCCTGGCCTACAACTACGACAACCGCCGCCTGGTCTTTCTGCGATCACCCGACATCGTCCGGGTGGTCGAAGCTCTCGGCGAGGCACCCGACACGGCCGCCGCGCTCGCCGCTGCGGGCATCGCCCGAGAACGCCACCCGTCGTTCCTGGCGGCGCTCGACAGCCTCGCCGAAGCCGGCGTGATCGAGACTGGAGACTCCGATGCTGGTCGATGAACTCGAACAGGGGCTCGACGCCCCGATCTGTCTGACCTGGGAACTCACCTATGCGTGCAACCTCGCGTGCGTGCACTGTCTGTCTTCGTCGGGGCGGCGGGACCCGCGCGAACTCAGCACCATCGAGGCCAAGTCGCTCATCGACGAGTGGGCCGCGATGGGCGTGTTCTACGTGAACATCGGCGGCGGTGAGCCCACGATCCGGCGAGACTTCTTCGAGCTGGTCGACTACGCCATCGACCATGGCGTCGGTGTGAAGTTCTCGACGAACGGTTCACGGATCGACGCCGCGATGGCCCGGCGCCTCGCCGCGATGGACTACCTCGACGTGCAGATCTCGATCGACGGCGCCACCGCCGCCGTCAACGACGCGGTGCGCGGCGAAGGCAGTTTCGCGATGGCGACACAGGCGATGGAACACCTCGCCGCCGCCGACTTCGGTCCGTTCAAGATCTCGATCGTGATGACCCGCCACAACGTCGACCAGCTCGACGACTTCGCGGCCATGGCCGACCGCTACGGCGCCCAGTTGCGCGTCACCCGGCTGCGTCCCGCGGGTCGGGGCGCCGATTCGTGGCACGACCTGCACCCCACCAACGCCCAGCAGCGCACCATCTACCACTGGCTGCAGGCCCACCCCGACACGCTCACCGGCGACTCGTTCTTTCACCTGAACGCGCTCGGCGAGTCACTTCCCGGCTTGTCGATGTGCGGTGCCGGGCGGGTCGTGTGTCTGGTCGACCCGATCGGTGACGTGTACGCATGCCCGTTCGTGATGCACGACGAATTCAAGGGCGGCTCGGTGCGCGACCCGGGCGGCTTCGCGAACGTGTGGCGCAACTCCGCCAAGTTCCTCGAATACCGCGACCCCCACGATCCCTCCGGCGCGTGTGCGAGCTGCGAGATGTACGACGCCTGTCGGGGCGGTTGCATGGCCACCAAGTTCTTCACCGGCCTGCCCCTGGACGGCCCCGACCCCGAATGCGTGAACGGCCACGGCGAGGTCGCCCTCATCCAGGCCACCAGGGGCGGCGTGCCGCGTCCCGAAGTCGGGCCGGGCCACTCCAAGCCGGCCACATCCACTCGAGTGCGGGTCGGCCTGTCCGCGAAGTCCGACGTCGTCGCCGCGACGCGGTGACGGACGCGACGTCGATGCGCCAGCGGTGAGCCTCAGCGATCCCATCGCCCTCGGCGACCTCGAGGCGCCCAACCGTCTCGTGTTCGGCCCGCACGAGACCAACCTGGCGCGCGGGCGGGCGATCTCGGACCGCCACGTCGCCTACTACGCCCGTCGTGCCGTCGGTGGCGCCGGGTTGATCGTCACCGAGGAGGCCTCGGTGCACGAATCGGACTGGCCCTATGAACGTGCGCCCCTCGCGGCCGAATGTGGCCCCGGTTGGCAGGCGGTGGCCGACGCCGTCCACGCGGCCGGCACCGGCACCCTGGTGCTCGCCGCGCTCGGCCACGCCGGAGGCCAGGGCTCGACCGCGTACAGCCAACAGCCGCTGCTCGCCCCGTCACGGGTGCCCGAGGTGAACAGCCGCGAGGTCCCCAAGTGGATGGAAGACGACGACATCGTCGCGGTCATCGACGGGTTCGCGGCCGCGGCGCGACGCGCGGCGGTGAGCGGCATGGACGGCGTCGAGGTCAACGCGGGGCAGTACTCGCTCGTCCGCCAGTTCCTCTCGGGCCTCACCAACCTGCGCGGCGACGCCTGGGGCACCGACAAGCTCGCGTTCGCCCGGGCGGTGCTCGAAGCCACCCGACGCGGGTTGGGCACGCCGGCGCCCGGAGCGCCGCAGAAGCTGCTCGGGCTTCGGCTGAGCTGCGACGAGCTGGCACCGTGGGCGGGAATGACGCCGGAGTCGGCGGCGCAGGTCGCCGTCGCACTGGCCCCCCTGGTCGACTATCTGGTGGTGGTACGCGGCTCGATCTTCACCACCGCGGCGACCCGACCCGACTTCCACGAGGCCGCCGGGTTCAACCGGGCGTTGTGTGCGGCGATCCGTGGCGCCGTCCGCGACGCGGGATGTGAGATCCCCGTCGTGCTCCAGGGTTCGATCACCGATCCGGCCATGGCCGACGCCGCGCTCGCAGATGGCACCGCGGATCTGGTGGAGATGACCCGGGCGCAGATCGCCGACGCGGCCCTGGGTGCCAAGGTCGCCGCCGGCCGCGCCGCTGAGGTACGACCCTGTGTGCGTTGCAACCAGTTGTGCCAGGTGCGCGACGCCCGCAACCCGATCGTGTCGTGCATCGGTGACCCGTCCTCGGGCCACGAGACCGACGACCCCGCACCGGTCGCCGATGACCAGCGTGTGCCGGTCGCCCTCGACGCCGAGCGGGTGCTCGTCGTGGGCGGCGGCCCCGCCGGTCTCGAAGCGGCCCGGGTCGCCGCGCTGCGCGGACACCGGGTGCGGGTCGTGGAGACTGCGGGCCAGGTCGCCCGACGCCTGCGTTTTCCGGTTGCCGCGTCGGGCAACCCGGTGCTCGCCGAGCTTGCCGACTGGCTGGTGCGCGAGTGCGACCGCCTCGGCGTCGAAATCGAGGCGGGCCGTCAGGTGACCGCCGGCGAGGTCGCTGCTGCAGCGGCCGACGGTGAAGCCGTGATCGTCGCCACCGGATCGATCGACGGCGTACCGCCCTACAAGATCACCAAGGGCGGCGCGGCGCGGATCATTTCCGCGGCGGACCTGTGCAGCTTCTGGGCCGAGAACGCCACCGACGGGGTCCCGCTGTTGCCAGGGGAGTCGAGCCTGCCAGGCGAGACTGATCCGCCCGACGCGGTGCCGCCCGGCGATGGTGGCGATCAGTCGGAAGCCGAACCGACCGGCGACTCTGGTGTGCTCGTCGTGCTCGACCCGATCGGCGGCCCCATCGGCGTCGCCGTCGCCGAGGCGCTCGCCCGTCGACCCGGAGACACCGTCCACCTGGTCACCCAGGACCACCTCGCCGGGAACGAACTCGCCCGCACCGGCGATCTCGCACCGGCGAACGCCCGACTGCAACAGACCGGGGTCGTGATCGAACGCCGCACACTGGCGCGACGCGTCGGCAAGCCCGACAAGGCCGGCCGGGTGGCCGTCACCCTCGAAGACCGCTTCACCGGCGAACAGCGCACGGTGCGTGCCGATCACGTGATCGACGCCGGGTACCGCCTGCCCGGCGACGCCCTGTGGCGCGCCACCGGCGGCCCCGGCACCCGCATCGGCGACGCGGTCGCACCCCGCACGGTGCACGAGGCCATCCTCGAGGCCCGCCGCGCGGTGGCTGATCTCGACCGGGTCGGACCCGACGGGCGGTCGGCGCGTTGAGTACCAAACTGCTGTACACCCCGCTGCAGATCGGGCCGGTCACCGTCGCCAACCGGATCGTGTTCTCCGCGCACCTCACCAACTACGCGGTCGACGGCAAACCCAGCGAACAGCACGCCGCCTACTACGCCGAGCGGGCCCGGGGTGGCACCGGGTTGATCATCACCGAAGAACACTCCACGCACCCGACCGACTGGCCCTACGAGAAGCTCATCCACGGCTTCCACGCCGACGTGCTCCCCGGCTACCGGCGGATCACCGAGGCCGTGCACGCACACGGCACGCCGATCTTCGCCCAGATCAACCACAACGGTGGTCAGGCCTCGTCGATGTACTCGCGCCGTCCGGTCTGGGCACCCTCCCCGGTCGCCCACCCGCTGTTCCGCGAGGTGCCCAAGGCCATCGACGCGGCCGAGATCGCCGAGGTCGTCGCCGGGTACGCCGATGTCGCGGAGCGCTGCGCCGAGGGCGGCTTCGACGGCATCGAACTGCAGTGCTCGCATTCGTCGATCGTGCGGGGGTTCCTGTCGCCGGTCACCAACAAGCGCACCGACGACTACGGCGGCTCGCTCGCCAACCGGGCGCGGCTGCTCCTGCAGCTGGTCGACGCGGTCCGGGGCGCGATCGGGCCGGGCCTGGCTCTGGGCGTACGGATCTGTGGCGACGAACTCATCGAAGGTGGCACCACGATCGACGACGCGATTGCCATCGCCCAGATGGTCGAGGCGACCGGCAAGGTCGACTACCTGAACACCTCGATCGGGGTGGCCACCGCGTCGCTGTTCATGATCGAAGCCTCGATGCACGTGCCGCCCGGGTACGCCTCGTTCATCCCCTCCGCGTTGCGCAAGGCCACGAGCCTGCCGGTGGTCGGGGTGGGCCGCATCAAGGACCCGCTCCAGGCCGAACGGGCCCTCGCCGAAGGCCACTGTGACCTGGTCGGCGTGGTGCGCGGCCAGATCGCCGATGCGAACTTCGCCGCCAAGTCCCGCAGCGAGAACGTCGAACACGTGCGCCTGTGTCTGTCGTGCAACCAGGAGTGTGTCGGCCGCATGGGGCTGAACCGTTGGCTGGGCTGCATCGAGAACCCGCGCACCGGCAAGGAGTCGACCCCGCTCGGCTTGCGGCGCACCCCGAAGCGACCCCTGCGGGTGCTCGTCGCAGGGGCCGGTCCGGCTGGCTTGCAGGCCGCACTGGCCGCGGCCCGCAACGGCCACGACGTGACCGTGTTCGAAGCCAGCAGCCACCCCGGCGGCGCGGTGCGCCTCGCTGCATCGGTGCCGAACCGGGCCGAGCTGGGTGACCTGGTGCGCAACCAGCTGTCCGAGGCCACCCGCAACGGTGTGGACATTCGCTACGGTGCCCGCGTGACCCCGGCCGACGTCGACCGCTACGCCGCCGACCGGGTCGTGGTGGCGACCGGCGCCCGGGCCGCCCGCCCCTGGTGGGCACCCGCCGAGGCGGAGCGGATCGTCGACGCGACCGCCGTGTTGGACGGCTCCGCGACGCCCACCGGGTCGGTCGTGGTCATCGACGAGATCGGTTTCCACCACGCCACCTCGGTCGCCGAGCTGCTCGCCGATCGCGGGTGCGAGGTCGAGGTGATCACCCCGGGCATGGTGGTCGGCCAGGACCTCGGCATCACCCTCGACCTGGAACAGTGGTGGATCCGCGCGTCGGCCAAGGGCATCACCCAGTCGATCGAGCTGGTCGCCCAGGGCTTCGAGTTGCCCGGCGACGCCGACACGAGTGCGGGCACGCTGCAACTGCTGCACCATCCCACCGGAGTGATGCACACCCGCACGCCTGACTGGGTGGTTCTGGCCGTGCCTGCGGAACCCGCCGATGACCTCTACCACTCGCTGCGTGGTGCCGGGGTGCCCGTGCGACGCGCGGGGGACTGTGTGGCGCCACGCCGGGCCCACGCCGCGGTCATCGAAGGCGAACGTGTCGGCGCCGCGATCGGCGGTGACGACACATGGTGACCTCGGCGCCATCGTCGGTGACCGTCGTGGTAGCCGTGCGTGACGGCGAAGGAGCCGTCGGCGCCACCGACGCGCTCGGCATGGCCCTGGAGATGGCCGCGGCGCCGTCGGACGTGCAGGTGGTGCTGATCGGTCGGGAACCGGCCACGGCCGCCGCAACGCTCGCCGAGGAAGGCTTCGCCGACGTCGCGATGCGGCTCGTCCACGCGGCCGACTTCGCGCCCGGGGCCTGGTCGGAAGGTCTGCGCGCGGCGCCCGTCATCACCGACGCCGACGTGGTGTTGCTTCCCGGATCAGCCGACGGTCGAGACCTCGCTCCGCGGCTCGCCGCAGCCTTGCAGCGACCGCTGCTCGCCGGCGTCCTCGCCCTCGATGGCGAGCGGGCCGTGCTGCCCCGCGCCTCGGGACACGCACTCGCCGAGACCCGAGTGACGCTGCCCGTCGTCGCGACGTGCCAGGCCGGAATCGGCACCGCACCCCGAGACGCCGTCGGCGACCCGGTGCCGGCCGAGCAACTCGACGGGGTCTCGATCGGCACCGACGCCGCGCGGCGTGACGCAGAGGTGCTCGGTGTGGACGACGCCGATGCGGCCACGATGGATCTGGCAGAAGCGCCGTTCATCCTCGGCGTCGGCGCCGGACTCGGCTCCCCCGAAGCGGTCGACGCGCTGAACGAGGTCGCCGAGGCCCTCGACGCCTCGGTCGGCGCGACCCGGGTCGTCACCGATGAAGGCTGGGTGCCGCACGAACGCCAGATCGGCACGACCGGCGTCGTCGTCGACCCGCGGACCTACGTGGCGTTCGGCATTTCCGGCGCGGTGCAACACACCAGCGGCCTGGGCGCACCCGACCACGTGATCTCGGTGAACACCGACCCGCACTGCCCGATGATGCAGCTTTCGGACCTCGCGATCGTGGCCGACGCCCCGGCCGTGGTCGAAGAACTCCGGCGTCGCCTCACGGCCACCAAGACTGCTGCCGAAGCACGCGAAGGCACCGTGGCAACAGACGGGACCACGGACGCCGACGCCCCCGACGCCCGCAACGAGGAGGCAGTGTGACCGACACGGACTTCGACGTCATCGTGGTCGGCGCCGGACCGGCCGGCTCGGCCGCCGCGCTCACCGCCGCACGTGCCGGAGCCCGGGTCGCCCTGTTGGAGCGGGGGCCGTTTCCCGGTGCCAAGAACATGTTCGGCGGTGTCGTCTACGGCCGCATCCTCGACGCGCTCATCCCCGGCTGGTACGAAGAGATGCCGGTCCAGCGGTGGATCACCCGCCGCGCCACGATGATGCTCGCCGGTGACCGGTCCTTCACCGTCGACTTCAGAGCAGGTGACTGGGGGCGCGCCCCCTACAACGGCGCGACCGTCTACCGCGCCGATTTCGACGGCTGGCTCGCCGGACATGCGACGAAGGCCGGTGCGACGCTGGTGTGTGACACCGTGGTCACCGGGCTGCTGACCGAAGGCGGGCGCATCGTCGGGGTGCGCACCGACCGCTCCGACGGTGACCTGCGCGCCCCGATGGTGATCGCCTGTGACGGGGTGAACACCTTCCTCGCCAAAGAGGCCGGCATCGCCGGCGACACTTCCCCCGGCAACTACACCCTCGGCGTGAAAGAGACGCTCAGCTTTCCCCGTGACGTGATCGAAGCCCGCTTCGGCGTGCGGGGCACCGACGGCGTCGACATCGAGGTCGTCGGCTCCACCGGCGATGTACCCGGCGGCGGCTTCATCTACACCAACCTCGACACGGTCGCCGTCGGCGTCGTGCTGCGCCTGCCCGAACTGGCCGCGGCGCAACGACGCCCCGAGGACATCCTCGCCGAGTTCAAGGCCCACGATGCCGTCGCGACCCTCGTCGAAGGTGGCGAGATCGTCGAGTTCTCGGCGCACCTCATCCCCGAAGGCGGCCGAGACGCCATGGGCGAACTCGGCACCGATGGCATGCTCGTCGCCGGCGACGCCGCCGCGCTGTGTCTGGCCGCGGGCATCTGGCTCGAAGGCGTGAACTTCGCGATCGGCTCGGGCGCCGTCGCCGGGCGGGTCGCCGCCCGCGCCGCGCGCAGCAACACCCCAGCCGGTGCCCTGGGTGAATACACCGCCGAACTCGAAGCGAACTTCGTGCTCGCGGATCACACCAAGCTGCGGGGCGCTCCGCATCTGATCCTGGGCGAACGCATGCAACAGCGCTACCCCGAGATCATGTGCGACATCGCCCAGGGTATGTTCACCGTCGACAACCCGAACCCGAAACCCGGGCTCGCCAAGATCGCCCGCAAGGCCCTGCGCCGCCACAAGGTCCGCCTCCGGGATCTCGCCCGGGACGGCCGTGAGATCTGGAGGTCGTTCGGATGACCGACGATGCCCACACCGAGTACCCACCGGTCAGCTTCACCGACCGGATGGACACGGTCGAGTTCCGGGTGGGGGAGCGGGCCCACATCACCGTCGACGGCGACAGTTGCCAGGGGTGCACCACCCAGGCGTGTGTGACCGCCTGCCCGGCGAACCTGTTCGTGCCCCGAGCCGACGGGGGCATCGTGTTCAACTACGAACAGTGCTTCGAATGCGGCACCTGCTACATGGTGTGCAACACCGAAGGCGCCATCACCTGGACCTACCCCGACGGGGGCCAGGGCGTGGTGTTCAGGAAAGCATGAGCGATCCGGTGCCCGACGCCGGGTTCGTCGACACGGCGATCGGCGCCCCCAAGCGCGTTGCCGGCCCGATCGGCCGCGGTGGCGAGGTGGCGATCGCGGCCGTGCTCGCCCCGGCGGTCGGCCGGATCACTGTCGACCCGTTGACGGGCGTGGTCGACGTCGACAACCGCGGTGCGGTGATCAGCGCCGCGGACGGCGCCGCGCTCGAAGTGGCGCTGCAACTCGGCGAAGCTTGGGAGTCACCGGTCATCGCGCTCAGCGTCGGAGGCGAGCTCGCCGAGTCGGTCCTGCGCGACGCGTTGGCGGCCGGAGTCACACGGGCCATTCACGTCACCTGCGCCGATGACGCCGCACCCGCCGAGGTCTCCATCGCGTTGGCAGACGCCATCGCGAACCTGACCGACACCGACGCGGCCGTGTTCGTGGTGGCCGGCGTGCACGGGTCCGATGTCGCCTCGGCAGCGGTGCCCGCGTATCTCGCCCACCACCTCATGGCCGAGCAGGCCCTCGGCCTGATCGCCGTCGACCCGGGAGAACCGGGCCAGTGTGAAGCGGTGCGTCGCCTGGACCGTGGGGCACGGGAACGTCTGGCGGTCGCCGCCCCGGCGGTGATCTCGGTGGAAGGATCGGTCGCGACCCTGCGCCGGGCCGGGTTGCGCTCGGTTCTCGCCGGCGACGTGGCACCGATCGAACAGGTCATACCTAGTGCGGGTGTTCCTGCGTCGCGACCCGAGTTGTCGCCGAGGCCGTGGCGGCCCCCGACCCAGGTCGTTGCAGGGCCCGAGGGCGCCACCGCGCTCGACCGGATCCGCGACCTCACCGGCGTTGCCGGGTCGTCGCGGGTGTCGCGCACGATCGAGGCCGACCCGGCCGAAGCTGCCGAGGCGATCCTCGACCAGCTCGGCGACTGGGGCTACGGGCCGCGGGCCGCAGCGGAGTGAGCGACCCGATCGATCTGGCTTCGGCGACGTGGCCGCACGTCGAGGCGGTCGCCGGCGATCGGACCCTGCTGGTGCCGGTCGGCTCCACCGAACAGCATGGCCCGCACCTTCCCCTCGACACCGACACCCGCATCGCAAGCGCCCTGGCCCGGGCCGCCGCCGAGCGACTGGGCAACCGGGTGCTCGTCGCCCCGGCCGTGGCCTTTGGCGCCAGCGGCGAACACGCCGACTTCGCCGGCACCCTCTCGATCGGCACCGACGCACTGATCACCGTGCTCGTCGAGTTGGGCCGCTCCGCGGACGCGTTTGCCCGATTCATGTTCGTGAACGGCCACGGCGGCAACGTCGGCGCGCTCCAACGCGCCGTCATCACGCTGCAGTCCGAATCACGCAACGCCCACGCCTGGTCGTGGTCGTTGCCGGACCCCGACACCGGCGCCGACGCCCACGCGGGCCGGACCGAGACGTCGCTGCTGCTCGCGATCGACCCGGAGCTGGTCGAACTCGACGCTGCCGAGCCAGGGCGAACCGAACCGATCACCGACCTGCTCCCGGCACTTCGAACCAACGGCGTGCGCAGCGTCAGTCCCAACGGCGTGCTGGGTGACCCGACCGGCGCATCGGCATCCGAAGGCCGCACCTTGCTCATCCGGCTCGTCGACGACCTCGTCGCCGATCTGCTCCGAGATGTGCAGTGAATTCCCGCTCACAGCGGCAGATCGCTACCTATTTCGTGCGACTTCCGCGGTCCTCTGAACGGAACGACCTCCTCGCTCGCTCTAGATCGCTGAGGTACGGTCGATCGCATGCTTCGAGGGGCAGCATGGCCAGCGCCGTCGAGCTGCTTTTGCGTACGCGTTGCCGTGTCGTTCTGCCTATTGATGCTGGGCATCACGGGTTGTGGAAGTCAGGAAGAGTCAGTACCGCAGGCGTCGGGTCCGTTCGACTTCGCCGGGATCGCGTACAAGACGGCGAGCGCCGTGACCTTTGCCGGTGGTCGTACAGGCTCGGTGATGGTGGACGGATACAACGACCAGGACGGCAATGCACATGTCCGGGTGCGATTGGCGCCGGTCGACGGATCTGCGATGAAGACCTTCGACGACGACACAGCCGTGCCCCTGCAAGGGGTCCTTGCTTGGTTGTCGGGGACGGACCTCATCGTCACGGGCACAGCGTGTCCGAAGTTGTCGCTGGCAGCGGCGACCGAGTCTGAAGGCGACGATCTCCAGGCGATCTGCGGCGCGACGCGGCAGGTGGTTCGCCATCTCGATCTCGACGATGGAACCTGGACGGTGATCGAAGGCGACCTCGCCCACGATCGGTTCCCGCTGCATCCATCCTTCGGCGATGCCCCATACGCGTTCATGGGAACGACGCTGGCCGCGCGGATTCTCACCGGCGGGAAGATCGAGGCCATCGACAACTCTGTGTTCCCATCCGACGCGTCAGCAACCTCATGTGTCGGGCCTCACGGGACCTTGGCCCATGCGGTGTCGTCGAGACCGGACAACGCCGGCTTGGGAACGTTCCTACTCAAGGGGAAAACCTGGGAAAAGTCCGGCTCCCAAGACGCCGACAGCACGGCCGACGCTGAGGGGGCCGGGACGTCCTACTACTGCACGGCGGAAGGCTTCGTCGTGGCGCACTTGCGGCCGAACGCACCCCAGACGACCCCTTCGTATGAGATCCTCGCCATCGGGCCCGATGGCACGACGACATCGACTGCCATCGATCCACCACCGATCGACCCGACCCCCGGCGGACCACCGTTGACGGTCGACGGAGCTGGACAACTCCTTGCTTTCGACGCCGACGTTGGCACAACTTTTGCACTGCAGGGTGGAACCTGGCACAGACTCGACGGACGTCTGCCGCCGGCAGGCACGGTGACACGCATCGTGGTCGGTCACCAAGTGAACTGGGTCGCTTTCCCCCGCGGCGGCACCTTCGGTGGAAAGGTATCCGCGAGTGATTGAAGAACGCCGTATTTCGGAGCGACGATGAACCGCGAGTCGAGTGGACTCGACGTCGACCGCCGTCATCGGAGGCACAGTATGGGGCGGCTGCAGCCGCACCGATCGGCAACCTCCATGCCGATACCTTGGTTGCCATGGAATCACCATTCACCTCCGCGTGCGCGTTGACGCTCAGGGTCCGATGGTGTTGCCGCGCCATCTGGGTGACGTGATCGTCGTCGCAACAGGCGAACCCGGGGTCGAGCGGGTCGACCTGGCAACCGCGTGACCGGCCAGTCATGGTCCTCTGCAGGAGCCGAAAGTAGGCCAGTGGGCACACCCGAGCCGGCTGGGCAGATGAACCGCTCACTGGTCGTGGTGTTCGCGGTCAGCACCGGCCTGGTCGTCGCCAACAACTACTACGCGCAACCGCTGCTCGCCGCGATTGCCGAGTCCTTCGATGCCTCCACGACCAGCGTCGGCCTGATCGTCACCGCCTCCCAGATCGGCTACGCGATCGGCCTCGCGCTCGTCGTCCCCTTGGGCGACCAGGTCGACCGCCGCAGCCTGATCAGCGTGCTGCTCGCCCTGGCAGTGTCCGGACTGCTGGTCATGGCCGTCGCACCCGGCTGGCAGCTCCTGGGTGCAGCCGCACTCGTGGTCGGTGTGGCGACGGTGGTGGGCCAGGTGCTCATTCCGCTCGCCGCCACGCTCGCCGCGGATCACGAGCGGGGCGCGGTGATCGGCAACGTCATGACCGGACTGCTGCTGGGCATCCTCGGCTCACGGGTGGTGGCCGGGTTGATCGCCGAGGTTGCCGGATGGCGCACCGTCTTCTTCGTGGCCGCCGCGGCGATGATCGTAGCCCTGGTGTGGCTGCGCCGAACGCTCCCCGACGTGCCACCGACCGAGGCATTGCCCTACCGGCAGCTGCTCTCTTCGGTCGTGCAGCTCGTGCGCACCGAACCCGTGCTGCGCGAACGCATGCTGTACGGCGCGGTGACCTTCGCGGGCTTCGGGGTGTTCTGGACCTCGATCGCCTTTCTGCTCGCCTCGCCGCCCTACGGGTGGAGTGACGCGCGCATCGGACTGTTCACCTTGTTCGGGGTGGCCGGGGCCGTCGCGGCCCAGTTCGCTGGGCGGGGTGCCGACCGCGGCCACAGCCGGGCCCAGACAGGGGTGTTCCTCGCCGCGACGGTCGTCGGGTTCGGGTTCGCCGCCATCGGGGCCCACACCCTCGCGGTGCTCGCTGGTGCGGTGGCACTGCTGGAGCTGGGGATCCAGGGCACCCACATCACCAATCAGCACGAGATCTACACGCTGCGCCCCGACGCCCGCAGCCGCGTGAACACCGCCTACATGACCGCGTACTTCGCTGCCGGTGCAGCCGGCAGTGGACTCTCGGCCTGGATGTACGGCGCGTACGGGTGGACCGCGGTCTGTCTGCTGGGCGCGGCGTTCCCCGCGCTCGGGTTGCTCGTGTGGTGCCTCACCCCGGATCGGTCACCGACCCGACACCCTGAGCCCTCGTGACCCGCTCCGCCCCGCCCGTTCGAAATGTGCAGCGAATGCCCGCTCATCTCGGTGACTCACTACGCAAATCGGACTCTCCGGCAACGTCCACGATGCGCTGATCGCTCAGGTCTGTCGGGAGGCCGACGTCGGACTCCTCACCGCGGATGCACGGCAGCACCGGCTGGCGCTCGCACGAGGGGTCGACAGCACCCGTTTGCGCACCCCCTGACCAACGCGGCGACTCGCCTTCGCGAAGGGTCTGGCACAACCGAAATGACCGACGTCCACCGGCCCGAGCCCCGCTGAAAGCCGACGACCTGCGGGCCGACTAGGTTCACTGCGCACCGCAGGTCTCGGGAGTAAGTCGTGATGAACGCTCGACGGATGATTCCAGTTGTGCTCGCCGCCCTCGCGCTGGCGACCGCGTGTGGCGCCGACGTCGGTGAAGACGGGTTGCCGACGCATTGTGACCGCAGGGCGGTGACGACGATCGACTACAACTCGTTCGCTACCGACGAGCCCGTCCCGTTCGAAGACGCGGTCCGTACCCGGCTCCGAGAACAGGTGCCGGGGCTGAAGGTCGCGTTCCCGTCGCTGCACGCGGACACGGGGTCGGACTCCTCAGGGCGAGTCCACCTGCTGTCTGTCTCGGACTCGCAGGACGGTCGTCAGGCGACTCTGAAGAACGACAACGGGGTGCAGGTGCTGAAGGTGCGCGCGTCTGTCCATGGCGACAACTGGATCGTGGACTCGGTCGAGCTGTGTGAGTCGATGACGAAGAAGTTCGGAAGCGGCTGACCGGCCCGGCACGGGTCGCATCGGGGCCCGGGTTCAGTCGACGCGACCGGCCGAGAGGTCGGGGAGCAGTGGGGCGATCGTTCGTTCGGTGACACATCCGGCCCAGACACCGACGCCGTAGGCGACGTCGTCCGCGGTGCACAACACCAACCAGGTGAACGGGTCGATGCCACTGTTGGGGCGCCACGCGAGCAGCGGCGGGATGAGATACGCGGCGAGGACCGAACGGCGAAGTGGTTTCGGGCCGAACAGCGCCGCGGGCACGGCAATGGGCCACCAGACCCGACGGACCGCGTTCGCCAGCAGACCCCCGGCAGCCACGTTGCCGACCCCGGCGAGCCGGATCGCGAGCTGCACGGGATGCTCGAGGTTCGCCAACTTGTGGGTCAGCAACGCGGTCGAAGTCGCCGCGACCGACGCCCCGACGACGGGGTGCCCGGCGGCGACCCCGGCCCACGCCGCGGCGCTCCAGCCCGATACGCGTACCGGCACCGGTCCACGGGGGTGGCGCATCGACAGGGGAGCAGCAGAGGTGCCATAGGCGAACCGGCGGGCGAGCCAGCGGCGCGGTGAAGTGCGCACGTCGTGGGACGCCGTAGCCGCGGGCTCGTAGCGCAACCGCCGGTCGCGGGCGAGCCGCCAGACCAGATCGACGTCCTCACCCACCGCCAGGGTTTCGTCGAACCCGCCGACGCGGCGGATCTCGTCGGCGCGTGCCACGACACAGGCGGAGGGCACGTACGACACACGGGTGCGTGGTGCGATCCGTGCGGGCCGGTCACCCAGATCCAGGGACGACCTGCGCGTCTCGAAGTGGGCGATGGCCCGCCGGAGGCGGCCACGCAGCCCGGCCGACTCGGCCTCGTCGTCACCGTCACTCCAACGGGTCTCGTCGGCCCGGACCCGCGGGGCGACAAGCGCGACCTTCGGGTCGGTGAACTGCGCGAGGAGCGGACTCAACCAGCCGGGTTCGGGTACACACCCGGCGTCGACGTAGGCGACCAACGGGGTCGTCACGGCCTCGGTGCCGGTGTTGCGGGCGGCGGCCGGGCCGCTGTTTCGAGCGTGGCGGATCAGCCGGGTCGAGCGTCGTCCGGCGAGCGCGACCGTCGCGGCGACCGCGTCGGCATCGGGCGAAGCGTCGTCGACGACGATGATCCGTGCGGTGCGGACCGGCATCCGCGCCAGCGCCGCAAGGGTCGACGACAGTGCCTGGACGTTGCCGAACACGGGGATGACCACGGTCACGTCATCTGCGGTGAACGGGCTGCTCGGCGGTTCGGGGTGCGCCATCCCGGTGTCGACGAGCCGATCGATGACCGCGCTCGACACCACGTCGTTCAGGTCGATCGGGCTCGCAAAGCGCAGCACCGTCAGCGGTGACCCGCCCACGAGCACTCGACCGCCGTCGAGTCGGGAAAGTGACGCGTCCGGTTCCAGGCGTCCCGGCCACGGCGCCGGGACGGTCACGGCCCGGCCGTGCCACCCGGTGGGCACCTCCTCGTGGGGTCTGGGATCGATGGGAAGGTCCACTGCCGGCGAGCCGTCCTCGAGGTCAGCCGCCATGGGCGGTCATGCCTGCGTCGACCGGCAGTACGGCGCCGGTGATCGCGGCCGCGGCATCTGAGCACAGGTACGCGATGAGCGCGGCGACCTCTGCCGGCTCGATCAGCCGGTCGAGCAGGTGGTGGCTGCGGAACGCCTCGGCACCTTCGAGGTCGTACACCGCCGCCGATGCATCGAGGATCGGCGTACGGGTCGACCCGGGGCACACCACGTTCGCGGTCACCTCGTGGGGTGCGAGTTCCGCGGCGAGTGAGCGCACCAACCCGATGACCCCGTGCTTGGACGCCGCATACCCGCTGAGCAGCGGCAATCCCGTCGTCCCGGCCGCCGAGGACACCGCGACGAAGCTCCCGTGCGACACCCCGGCGTCGAGCGGTGCCGCGTCGATGATCGCGGGGAGCGCTGCCTGGGCCAGGTTCCACATGCCGGTCAGGTTCACCTCGAGTTGCACGTCCCAGATGTCGGTCGACGCCTCCCAGGTGACCTCACCTCCGGCGAGGACGCCGGCACAGCCGATCGCCGCGTCGAGACGACCGAACTCTGCCCGTGCCACCTCCACGGCGGCGCCGAGCGAGGCGGGGTCGCGCACGTCGGCGACCACCACACGGGTCACCTCGGGTGCCGCCGCAGCGACCGCGTCGAGTTCTGCTCGGGTGCCGAGTGCATAGGCCAGGCGAGCGTCGTCTGCGCAGCCGTCGGTGGCGACGACCCGCCAACCCGCGGCGGCGAGGGCGGCGACGGTGGCAGCGCCGATGCCCCGGGCTGCGCCGCTGACCAGCGCGACCGGCGTGGCCGGCGGGCCCATCAGTACCCGCCTTTGCGGGTCTCGCCACGTTCTTCACGTTCGGCGGCGCGGATGCCGTAGCCGAACACGATCGCCGGCACCAACAGGATCGAGCCGATCAGCATCGCCGCGATGATCGTGTTGACGAGCAGCCCTGAGAACCCGAGCACCGCGCCCAACACGAACGCCACCACCGCGTAGGCGAACAGCCCGTAGCCGACCCGCTTGCCGACCTTCACATAGGCGGCCAGCCGGGCGCGGTGCGCGAGCACCTCGTCATCGGTCGGATCGGCGCGGCGCGGGGTCACGACGCGTGCCTGATCCCTTCGAGCTTGGCGTGAATGGGCTTGTCGGCCTTGTAGATGGCGGTGAACTGGTCGAACAGGGCGTCGTAGATGGCCTTGTTCGCCGGGTTCGGATGAAAGGTGCGCTCGACGGGCACCTCGGCGGCGAGGCTGTCGACACGGGCGTGACCGAGCGCGATCGAGGCGAGCAGCGCGGCGCCGCGCACGTTCGCCTGGCGTGGCTCGGCCATCTGGTTGATGTCGCGGTCGAGCACGTCGGCGTGGATCTGACACCACAGGGTCGACAGCGCACCGCCGCCGATGAAGTTCAGCGTGTCGAGTCGGTGTTTGGTGAACTTCTCGACCGCTTCGAGCAGCCACCGGCTGTTGAACGCCACCCCTTCATAGGTGGCCCGGACCAGATCGGCCCGGGTGTTCGCCAGACCGATGTGCTGCCAGCCGGCGCGGATCGTGTGATCGTCGACCGGGGTGCGCTCACCGTTCAGCCACGGCGTGTAGACCACGCCGTTCGCGCCCGCGGGCACTTCGGTGGCGAGCGCTTCGACGCGGGCGTACGCGTCGTCGGGTTTGGGGGTGCCGAGGGCGTCATCCGCGTAGATCACCTCGTCGATGAGATGGTCGATGCACGCCCCGGCGGTCTCGTGTTCGTTGACGATGAAGTAGCGGCCGGGCAACGCGGAGGGCAGGGCCGCCTGGTTGCGCAACAGGTCGGTCTTCTTCCACGGCACGTGGCAGCTCAGCCACGACGACGTGCCGATGTAGAGGTGTCCGGCGTAGTCGGCGACCGCGCCCGAGCCGACGGCCGCGGAGTGCACGTCGCCGGTTGCGGTGACGACCTTGGTGGTCGGGGTGAGTCCCCAGCGAGTCGAGATCTCGGCGGTGACCGTACCGATCACCGACGCGGAGGGCACCAGTTCGGGCAGCCGTTTGCGGTCGAGCCCGAACGCGGCGATCAGCTCGTCGTCGTAGACGATGTTGTGGCGGTCACGGTTGTCGGTGATCCAGTGCAGGGTGATCGCGTCGTGGCTCGAGACCGTCCGGCCCGACAGGCGCAGGTTGAGGTAGTCACACGGTTCGAGGAAGGTGTGGGTCGCGTCGTAGACGTCGGGCAGGTTCGCCTTGATCCACAGAATGTGCGCGACCGGGTCCTTGCCAGAATGGCTGGGGATGCCCCCGGTGCGTTGGATCCACGACTTGAGCCGCCGCACGTCGTAGCCCTGGACCTTGAGGGCCCCGCTGGTGACCTTTCGGATCTCGGCTGAGCCGCGCGAGTCCATCCAGATGATCGCGTTCATCAGCGGTTTGCCCTGGGCGTCGACGGCGACGGTACCCGACCATTGCGAGGTCACCGCGACCGCGTCGATGGCGGCACGAGGCACGAGCTCACGCTCCAACAGGCGGAGCGTCGCGGTGTCGATCGCCCGCCACCAGTCGGCCGGGTCCTGCTCGGCCTTGCCGCCGTCGCCGAGGATCAACTCGGTCGTCTCGACCTCGGAGCCGGCGATCTCACCGTCGAGGCTCACCAGTGCGACCTTCGGCCCTCCCGTTCCCAGGTCGATGGCGAGTACGTGGCTCATGGGGCTCCTCGGGGCGTGGTCGTGTGGACGACTGGATGTTAGAGGCTGTCGCCGAAATCATGACCGCTCGGCGCCGATGGGCGATCGGCTGCCGTCGGCGAGGCGATGAGGAGCGTCGTGTACGGTCGCCCAGCATGCCCGTGCACTACGAAGTCCTCGACGACCCTGCCGGTGTCACGGTGGTGACCCTCGACCGTCAGGACCGTCGCAACGCACTCGACCACGCCCACCTGACCGAACTGCGCGCCGCGATCCGATCGGCCGTCGGCGCCGGCACCCGGGCACTCGTCCTCGTGGGCGAAGGCCGCAATTTCTGTGCAGGAGCCGACCTGTCGACCGTCGAGGACGAGGGGTTCGTCCAGGAACTCCGCGCCGCCCTCGAAGACCTCCGCACGGTGCCCTTTGCGGTGATCGGAGCGATCCACGGGCCCGCGCTCGGCGCGGGCACCCAACTGGCGATGGCGTGTGATCTGCGGCTCGCCACGAGCGGTGCGACCTTCGGGATCCCCGCCGCGAAACTCGGCCTCACCGTCGACGCCTACACGGTGCACCACCTGTCGGAGGCCGTCGGACACTCGATCGCCCGGGCGATGCTCGTGGGCACTGAAGTCTTCGACGGCACTGCGCTGGCCGAGGCGGGTTTCGTCCACCGACTCGTCGACGACGACACCGACGTGCGCGCAGCCGGAGTGAGCTGGGCGGCGGAGATCGCCCGCCTCGCGCCGCTCACGATCGCTGCGCACAAGGCCATGCTCGCCGACGCCGAGACACCCGTGGAACCGTCGACGGCCGCCATCGAAGCGCGCCTCGCCGCCTGGCGGAGTGAAGACCTGGCCGCGGGACTCGCTGCGTTCGCCGAGAAACGACGCCCGGAGTTCCACGGCCGCTGACCTGGCAGGTGCATCGGCGCAGGCGACGGGCGGCGGGGTCGGTCAGCGACCCGAACGACGGTGATGATCGACGACGAAGCCACGTAGTGTCGCCAGCCATGTCGATGACGCGTTCTT
>JBDZUV010000167.1:0-5233 GCA_040255345.1 Actinomycetota bacterium | reverse complement strand
GACCGTCGGCGGTGTCGACGTGTCCGGTGCGGATCTGTCCGGTGCGGATCTGACCCGTATCACCGCGCGCTCGTTGATCGGTACCCCGTCGGCGCTACCGGCCGGGTGGGTGTTGGCGCACGGCACGCTGATCGGTATCGCGGCCACGGTGGCCGGTGCGGACATCTCCGGCGTGGACCTGTCCAGCATCGACCCGAAGTCGATCACCTCGGGTGGTCTGACGGGCACCCCGTCCGCGCTGCCCGCGGGCACGGTGCTGCACAACGGCTACCTCGTCGGGCCGGGAGCCAACCTGAACGGTGCACAACTCGCCGGTCTGGTCGCTCCGGACATCGACCTGTCGGGGGTGAACCTGCAGTATGCCGATCTGTCCGGTGCGGATCTCACGGGAGCCGACCTGGACCGTGCCCACCTGGACTACGCCGACCTGTCGGACGCGGATCTCTCGCATGCGGACCTGACCAAGGTGGCGATGCGCGGCGCGAACCTCACCGACACCATTCTGGGCACCGCGACGATCACCGGCGTGGTCACCGGGGTGAACGTCGGGACGCCGGCATCACTTCCCGCGGACCGTCCCCTGATCGGCGGGTTCATCATGAACCCGGATGCGCAGCTCGTGAGTGCCGATCTGTCCGGGCTCGACCTTTCGGGACTGGATCTGTCGGGGTCGATGCTGCAGTACGCGAACCTCGCCGGCACGAACCTCACCGGTGCGAACCTGTCGGATGTGTATCTGAACGGCGCGACCCTGCAGGGCACGAACGTGGCCGGTGCGAACCTCGCCGGCGCGATCTTCGACGGCGCCACCACCGCCGGTCTGATCGGGTCGCCCGCGGCACTGTCGCCGGGATGGATCGTGCAGGGCGGCGTGCTCGTCCCACCGAACGGCTGAGCGAGGTCGTTCCGTCTCGGATTCGCGGTGAGGCGACCTCACGATCCTGGCCGTGCCAACGTTGACCCATCGTGAGTCTGTCGCCGTTCAGTGAGGTCGTGGCCGAACACGGTCCGATGGTGTTGCGCCTGTGCCGCTCGATGCTGCCGGTCGCCGACGCCGAGGACGCGTGGTCCGAGACATTCCTCGCCGCGTTGCGCGCCTACCCCGATCTGGACGCGCGCGCGAACGTGGCGGCCTGGCTGACCACGATCGCCCGCCGCAAGGCGATCGACGCGATCCGGCGACGTGAGCGCCAGGCGACCCCGACCGAGTCGATCGCGGACGTCGGCGTCGAAGATGACCGGCTGGGTCCGGCCGACGCCGACCTGCTCGACGCGCTCGCCGCGCTGACCGAACGCCAACGCCTCGCCGTGGTGGGCCATCACGTCGACGGCCATCCGTTCGCCGAGGTGGCGGTGTTGTTGGAGTCGACCCCGGCGGCGGCGCGTCGTGCCGCCGCGGACGGCATGGCGAAGTTGCGGGCCCACTACCGAAAGGACGAATGATGACCACGAACCCGACGACGAATCAGGACGATGCCGAGCTGGTCGCGGCGCTGCGTGCCGCCCTCGACCGGGGCGACTCGGCTGCGCTGGGCACGGCGCTCGACCGCGACGACGGCCCGGCGCTCTACGAGCGGCTCGTCGACCGCGTCGCCGATCGTGCGGTGGCCGACGGCACCCTCGACGTGGCGGTCCGCACCATCGGGAGTCCATTCGGTCCGCTGCTGGTGGCGGTGACGCCGCTCGGGGTGGTACGCGTCGCGTTCGCTCGCGAAGATCACGACCTGGTCCTGGGCGATCTGGCCCGACGGGTCTCGCCGCGGATCCTCGAGACGGCTCGGCGTACCGATGCGGTCGCACGCGAGCTCGCCGAATACTTCGACGGCCGGCGCCGACGCTTCGATCTCGCTGTCGACCTGCGCCTGGTCGGTGGGTTCCGCCGCCGGGTGGTCGAGGCGCTCGGCCGCATCCCCTACGGCGCGACCCGGACCTACGGTGCGCTCGCCGCGACGCTCGACAATCCGCGCGCGGTGCGGGCAGTCGGCTCGGCGTGCGCGCACAATCCGGTGCCGGTGATCGTGCCGTGCCACCGGGTGGTGCGCTCCGACGGCACGATCGGGAACTACCTGGGCGGCACCGATGCCAAGCGGGCCCTGCTGGATCTGGAATCGGCGGCGTGACCGGGTCGGTCCGACCGACGCTTCTTCCTCATCCGCATCGGCACGGTCGCCACTCGGCTCGAGGCTCCGGGTTCTACACTCCGGTGCACGACCCGCCGTCTGCGAAGGGGAAAGGACCGCGATGTCCCAGTTCGATGCCGAATACGAACCGAGCCCGTGGGAGCCGATCGCTGCCGAGGTCGAACGCTACGAGCAGACGAACGGGTCGGCGACGAGCGAACTCGTGGGTGACCAGTGGATCGTGCTCTGGACGATCGGCGCGCGCTCGGGCAAGGTCCGCAAGACCCCGCTGGTGCGCACCACCGACGGCGCCGGCAACTACGCGGTGATCGGGTCACAAGGTGGCGCACCGACGCACCCCGCCTGGGTGCACAATCTGCGGGCCAACCCGGTGGCCCGGGTGCAGGACGGCGCCACGCTGCACGACGTGTCGGTGCGTGAGGCCGACGGCGACGAAAAGGCGGCGTGGTGGGCGCGTGCGGTGCAGGTATGGCCGAGCTACGACGAGTACCAGGCGGCGACCGACCGGCAGATCCCGTTGTTCGTGCTCGAATCCACGCCGTCGACCTGAGCTCGCCAGGACGCCGTCCCGGCCCGGAGCGGGCATGATTCCGGCGACAGGCGCTGAAAATCGGTCGAGGCCCGTGGCCTCAGCGTGCCCGGAGCACCAGGTCGAGGATGACCACGTAATGGGCGGCGACGCCGATGGTGACCAGCGCGTGGAACACCTCGTGGTAGCCGAACGTGGCGGGCCACGGGTTCGGGCGGTGCAGCGCGTACACGGCGGCGCCGGCGGTGTAGACGATTCCGCCGCCGAGGAGCAGGCCGAGCTGACCGGCCGACAGCGCCGTGACCAGGGCGTTCCACTCCAGCAGGGCGCCCCAACCGACGGCCAGGTAGACCGCGGCGACCACGGGGTAGGGCGCCCGTAGCCAGGCCATGCGCACGGCGACGCCGATGGCGGCGGCAACCCAGGTGAAGGTCACCAGCGTGGTGGCGGGGGCCGGGGGCAGGGCGAGCACGGCGACGGCGGTGTAGCTGCCGGCGATGCCCAGCAGAATCGTCGTGTGGTCGATGCGTCTGAACCAGGCGATGGTCGATGGCGCCAGGTGACCGCTGTGGTAGATCGCGGAAACGCCGAGCATGGCGCCGACCCCGATCGCGTAGACCGACACCGCGACCCGCGTACCGGTCGTCGAAGCGAGCGCGACGGCCAGCAGCGCCAGCGGCACGAACACCCCGGTGGCGATGCGGTGGATCCATCCCCGCCACGAGGGCCGGGTCGACATCTCTTCGGCGTGGCGATCGGCCGCGGTGCGGCCTGCATCGCTGGTCGTGGCCGCCCCAGGCTTCGAGAAGGCCGATGGGTTGTGGTGGGCGATGGTCGACATGGGTACGAGTCTCGATCTGCCAGTGATCACTGTCAACATATCATGCCAGTGATTGCTGTCACCTTGACGCCTCTTCTGCTTGACTGGACCCATGGCCAACAAGCACGAGCCCGAAGCGGACGCCGCCGAGACCGACGCGAGCGCGGCCGAGACCGACGGGAACGGCGGCGAACCGGGGTTCAGCCTCGGTGAGTTGGCACAGGCGAGTGGCGTCACCGAGCGGACGATCCGCTACTACCAGTCCGAGAAACTGATCCCGAAGCCGGCCAAGCAGGGCCGCGAGCGACGCTACGGCGACGAACACCTCGAGCGGCTCGCCCTGATCGTCGACCTGCGCGACCGGGGCCTGACCCTGCACACGATCCGCGACCTGGTCGACAACGACGATCCGACCCGCACCGTGGCGTCGTGGTTGGGCATCGACGCGGCCCTGCGGACCCCGTGGTCAGATGATCGACCGCGCACCGTGTCGCTCGACGAACTCCGCGAGCTGGTCGGCGATCAGACGCCCGGCCTGCTCGCCGAACTGCACGACGCCGGCTACACCCGGGCGAACGACGACGGCACCTGGACCGTCCCCAGCCCGGGTCTGCTGGCACTCGCCCTGCAGGTGCGTGGTGCCGGGGTCGACATCGACCAGGCCGGCCACATCCGTGACGTGCTGCGCAAGCGTCTCGCGAAGGCCGTCGACGAGATCGTCGATTACCTGGTCGGCCGATGGAAGTCCGACCTCGGATCCGACGGCGGCCGTGACCGCCTGGTCGCCACCCTGGGCACCCTGCGGCCCGTCGTCGGCGAGATGACGGGGTTGATCCTGGCCCGCGAGGTCGAACGGGCGCTCGGCGACCTGGTCACCTCTCGTGCCCGCGAACTGGCCCGGACGACCGACCGATCCGACTGAGCCTCACGTCACCATCCCCGCCCCGAAGTCTGAAGCACGATGCTGGATTTCGAGGTCGACACTCGACGATTCGCTCCGGATTTCGGGAAGAGGCCGGCGACGTCGCCCGATCAGCTCACCGAAGACACTCGCAGCTCTCCGGCCACGAGCGCCCGACGCACCTCGTCGGCGGATGCTTCATGGTCGAGCCGCGACGTGTCGATCACGTGGGACTCGTACCGGCCGAGGTGGCCGAACTCGTTCCACATGTGCCTGATCGGACCGGACGCCGTGAGGGGTGGATGGTCGGGGACGCGGGCCTGCCCGGTGGCGCGTGCCCGGGCGCGGTCCAGACAGGTCTCGAGATCGGGCCGGAGCACGACGTAGTCGAGATCGACGCCGCGGGACTCGAGCACGTCGGTCACGACGGGCAGGTGCCAGGGGCCGATGACGCCGTCGATGAGGACCTGGTAGCCGCCCGTTGCCATCTCCGCTGCTGCCGAGATCACCGACCGCAACACGGTGCGGTTCTGGTCGTTTGACGTCGGCTCCCAGGGCGGAATGAAGCCGGCGGTGACGATCGTCCAGAACCAGTCGGCTTCGATCGTGGCCACGAGTGGTCCCAACCGCGCGGCGACGAGTGGCGCAACCGTCGATTTGCCCGCGCCAGGCGGTCCCGTGACGATCAACACCGTACCGGTCGAGGTGGCGGCATGGATCGTCACACGGAGAGCATAGGAAGCGCCACGGCCAGAACAACCTGCAGCCGTGTGGCGTTGCCCAGCCGCGTGCGTCTGAAGCCTTCGCAGTCGTTCTGAACTGGCGGTGCGAGCCCACCGTGT